>JBDIAS010000138.1:0-8824 GCA_039812465.1 Austwickia sp. | reverse complement strand
CACCGGCGCTTGAGCACGCCCGGCACGTCGGCGGGATCCAGCCCCGCCGGGCTGTTCGCCTGCCCCGCCACGTGGTTGGGGTAGAAGGCCGCCGCGAGATCGTTCCACGTCGCGGCGGCCACCACCGCGTCCACGCGAGCGTCCGCACCGGCCGCCATCAGGGCCAGCGCGCCTCCGTACGACACCCCCGAGACCCCGACACGAGGGTCGCCGGGCCGATCGAGCTGCACGTCGGGGTGCGCGGCGAGCGCCGTGATCACGGCCCGCGCGTCCGCCACCTCGAACTCGGGGTCATTCAGATGTACGAGGCCTCCGGAGGATCCGAACCCGCGGGCGGTGTAGGCGGCGACGAGGTAACCGTCCCGGGCGAGTTCCTGCGCGCTCGCCTCCAGGTCCTGACGGCTGCCGCCGAAGCCGTGCGCGAGCACCACCGCCGGGTGCGGTCCCGCGCCGGAGGGGCGATAGAGCGCCGCGTCGAGGGTGACGGCTGCTCCGCCGGCCTCGGGGGCCACCGACACCGTCAGCGGCTCGGTCGGCACCTCACCCTGCTCCGCCGCGGCAGGCGGAAGGGGGGCCACGGACGTCAGAAGGGCCGCGCAGACGGTGGCCGTGAGGGAGGCCCGGACGCCGCGGGACGCGCTCGGACCGAAACCACGCACGCCGACCCCTCCTTCCCCCTCCTTCACACGCCCTCGTCAGGGTACGGCCCGCGGCCGCCCGGACGCGTTCCTGACGCGTCCCGGCACGGGGCGTCAGAGGGACGTCGCCGGACGCGGGCGTCAGAGCGGACGCACCGCCGCGGTCGCGACCATCGTGTGCGACTGACCGGGCTCCAGGGGCACCGCGGCCCGCAGGGCGTTCGCGGCCTCGACGCAGATCATCTGCCGCCACTCGTCGTCCCCGAAGTCCTCCATGGCCGCGGCCTTGGCCACCCACGGGTTCCACACGACGGTGGAGGCCGAGCCTTCCTTGGTGATCAGGAGGCGCCGGCCCGCGCCCGGGTCGACGATCGACACCTCGCCCTCGTGCGCGTACACCCGGTCAGTCTCACGGTTGAACGTCACCGCACCCGTTTGAGCGTTGACGGCCCGACCGCCCGGTGCCTTGTCGACGTAGCGACACCCGTCCAGCCCCTCGACCGTGACGGAGGCGATGTCCGCGACGGAGAAGTACGTGTGGAACGCCTCCTCCAACTCCAGGCCTTCCGGCCCGGCGGTGACCGTGAGCGCGAGCTGCAGGGTGTCGCCGAACCGGATCTCGTACGAGGCGCTCAGGCCACGCCCCACCTCGTGGGGGGCGTCGGCGCCGTCCAGGGTGAGGCGGACGGTGACGGTGCCGTCGGCCTCGACGACCTCCGCCAGCTCCCACGGAGAGATACGGAACCAGCCGTGCGCGGGCGTCAACCCGCCGGCGCGTCCCGGCCCGAACCACGGGCCGCAGACCGGGATCCCGCCGCGGATGGGCTCACCGCTGGCCCACCTTGAGCGCGCGGAGACCCACAGGACGGGATCCGCCCCGGCGGGCGTCCACTCGGTGACGTGGGCGCCCATGAGGTACAGCTCGCCGGTGCAGCGCGCGGTGCGAACTCGCAGGCGGGTCAAACCACCGGAGCCCTCGTCGAGGGTGACGGACGGTGGCAGGGAGACGATCGGGTCGGCCATATTCGAACGCTAACCCCCGCGCGCCCCGCGGCAGCGGAGGCACGCACGATCCCCCCGCGGGCCGTTCGCTGCGCTCAGGACTGGTGTTCGTCCTCGTAGCTCAGCGGCTCGTCGGCTTCCCGGTCCGACTGCGGGTCCGGCAGGCGCTCGCAGCCCCGAGCCCGTGTCGGCCACAGCACGTGCACCCGGCCGCGCACGGGGGTGGCGAGGACCAGGGCGGGCGAACGGTTCATGGACCCGCGTCCGGTGGTCCACACCCGCTCCCCGGGGACCAGCGCGCGCATCCCCCACCTGCTGCGGTAAGCCCAGCACCACACGGCTCCGGTGACCCCGCGGACGACGATCTTCCCGGGGGCAGGCGCGTCGACGACCCGGCCCAGGCGCAACTCGTTGGCGTCCCGCACCGCCGCACGGTAGGTCCGCACCGGCAATGCCACAGCGAAGACCCCCACCACGATCGTGGCGAGCAGCACGCTGACCGGGCTCGGCTGCCAGGACCACGAGAGCCGGACCGCCGCGCCCACCGCAACGCAGGCCAGAGCGCCGATCGTGGCCCGCGCGGCCACCTCGGCCAGACCGTCCAGCAGGCACGCCCGGCGCAGCGCGACCCCCGCCTCCTGCGCGGTCATCAGATCCCCGGGTCGGGCCGGCGGCGGAGGGGCCTCCTGCAGGAACGGGACCTCGCGACGCGAAGACATGGGGGCAATCGTCTCACCGTGACCCCCATCCGGCCAACGGCTTCGCGGCGTGACGCAGGCGACCTGCCGAGTCAACCGAGGGCCCGCTTGCTGACCTGCGGGTTTGCTGCGTTCATCTGGACGAAACCCTGCCTTTTCGGATGCGGCGACGCGTAGGCTGGGCTCTGGCCAGCGCCGGTCGGGCGCTGCGCGCCGGAACACCTCGGCAGGACCGCCGACCTCGGGGAGCTCGCCCATGATCGTCACCGTGACGCCCAACGCGGTGCTGGACATCTGCTATGAGGTTGATCGGATCGTCGAGGGTGACACGCATTTCGTCCGCCGGATGTGGTCCCGCGCCGGGGGCAAGGGCGTCAACGTCACCTCCGTACTCACGACGATGGGCTACCCCTCGATCGCGGCGGGATTCGCGGGCGGCCCCCAAGGGCAGACGATCCTCGCCGACCTGTCCGACCGCGGGGTGCCGCACCTGTTCACCGACGTGCGCGAGGCGTCGCGGCGCATCGTGACCGTGCAAACGAGGGACGGGGTGCTCACGCGCTTCGCGGAGCCGGGGCCGACCGTGCCGTCTGCCGCGTGGGAGCAGCTGCGCGCCACGCTCGAACCGTTGATCCTCGGGCCCGCGACGACCCTGGTCGTCTCCGGGCGGATGCCGGAGGGACCGGCCTACTCCGCGTGTGACCTCCTCCTGGATGCGGCCCACCAGCACGGCGTGCCGTCGGTGGTGGACGCGAGCGGCGAGGCATTGCTGGCCGCGCTGTCCGCGCACCCGGACGTCGTGAAGCCCAAACGCGAGGAACTCGCCGAGGCCACCGGCGTCGACGGGGTCGTCGCGGGCGCGCGGGACCTGCAACGGCGCGGCGCCCGGACCGTGCTCGTCACCCTGGCCGAACACGACGCGCTGTTGGTCCCGCCGGACGGTCCGATGCTCCTCGCGCGGCTCCCGCGTCCGGAGAAGGGCAGTGCGCTCGGGGCGGGGGACGCGGTCGCCGCCGCGGTGGCCACCGGGCTGACCCGCGAGCCCTGGGAGATCCTGCTGCGCCGGGCGGTGGCGTGGGCCGGCGCCGCGCTGCGGTCCGCCGTCCCCGGTGACATCGACCCGGACGACGTCGCGGAGCTCGAGCCGACGGTCGTGGTGGAGGAATTCACCGGGGTCGAGTTGACCCCGGCCTGACGCCGACGGTGCTGTCGGTACTGCCGGCGGGCGGCACCCGCGCGTCGGTCTGTCGTGGGACGTCACCGGATCGTGGCGACGTCCGTCGCTCGCTGTGTTGTCAGGCAGCGATGTCCGTCGCTCGCAGCGTTGTCAGCCAGCGACGTCCGTCGCTCGCAGCGCTGTCAGCCGCCGAGCATGCGCAGGATCATGCCCAACCCGTGCCGTGGCCCTCGGGTGCGGGGGAGCAGCAGCGTACGGATCCCAAGGGCGGCCGCGCCGCCGTCGTCCTGCCACGCGTCGCCGACCATCAAGGCCCGCTCGGCCGGGACGCCCAGCAGTTCCAGGGCGGTGGCGAAAATCCCCGGCTCCGGCTTGACGTGGTGCACCTGGTAGCTGAGCACCACCCCGTCGACGAGCGCCGCGATCCCGGTCCGCTCCAGCGAGGGCGCCAGGTCCCTGCCGACGTTGGAGAGCACCACGACGCGCACGCCCCGTCGGCGCAGAGCGCGCAACGTGGGCAACGTGTCCTCGTACGGGTTCCACCGCCTGAGCATGGTCTCATAGAGGGCATCGACCAGCCCCGGGTCCGCCAGGCCGAGCTTGGCCATCGAGGCGTCCCACACGCGGCGATGCTCGGAGGGGTCGGTGTCCCGGCGCGAGTCCGGGTCGATGTCACGGGTGTTCTCCCAGATGCGGTCGAGGTAGGCGACGACGTCGGCCACGCTCAGGGCGCCCAGTGCGCCGGGGTCTTCGAGCCGTCCGGGCCGGCCCGCGTGCGACCAGGCGTCCTGCAGCCACAGCCCGGGGTCGCCCCCATCCACCAGGGTGGAGTGGAAGTCGAAGATCACACCCTCGATCGGCGTGATGCCCGCCAGAGCCGCGTCATCCGAGTGCGGCCCGGCGTCCGGGTGGTGGGGGAGGGTCACCGGAAGAGCACCGTCAACCGGTTGGCGATCAGCTGCCACACCACATCCGATCCGGCGGCGAGGAGGCCACCCGACCCGGTCTCGCCCGGAGAGTACTGGCTACCGTCCGCTCGGCGAACCACCCCGCCGGTCTCCTCCACCAGGAGCGAGCCGGGCGCGTGGTCCCAGGGGAGGGTGTTCGAGTACATGATCGCGTCGACGTCGCCGCGCGCCAGCCACGGATAGTCCACGCCGCAGCACCAGGCGGACGAGCCGAGGACCAGCCCGTCGCGCAGCCCCTCGTACGCCGGACGGCTCGTCAACACCCGCAGCCGGGACGGGTCGATGGCGGCCGGGTCGTCGGGGCCGGTCCAGGCCTGGGGCATTCGTACGCCGTCCTCGTACGCGCCCGCCCCGCGCTCGGCCACGTACGAGTGGCCCAGCTCCGGCTGCCAGATCCAGGCGCGCACCGTCTGGCCGTGGCGCAACTCGGCCACCATCACGGCGTGGTTCGCGCGGCCGTAGACGAAGTTCCGGGTGCCGTCGACCGGGTCGACGGTGTAGGCGTGGTCGGCGCCGGCCAGCTGGGCCATCAGCTTCGGGTTCGCGCTCGTCGCCTCTTCACCGACTACCAGCACGCTGGGGTCGTCGGCGAGCAGGGCCTTCGTGATGAGCTCCTCGGCTTCGTGATCGGCGATGGTGACCAGGTCGCCGGGCCGCTTCTCCATGATGTCCCCGCGCTCCAGGTCCCGGAAACGCGGTGTGATGACTTCCGCGGCCACGTCCTTCAAGAGCTGGAGTACGGCATCGGTGTCCACCGACCCACCGTCTCACACGGAGATCGCGCGGTGGCCGAGACGTGGGTGGGCGCGTGCCCGGCGCCCTGTCGGCGGCCCGTATCATTCCCGTGATTCGTCCACCTGGCCGGTGCGTTCGGCGGGGACTGCCGGCGGCGGCCCCCGGGCGCGAGGAATGCCGGCCGACGTCCCTCGAGGAGCAGGCATGACTGCGCTGGCCGAGTTGTCCGGGACCTACCGCATTGATCCCGCGCACAGCGAGCTCGCCTTCGTGACCCGGCACGCCATGGTGACGAAGGTGCGTGGCACGTTCAGCGACTTCGAGGGCGCCGCCACGACCGGCCCGGGGCTGCAGGACGCCGCGATCGACGTGACGATCCAGGTGGCCTCCGTCGACACCCGCAGCGCCGATCGCGACGAGCACCTGCGCGGCGACGACTTCTTCGTGACGTCTCACTATCCGACGATGCGGTTCCGCTCGACGTCCGTGACGGCCCGCGGGGACAGCACGCTGCGGGTCGCGGGCAACCTGACGATCAAAGCCGTCACCCGCCCGCTGACGATCGACTTCTCGTACCAGGGCTCCGCGGTGGACCCGTTCGGCAACGAACGGCACGGCTTCGAGGGCGCCGTCCGGGTGAACCGCAAGGACTTCGGGTTGACCTGGAACGCGGCGCTGGAGGCTGGCGGCGTACTGGTCTCCGAGCGGGTGACCCTGGAGTTCTCGATCTCGGCGGTCAAGGAGTCGGTGGGCAGCGATTCCGGGGGTTAACGACTCGGCGATGAGCGACTCGGGGGCCACGGAGGGCTGAGGCCGGTACGTCCAGATCGCCGGCTGGATCCGTACGACATCCGTACGATCTCTCAGCCCACCTCTGCAGATAATGGCCATTTCTTGCCAGATGGAGACCCCGACCCCATGGATGGAGACCCACCTCCGCGGATGGGGTACCGCTTCTGCGCATCAGGGCCCGTGGATCCGCGGGACCTTGTGCGCGGTTCCGGGTGCTGTTGGGCGAATCTGGGCCGTCATCCGGGGCAGACGCCGTCGATGCGCGCCTGTTTCTGCCGAGGGGGGCCTGGATCTGCCGGTGTGGTGCTGCATTTGCGCAAGGAGGCGACTGCCCCCGATGGTCAGCGCTGCTCGCGGCCCTCCAGGTGATCCGCCAGGCGGTCCAGCGTCGCGACCAGCGCGGCGCGGGCACGCTCCGGCATCCCGAGCCGCTCGATCGTCCACTCGGGCCGCATCGCACCGGACCAGTCGTACGAGGCCCGCACCAGCGTGCTGTGCTCCGGGCGGGGCTCGAGCTCGTACGCCCACACCTGCCCGCCCATGACGATCCGGCCGCGGCGACGCGCCGCCGTCTGCCACGCGATGCGGCTCGACTCCTCGAAATCGACGACGGTGTTCGTGGTCCGGTAAGGGATGGGCCCCATCTTCATCCCCATGGTGAACGTCGCGCCCGAGAAGAGTCGGCCTGGCCCGCGGACCTGGCCGGTCAGCGTGTTGGTGCCGTCGATGACGTGGTGCCGGTAAGGATCGGCGAGCAGGTCGAAGACCACCTGAGGCTCGGCGCGGACCAGGCGCTCGACGCGCAGTCGGCGATCGACGTACGGGGGGCGGGGCTCGCGGGCGGTCATGGTCCGACGGTATCGGGCGCCGCGCGCCGGTGCCCCGACAGTGGGGCCAAGTCGAGGCGCCGAGCGTCTCACCAGTACCTCACAGGTCCGCTCCGGCCATCCCCGCGGGGCGCAGCGCGTCCAGCAGCGCATGCACGCCCGGGTTGTCGCGGGAACTCGCCCGCCAGGCCAGCTCCACGCAGCGTGTCGGGAGCGGTTCCACGGCGATCGGGCGTAGGCCGGGGGGCAGCGGCGGCCGGGCCAGGCGCGGTACCAGCGCGATCACCCCACCGGCGGCCACCAGCGCAATCTGGGTGGAGAAGTCGTCGACCCGGTGGCGCACCGCGGGGCGGGGGCGATCCGCGAACAGCCGCAGGAACCAGTCGTGGCAGGCGGTGCCCGGCGGGCTGGTCACCCAGGCAGCACCACCGAGGTCCTCGGCCGTCACGCTCCGGGTCCCCGCGAGGGGGTGGTCGTCGCGCACGATGACGTCGCCCGCGTCCAGGTGGACGGCCTCGACGCGCAGGCCCGCGGGGAGACCGGGCAGGTCGTGGCTGTCGTGCAGGATCGCCGCGTCGGCGGTCCCGGCGGACAGCGCGTGCGCGGCCTCGGCGGGGTCCGCCTCGTCGATCGCGAGCCGGAGCAGCGGGTGGCGCGCGGCGATGGCGGGCAGGCGGGGGACGAGCAGGCCGCGCACGGCGGTCGAGAACGCGACGACGCGCAGCGTACCGATCGGGCTCTCGGAGCGGGACCGTGCCGCGTCCACGGCGCGCTCCAACGCCGCGAACACCTCGGGCGCGCTCGACACCAGTGCCTTCCCTGGCGCGGTGAGGACGACGCCGCGGCCGGCGCGCTCCAGCAGCGCCACGCCGACCTCGGCCTCGAGTCGCTTCACCTGCTGGGACACCGCCGACGGGGTGAAGCCGAGGCCGTCCGCCGCAGCGGCGACCGAGCCGGTCGCGGCGATCATCGTCAGGGCACGCAGCGTCGTCGGCTCGATCATGTAGTAACGCTACCGAATACCGGACGAAAGGCATCGCTGGACCAGTGCTGTCGGGTGCGGCAGGCTGGGACCATGGCTACCACCCTTGCCCGCCCCTTCGGTTCCGTCCTCACCGCGATGGTCACTCCCATGACCCCAGACGGCTCGCTCGACACCGACAGCGCGACGTCGCTGGTCGAACACCTGCTGGCCACCGGGCACGACGGGATCGTCGTCAACGGGACCACCGGCGAATCCGCGACGCTCACCAGCGAGGAGAGCGTGCAGATGATCCGCCTCGTCGCGCAGACCGTGGCGGGACGCGCGCACGTCGTGGCCGGCGTCGGCTCCAACGACACCCGACACGCCGTACACATGGCCCGCGAGGCGACCGAAGCCGGCGCCACCGGTCTGTTGCTCGTGTCGCCCTACTACAACAAGCCCACCCAGCGCGGGCTCGTCGCCCACTGCCAGGCGGTCGCGGAGGCCACGGACCTGCCGATCATGCTGTACGACATTCCCGGGCGCACCGGAATCCCGTTCAGCTCGGAGGCGATCACCGAGCTGGCCCGCAACCCGCGTTTCGTGGCGGTCAAGGACGCCAAGGGCGACCAGTGGGCCGGGAGCAAGCTGATGGAGGCGACGGACCTGGCCTGGTACTCCGGCGCCGACGAGGACAACCTGGCCTGGTTCGCGCTCGGCGCCAGCGGCTGCGTGAGCGTCGTGGGGCACGTGGCGGGTCGCCGCTACCGGGCGATGATCGACGCTGTGGACGCCGGGGACCTGCCCGCCGCGCGGGCGATCCACCGGGAGCTGATCCCGGCCGTCGAGGCGATCATGACGACCTCGCAGGGGGCGATCATGGCGAAGGCCGCGATGGTGGAGCTCGGCGTGATCGCGCACGCGACCGTTCGGCTGCCGCTCGTCGAGTCGACGCCGGATCACCTGGAGATCCTGCGCGCCGGCCTGCGGGCCTCCGGCCTGCTGGTCCCGGCCTGATCGGTC
>JBDIAS010000137.1:0-8862 GCA_039812465.1 Austwickia sp. | reverse complement strand
GGGCGGCGGTGTTGGCCAGAAGCCGGCTCAGGGTGTCGTCGTAGGCCAGGACGGGGGTGCCGTCGGCGTACCGGTGGGGCGACGAGCCCGCGGTTCCGGGGGGTTGAACCGCGGAACGGGGGAGGATCCACGCGGCCGGCCGGTGCTGCCCGTACGCGGCCAACAGATCCTGCCGGGCCGCGCGCGTCGGCATCCGGGCCGGCCAGGCGACCGCGGTCAGCGAGGAGGGGTGGAGCTTGGAGCCCAGGGACGGATCCGCGGCCACCGCGTCGGCGAGCAGCTGGGGTGACGGGGCGGATTCGGCGAGTCCGGTGAGGTCCGGGTCGTCTGCCGGAAGCGCCCACACCGGGCGGTCTCGGGTCGCGGCGGCGACCCGGGTGGCGAAGGCGCTGCGCGCGGGTCCCGGCGGGTCGGGGCCGGCCGCGGGTTCGGGTGTCGGGCTGCTGTCCGGGCCGGGTGCCGAGGTGACCGGCGCCTGGCTCACGCTGGCGACCGCGCCGGTGGTGGGGGACGACGTCGCGGGTGCGGGCGTGGGCGCTGACGGCGCAGGCCCGGTCCCGACGAGGACCGGGTCCAGCGCGAAGGTGACCGGAGAGTCCCGGACGCCCGCGAGGATGCGGTCGAGGCGGGAGCCGGAGCCCAGGATCGCCGTCCAGGCGCCCTCCCGCGCCTGCGTCTCGGTGGCCTCCACTTCGGGTGCGGGGTCGGCCGTCAGCGGTATCGCGACCGAGACGCGCAAAGGCTCGTACTCTTTCACGCGCTCGTAGGGGAGGTACGTGGACAACGTGCTCGTACGCGTGTCCCGCTGGGCCTCGACGAGCAAGGGCAAGACCCCGAAGGCGCGCGACAGCGGCACCTGCGAGGGGGGGATCTCCAGGCCCACCCTGGTCGTGGCCCCGGGAGCCAGCGGAGGCGGCGTGGCCTCCGCCCCGACCGTCGTCAGGCGCGCTGCGGGCGCGGCGTCGAGTTCCCCCCGCGAGACCAGCGCCTCGCGCCCCAGTCGAATCCGCACCCGCAGGTCCGCCGGGTCCTGCCCGCGGTTGGTCACGCTGATCTGCACGCGTACGGGTGTTTCGGGTGTGGCGATCGACGGGGACACCGAGTCCAGCCGGAGCGAGACCTCCGCGTCCTGGGTGGTGCGGGGAAGCAGCTGCGGATAGGGCACTTCCGCGGTGTAGGCCTCGGATCCGGACGCGGCGGCCGTGACCGCTTCCTGCGTGCCGCGGGTTTCCGCTTCATCGGACTCGCGAGCTTCGACCACATGCTGGCCGGCCGTCGCCGCAGGGACGCCCGCGCTGGGCAGGGATTGGGCGCCGATGGGCGTCCCGGCGGGGAGGAGGAGAACGCCGATGGCGGCGCTGACGGCGAGGAATCGGGCGCGGCGGCCGCCCGTGCGGCGTGGCGGGGGGCGCCGCCCGGTCATGGTCGGCCCGCCAGCCTCTCCCACGCGAGCTGCGCGATCCGCCTCTCGTTGGGGAACGTCAGCTTCTCGTGGACGGCCGACAGCGGGAACCACTTGACGTCGATGGCCTCCCGGTCCGGGTCGTTCTCCACCGTCAGCTCGCCCCCGATGGCCTCCAGCAGGTAGTGGTGGACCACCTTGTGCACCCGCTTCTCCTGCGTCGAGAACCAGTAGTCGATCGTGCCGAGCGTGGTGAGGACCCGGCCGACGATGCCGGTCTCCTCCGCGACCTCGCGGGCCGCCGTCTCCTCCAGGGTCTCGTCACCCTCCTGATGCCCTTTGGGAAGACACCACTCGATCCGTCCGGCACGATTGCGGCGGGCGATCACCGCGATGCGGGCCCGCCCCTGGTCGACGTCGACGACGATCCCTCCGGCGGAGGTCTCGAGCACCGCGGGCAGGCGGCGCAATGGCCTGCTCGGACGCGGTGGCACAGTCATTCTGTCACTGTAGCCAAGCGGTCGCGGGGTCGCCGGGAGCGCGCTGGCGCGCCTCCCCGGCCGGTGTGCCCCGAGACGGGGGTTCTGGCGCCCTCCCCTAGGCTGTGCGTCGTGTCCACCGCCCGTCCCGGCGCTCTCAACGGCCTGCTTGAGCAGGCGGTCCGCCACCTGGCTCCCACCTTGCCGCTCTTGCGCGAGCTGGGAGACCTCTTTGCCGACGCCGGGCACGAGCTGGCCCTGGTTGGCGGTCCCGTCCGGGACGCCTTCCTTGGGCGGGGCTCCCCCGACCTCGACCTCACCACCTCGGCCCGCCCCGAGGAGATCGAGCGCATCACGGGTGAATGGGCCGATACCCAATGGGATATCGGGCGGGACTTCGGCACGATCGGGCTCCGCAAGGGCGTCGAGCACATCGAGATCACGACGTACCGGGCGGACAGCTACGACCGGCGCACCCGCAAGCCGACCGTGTCCTTCGGCGACAACCTGGCCGACGACCTCCGGCGCCGCGACTTCACGGTCAACGCGATGGCGTTGCGGCTTCCGTCGCTGGAGTTCGTGGACCCGTACGGCGGCCTGGCCGACCTCGCAGCCCGCCGGCTCGACACCCCCGGCCCGGCGGGCGTCTCGTTCGCCGACGACCCGCTGCGGATGATGCGGGCGGCCCGGTTCGTGGCCCAGCTCGGGCTAGAACCCGCGCCGCCGGTCCTGGAGGCCATGGCCGCGCTCGCGTCCACGCTCGACATCGTCTCTGCGGAACGCGTCCGCGACGAACTCGTGAAGCTACTCCTCGCGGCGGACCCGATCGCCGGGCTGCGGGTCTTCGTCGACTCCGGGCTCGCGGAACACGTCCTGCCCGAACTGCCCGGCATGCGGCTGGCCACCGACGAGCACCGCCGCCACAAGGACGTGTACGAGCACTCGCTCACCGTCCTGCAGCAGGCGATCCTCCTGGAGTCGCCGCCCGCCGCTGACCCCGCCGCCGCCGACCCCGAGTCCGCCGACCCCGAGTCCGGTGCCGTCCCGGGCCCCGACCTGGTGCTGCGTCTCTCCGCGCTCCTGCACGACATCGGCAAGCCCCCGACGCGCCGGTTCACCCCGGACGGCGGGGTCAGCTTCCACCACCACGAACTGGTGGGAGCGACGATGACCAAGAAACGGTTGCGCGCGCTGCGGTTCGACAAGGAGACGATCCGCGACGTCGCGAGGCTGGTCGAGCTGCACCTTCGGTTCCACGGGTACGGGCGCGGCGAGTGGACCGACTCCGCGGTGCGCCGGTACGTCACCGACGCCGGTCCCCTGCTCCCCCGGCTGCACCGCCTGACTCGGGCGGACTGCACCACCCGCACCCCGCGCAAGGCCCTGCGGCTGCAGCGGACGTACGACGAGCTGGAGGCGCGGCTCGCCGAGCTGTCGGCCGCCGAGGAGCTGAAGAAGGTGCGCCCGGAGCTGGACGGTCACGAGATCGGGGCCGCGCTGGGCATCCCGCCCGGCCCCGTGCTCGGGCGGGCCTACCAGTTCCTCTTGTCGCTGCGTCTCGACCGCGGCCCGATCGGCAAGGACGCGGCGCGCGAGGCGCTGCTCGGCTGGTGGGCCGAGCAGCCGGAGTCCCGCGACTGACGGGGCTCATTCCTCGCGGCGATCGCCCTCCTGGGTGGGCTGCCAGGGCTGCATGAACTGGTTCCCCCGGGAGCCCGGCCACAGCGAGATAGAGCCGCCCCGCCCGCGCGCGTCAGCCACGCGTCGCGTACAGGTCGCGCAGGAGGGCGATCTCCGCGCCGTGGTGGATGAGCTCGCGGTGGATGTGCAGCACCAGCTCGGCCATGGGGTGCTCGGCCCAGGGCCCCTCGGAGGGTCCGCAGGGCGCGGCCAGCGCCGCCTCGTCGAGGGAGCGGACACCCGCGAGCCACGCGTCGTACAGCCCGTCGAGCTGCTCCAGCGCGCTCGCGGCGGTGCCGGCGTAGTCCCAGGTCATGTAGTCAGCCTCGGCGCCGCGGAAGTGCCCCGCCACGCGGGCGCCCAAGACGCCCACGATGATGTGGCCGAGCCGCCAGGCGATGGTCGTGACGGGCGCCGGCGAGGGCTCGGGGTAGCCGAAGTCGATGGTGAAGGCACCCCCGCCTCCGCGCAGGGTGGCCGACGCAGGCGGTTCCTCGCCGCGGGGTCGTACGTTCCAGGCGCCCGGCGCGGGCTCCCAGAAGTACTCCTCGTCGGTGAGCCCGTCCAGGCGGGGCCGCAGCTGCTCCCTCCAGTGCCAGTCGATCTGATCGACGAGGAGGGTGATCCAGTCGAGGGGCGCGTGCCGCGCGTCCGTCGACGCGGGGGTGGTGTCGGGTGAGCCGAGCCCTGCGGGGCCCTGCGATGTGGTGTTCATGGGGACGACGCTCCACCCTGATCCGGACAGTTTCCGTCCGCTATCGATGACAGCCTGAGGACATGGCCGACACCACCCGGCGCGCCCTGCGCCTGCTCACCCTGTTGCAGTCCCGGCCGGTCTGGCGGGGCGAGGAACTCGCCGAGCGTCTCGCGGTGACCACCCGGACGGTGCGCCGCGACGTCGAGCGCCTGCGCGAGCTCGGCTACCCGGTGCGCGCGGCTCAGGGCGTCGGCGGGGGGGACCAGTTGGGGGCCGGAGGCCGGCTGCCGCCGTTGCTGCTCGATGACGACGAGGCGGTGGCAGTCGTGGTCTGCCTCCGGCTCGCGGCGGGCGGCAGCGTCGCCGGGATCGGGGAGGCCGCCCTCCGCACGCTCGCCAAGCTCGATCAGGTGCTGCCCGGGCGCCTCAAGGAGCAGGTCGGCGCCCTCGACGAGGCGACCGTCGCCCTGCCGTCCCGGGTGGCGCTGGTGGATCCCGACGTCCTGGTGTTGCTGGCGCGGGCCGCCCGTCGGAACCTCCGGGTGCGCTGCGATTACCGCGCCCGCGACGGGCGCCGCTCCGCCCGGGACGTCGAGCCGTACCGCCTGGTCACGACGGGCCAGCGCTGGTACCTGCTCGCGTTCGACCTCGACCGTCAGGACTGGCGCACCTTCCGGCTCGACCGGATGAGCGAGGTCCGGGCCACGACGTTCACGTTCCGGCCGCGCCCGGCGCCCGACGCGGCGACGTACGTGCAGGAAGCGGTGTCCAGCGCGGGATATCGGTACGTGGCCCGGGTGCGGTTCGCCGCCGAGGCCACCACGGTCCGGGAACGGATCCCCGGCGCGGCCGGCGAAGTCCGGGACCTGGGCGCCGGGCGCTGCGAGGTGGTCTCCGGGGCGGACCGCCTGGAGTCCCTCGCGTGGCACCTCGGCTGGCTGGCGGCAGACCTGCGCGCGGACCTCGAGGTCATCGAGCCATCCGAGCTGCGGGACGCGATACGGGCGGTCGGCGAGCACCTCCTGGCCGCCTCCAGTTGACCGCTGGCCGCCTCCGGTTGACCGCGACTGAACGCAGGTTTAGCGTACTGAACATGGGTTCAGTCCCGTCGCCATCACACCGAGTCGCTGACGCGGATCTCACCGCGCTCGCGCGGATTCGCGCGGCCGCGATCGAGCTGTTCGCGGCCCAGGGCTTCGCGCACACCACGGTGCGTTCGATCGCCGAGCGCGCGGGGGTGTCGGCGGCGCTGATCCTGCACCACTACGGCAGCAAGGACGGTCTGCGCGCGGCCTGCGACGCCTATCTGCTCGACTTCCTCCGCGACGAGAAGACGAAGGCCTTCACCACCGGGTCGGCGCCCACGACGAAGGCGTACCTGCGCGACCACCCCGAGACCCGCCCGCTGTTCGACTACATGACCAGGGTCCTCGCGGAGGGCGGCCCGACGGCGGAGGCCATGTTCGACCGCATGGTGGCTGACGTGCGCGGTTACCTCGCGGCCGGCGAGGCCGCGGGCACGGTGCGGCCGAGCGTGGACGAGGAGGCGCGGGCCGTGGTGCACACGGCGATCGGCGTCTCACTGCTGCTGCTCGGGCCGCAGGTGGCCCGCCACCTGGGCGGCGCCCAGTTGCTCGACGAGGGCGTCGTGGAGCGTTACGCGGCGGTCACGTACGAGCTCTACGCCCACGGCATCCTCACCGGCGCGCTGGCCGACCTCGCCGATGACCAGATCGGCCGGCCAGAGATCCGCCAGCCCCAGATGCGTCAGCCCCAGATCCGCCATCTTCACCACCCGGATGCGCCGCCCGATGATCCGGCGCGCGACCCGCAGTCCCACCCACTCGAATCGGGAAGATCATGACCATCACTGCCTCCCCCGCGGCGGCCGAGCAGTCGGCCTCCCCCGATGCCGCCATCGAGATCGAAGGGCTCGTCAAGCGATTCGGCACCACGCTCGCCCTCGACGAGCTCACCATGTCCGTGCCGACCGGCCAGATCCACGGCTTCCTCGGGCCCAACGGCTCCGGCAAGTCCACGACGATCCGGGTCCTCCTCGGACTGCTGCGGCCCGATGCGGGCCGGGTGCGGCTGCTGGGCGGAGACCCGTGGGCACAGGCACCGGAGCTGCACCGCCGCCTCGCGTACGTGCCGGGCGAGGTGAGCCTGTGGCCCAACCTCACCGGCGGGGAGGTCATCGACCTGCTCGGCAGGGCGCGGGGCGGGCTGGACGAGCGCCGCCGGGACGACCTGATCGCGCGGTTCGACCTGGACCCGCGCAAGAAGGGGCGGTCCTACTCCAAGGGCAACCGGCAGAAGGTCGCCCTGGTGGCCGCGTTGGCCTCCGACGTGGAGCTGCTGCTGCTCGACGAGCCGACCGCCGGCCTGGACCCGCTGATGGAGCGGGTCTTCACCGACTACCTGCGCGCCGAGCGGGACAGCGGTCGCACGGTCCTGTTGAGCAGCCACATCCTCTCTGAGGTGGAGACGCTCTGCGACCACGTCAGCATCATTCGGGCGGGTCGCATCGTCGAGAGCGGGACCTTGACGCAGTTGCGGCACCTCACCAGGACCCAGGTGGTCGCCGAGCTCGCCGGACCGGCGCCGAGCGCGCTGTCCACGATGCCGGGGGTCCACGACGTCCTTGTCGAGGAGCACGGCGGCGTGCACCACCTCACCTGTCAGGTCGACGACACGGCCCTCACGCCGTTGCTGGCGCAGCTCTCGGCGACGGGTGTGCGGTCGCTCGTGGCCACGCCGCCGACGCTGGAGGAACTCTTCCTGAGGCACTACGACGAGCGCCCGGACCGCGCGGGCGAAGGACTGGGCCCGACGATCCCCGCAGACGCGGCGGGGAGTGATCCGCGATGAGCGCCGTCAGCACCGTGCGGACGGCAGCGGGAGCCGGACCGCGGTCAGGTGCCGCGGGAGCCTCGCCTCGTTCTCGGGGCACGTTCGTTGGCACGGGTACGGCGGCGCGGCTGGCGCTTCGGCGCTCTCGCTGGTTCTGGCTGGTGTGGGTCCTAGCCCTGTGGGCGATCATGCCGACCACGACGACCACGTACCACCGGCTTGTCACCGACGGGGCCGGGAGTCAGGCCACGATGGCCGCCCTGGCGTCCAACCCGACGATGCGGGCGATGCTCGGCCCCCCGTACGACCTCATGAACGCCGGCGGTTTCGTCATGTGGCGCGTCGGGACGTTCGTCGCCGCCGCGGCGGCCATGATGGGCGCCCTCGGGGTGATGCGGGCCACCCGGGCCGAGGAGGAAGAGGGCCGCACCGAGCTGCTGCGGGCCGGAGTCGTCGGCCGGCACGCGCCGCTCGCCGGCGCCATCACCGTGGGGCTCGGCGCGTGCGGCCTGCTTGCGCTGCTCATCACCGCCTCCATGGCCGCGGTCGCGCCGCCGCTCGCGGGCGCCCTCGCCTCGGGGCTGGGCATCGGCCTCGTCGGCGCCGTGTGGGTGGGGGTGGGCGCGGTCACAGCCCAGGTCACCGCGTCGGCGCGCGCGGCCCGAGGGATGGCCCTCGGGGTCCTCGCGGTCGCGTACGTCATCCGCGCCGTCGCCGACGGCCTGCCGGAGGATTCCGCGGCCACGTGGCTGCGCTGGGTCTCGCCGGTCGAGTGGGCGGCGCTGGGCCGTCCGTACGCGCAGGAGCGCTGGTGGGTCCTGCTGTTGCCCATCGTCCTGACGGCGGCGTTGGTCATGCTGGCCTTCGCCCTGGTGAGCCGCCGCGACTACGGGGCGGGTCTGCGGGCCGCCTCCCCCGGGCGCGCTCGCGCCGTGCCGTCCTTGGACTCGGCCGCCGCGCTCGCGCTGCGCCTCGACCGCGGCAGCATGATCGGCTGGGCGATCGGGTTGGCGCTCTTCGGGCTCGCGATCGGTTCGCTCGCGGGCACCGTCGACCAGATGCTCGTGGACAACCCGCAGATGGCGGAGCTGTTCCGGCGGATGGGCGGCGGGGGGCAGCTGCTGCGGGACGCGTTCTTCGTCGCGATGCTCGGGATCGTCGTGGTGCTGATCGCGGCGTTCGGCGTCCAGCTGATGCTGCGGCTGCGCAAGGAGGAAGAGGCCGGCCACGCGGAGCTGCTCCTATCGACCGCGACCTCCCGGACCCGGCACGCGCTGGCGCACCTCGTACCGGCGCTCGTCGGCTCGACGGTCCTGCTCGTCGGGACCGGCGCCGCCGTGGCGCTGCCGCAGGCGGTCGCGGAGGGATCGGTCGGGGTCGTCGTGCAGATCGCCGCGGCCGCGCTGGCTCTCGCGCCCGGCGTGTGGCTGACGATCGGGATCACAATGGCGGTGCTCGGTTGGCTGCCGCACTGGACGGCCCTTCCCTGGGCAGTAGTTGCGTGGTCGCTGTTCATGAGCTGGTTCGCGAGCCTGCTCGAGCTCCCCGAGCGGCTGATCAAACTGACGCCGTTCGGGCACCTGCCGCAGATCCCGGTGCAGCCGATGGCCTGGACCCCGGTTCTGGTGGTGACCGCGCTGGCGGCGGCCCTGATCGCGCTGGGCCTGGCCGGCTACCGACGCCGCGACATCACCCCCTGACGGGCGCGTCGCGACCAGGGCGTTCGCGGCCCCACCCCTGACGGCTCTCCT
>JBDIAS010000136.1:0-8918 GCA_039812465.1 Austwickia sp. | reverse complement strand
GGCGCGGCGCGGCGCGGCGGGGTACAGCGGCCCGCGAACCCCGGGGACGCGGCGACGGCCCGAGGTCGAGACCTCGGGCCGTCGCGTCGTGGCGGTGTGCGAGCGGTCAGGCGTGCCGGTCCGCCGTCCGGTCTGTCTCGGGGCGGCTCGCGTCGGCGCCTTCGGGGCGCTCGGGGTCTCCGGCCTGTGCAGACTCGGCGTCCAGGCGGATCCGGCGGCCCTCCTCGATGCTCTCTTCGAGCTTGGCGGCCTTCTTCTTGCTCCCGGAGTCGTCGCGCGGTGGGAGCTGCAACGTCTCCTCGGCCTCGATCCCGGCCTGCAGCTGGCGGGCGCGCTCCAACTCGGCGTCGACCTCGGCGCCCAACAGCAGGGCGAGGTTCGTGATCCACAGCCACAGCAGGAACACGATGACGCCGGCGAGAGCCCCGTACGTCTTGTTGTACGACCCGAAGTTGCCCACGTAGAACCCGAAGCCGGCCGAGGCGACGACCCAGGCCAGGATCGCCACGGCGGCGCCGACGCTGAGCCAGCGGAACCTCGGCTGCCGCACGTTGGGCGTGAAGTGGTAGAGCATCGCGACGATGACCCCGACGATGATCAGGACCGCCGGGAGCTTGGCGATGTCCCAGACCGCGACGGCGGTGTCGCCGAGGCCGATCAGGTCGCCGACCCAGCGGGCCACCGGCCCGGTGACCACGAGCGCGACCATCACCAGCGAGATGAGCAGCAGGATCGCCAGGGTGAGGGCCAGGAACACGGGGCGCAGCTTCCAGATCGGGCGGCCCTCGTCGATGTCGTACACGCGGTTCATGGCGCGCCCGAAGGCGTTGACGTAGCCGGACGCCGACCACAGCGCGCCCACGAGCCCGACGACGAGCGCGAGCCCGGCCGCAGGCGTGTTGACCATCTGGTCGACGACGGGGCGAATCTGGTCCAGGACCTCGGCCGGCAGGACGCCGGCGCCCAGCTCGAGCATCCCGTTGACGGTGTCCTCGCCCTGGCCGAAGATGCCGAGCAGCGAGACGAGCGCGAGGAGGCCGGGGAAGATCGCGAGGACCGAGTAGTACGTGAGTGCCGCGGCGAGGTCGGTGCACTGGTCCCGCATGAACTCCCGCACGGCGGCCTTGGCCGTGTACTTCCAGGACGGCTTCCTGATCTCCGAGACCTCGTCCGGCTTGCGCGGATCGTCCGGGTGAGGGGCCGTATCGGTCTTTTCGGCGCTGGCCCCGATCTGCTGGCTGGTGCGGTCCATCGCGGTCCTATCGTCCGTTTTGTCGCTTCCGGACGTGACGTTACCCGCGTGGCGTGCGGACCATACATCGTCGAGCCCCGCGGTGTGCCGGCATCCGGTACCGACCGGGCGGCTCGGGCGGGCGTGGTCGCGCGACAGCAGGGGCCGATGCGGGCGGCAGGCCCGCGGGTCGGCGGGGCGAGGCGCGCGCGGGGCACCGTTCGCGGCGTGGCGGCCGGGCTCATGGTGGGAATGGCACCGGTGCGGACGCGGGTTCCGGGTGGGCATGCGGGACAGCCGCGGCCGTCCGTCGCGGTCAGCGGTCCACACGACGAGGCTCCCCTGCAGGCTCCGCGCCCCGCGGCGTCCGACCGTGTCCCACCTCTATGCTCCTCGCTGCGACGGCAGTGGCGACAGACTTCGTCGCTTGGCCCATCGGCAGGTGGCGTCGCCGCCTGAGGATCCCCTCACCCCCCACTCGGGGGTCTCGCCGCGTTCGCTCGGGGGCGTGGCCGCCTCCGCTCGGCGGCGTGGCCGCGTCCGCTCGGCAGCCTCGCCGTGTCCCCTCGGGGGCGTGGCTCGACTGGGCCCGCCGTGAGGCCCCGCATTCGGTACGTTGGCGCTATGGCTCGTCCCCACATCGCCGCGGTGCTGGAAGACGTCTGGCACGGGCAGCTCCACAAGGTGCTCCGGATGGCCTCCTGGACGCCCCGGGTGATCGCGCACACGGGCTACGGGTCCTCGTCGTTCGTACGGGTCCTCGGCCGGGTCGTGCTGTCCCGGCACCGCCTGGACGAGGCGGAGACCCGCGCCGACGAGCACGAGGAGACTCAGCTCGGGCCGGTGGCCGAGGCGCGCGGGTGGCGGGCCTTCATCACGGCGCAGGCCTTCGACCACGAGGTCAGCGTCGAGGTGGCGGGACGCTCGTACCGGACCCGGACCGACAGGAGCGGCTACATCGACCTGACCGTGGTGGACCCCGGCTTGGAGCCGGGCTGGCACGAGGTCACGATCACGCCGGCCGGGGGGCGGCCGCAGCGGGCGCCGGTGACGATCGTGGCCGACGATGTGCGGCACGGGATCGTCAGCGACATCGACGACACCGTGATGATCACGGTCCTCCCGCGGATGTTCATCGCCGCGTGGAACACGTTCGTGCGCCACGAGCAGGCCCGCCACATCGTGCCGGGGATGGCTCCCATGTATCGCGACCTGCTCGCCGACCACCCCGGCGCGCCGATCTTCTACCTGTCCACGGGCGCCTGGAACACGGCGCCGACGCTGACGCGCTTCCTGAAGCGGCACGGCTATCCCCGCGGTCCTCTGCTGTTGACGGACTGGGGCCCCACGAACACGGGCTGGTTCCGCAGCGGGCGGGAGCACAAGCGGCACAACCTGCACCGCCTCGCTCAGGAGTTCCCGCAGATGGAGTGGATCCTGGTCGGCGACGACGGCCAGCACGACCCATCGATCTACGGCGCCTTCGCCAAGGACCGCCCCGACGTCGTCCGGGCCATCGCGATCCGCGAGCTCACGCCCGCCGAGCAGGTCCTGAGCCACGGCCTCCCGGTCAGCAACGAGGAGCTCGCGCCCCGGGTCCACCAGGAGGTGCCGGTGGTGCGCGCGGGCGACGGGTACGGATTGCTGCCCAAGCTGCGCCGCGTGATCGACCGATCCGAGCGCGTCGCCGACAGCCCGGGCTGAGCCGTGCCCGAGCTGCCGGAAGTCCAGGCGCTGGTGGACTTCCTCGACGCCCGGATGACGGGGCTGGCGGTGGCGGCGGTCGAGCTCGCGTCGGTGGCGGTGCTCAAGACGTACGACCCCCCGCCGCAGGCCCTGGCCGGGCTGATCGTGGACGAGGTGCGTCGGCACGGCAAGTTCCTCGACGTGGACTGCGACGGGTTGCACCTGGTCTTCCACCTGGCCAGGGCCGGCTGGGTGCGCTGGTCCGACGAGCTCCCGGCGCGTCCGCCGCGACCGGGGCAGGCCCGCGGCGGCGGGACGGCGGTGGCGCTGCGGCTCCGCCTGTCCGATGGCAGCGGGTTCGATCTGACCGAAGCGGGTACGCGCAAGGGGCTGGCGGCGTACATCGTGACCGACCCCACCGACGTGCCCGGGATCGCCGCGCTGGGACCGGACCCGCTGGGGCCGGAGTTCACGCGGGAGCGGTTCGGCGAGCTGGTTCGAGGGAAGAACCAGCAGATCAAACGTCTGCTGCGGGACCAGAGCGCGATCGGGGGCATCGGCAACGCCTACTCCGACGAGATCCTGCACGCCGCGCGGCTCAGCCCGTTCGCGATCTCCTCGCGCCTGGACGAGGCGACGGTCGACCGGCTGTACGACTGCGTGCGGGGCACGTTGTCGAAGGCGGTGGTCGCCGCGTCCGGCCGCCCGGCGGCCGAGCTGAAGGACGCGAAGCGATCCGGGATGGCGGTGCACGGCCGGACCAGCGAGGCGTGCCCGGTGTGCGGGGACGTCGTGCGGGAGGTGTCGTTCGCGGATTCGTCGCTGCAGTACTGCGCGACGTGCCAGACCGGCGGCACACCGCTGGCGGACCGGCGTACATCTCGGTTCGTGAAGTGAGCTGGCTCGTGAAGTGAACTGGCTCGTGAAGTGAACTGGCTCGTGAGGTGACACCGCTCCCTGGCCCCTGTCTCACACTTCCCGCCCGTGGGCGGGAAGTGGCGGTGGGGTGCTGGGGTGTTGCGCGCGGATGCCGCCCGTGGGCGGGAAGTGGCGGTGGGGTGCTGGGGTGTTGCGCGCGGATGCCGCCCGTGGGCGGGTAATGGTGGTGCCGACCTGCGAGGATGCGTACGTTTCTCGCCCGTGGGCGGGAAGTGTACGGGGGCGCAGCGCGGTCGGCCGGAGTCTGCCGTCCAGACGGGGGGTCAGCCGGTCCAGACGGGGGTCTTCGGGTGGTACGCGTTGCAGGCCGAGGGCCCCTGGTTGACCCCGGCCACCGCGGCGGCCAGGCGCTCGCTCAGCACGCCGTGGGTGCGCATCCCGGTCGCGTCGGGCTCGGAGGCGATGAGCTCGACCATCGTCTCCAGGTCGGTGAAGTCCGCGTCGGTGACGATGCCCATCGAGTGGAGCCGCCCCATCACCGCGCCGGCCATGCAGTCGGCCTGGTTCTCGTTCACGACGGACTCGGCGGGGGACTCCGGCGCGCGGACGCCCACCTGGACCTGGACGTGGTGCGCGTATTCGTGCGCGATGCCGAACACCGGCGCGGCGTCGCCCGCTTCTGCGTAGAGCTGCCAAAGCTGGTCCTGGCCGATCCCGATCGTGCCGTCGGCGGGACAGTAGGCGAAGGTCGAGGAGGTCAGGGAGGTGCCGCACCAGTCGTAGCTGGTGCCGGTGGCCGAGTAGTAGTATGCGGTCGGGCGGGACACCGTCGGCCAGAGCTGGCCGGCGGCGTTGCTCGCGTAATCGACGGCGTACTGCGCGATCTCGCCCGATTGGGCCTTCGTGTAGCAGCCGCCGATGTCGGTGTCGGAGCATTCGGCCGCGTGCGCGGCGGTGACGGGCACGGCGGTCGCGGCGACCAGCGCGAGGGCAGGCAGCAGGGCGCGGAGGGGGCGACGCATAGGGGCAGGTTATCGCGAACTTGGGCGGCCGTTCAGCGTGAGGGCGGCCCCGTGGGATCAGCCCGGTCGTTCCGAGATGGCCCGGATGCGGCTCACCCCGTCGGACCCCTTGACCACGGTGTACGTCACGACGACCCGGCCGCTCTCCGTCGGCTTCTGGTAGGTGACGTAGTACGAGATCGCGGCCGCGGCCTCGCCCCCGTAGCTGGTCGGCCCCCCGAAGGACTGGTAGACGGGGCGGTCGTACGTGCGGGCGTTCTGGGCCCGATCCACCCCGTTCAGGCGGGTCTGCAGCGCGGGGCGGGACAGTGTCTGGTTGTAGTAGTCCACGGTTGGCGTGAACAGGGTGGACATGTCGGAGGAGCCGAGCATGCCGCTGGCGAAGCGGTCGGTGTAGTCCATCACGGCGCCGTTCGCCTCGTCCACGGACGGAGCCGCGGCGGGCGCCTGGGGCCGGGGCGCGGGCGCCGGGGGCGGGGTGGGCGCCGCGTTCTGCGTCGGCGCCGACGCGGTCACCGTCTGGGTGACCACCGGCGCGGAGGAGCTGGGTGAGGCGTTCGCGGCCGCGGGCGGCCCCGAATTCCTGGACGAGGCCACGTAGAAGACGGCGGCGGCACCGAGCACCAGCGCTCCGACCAGAGCCCCGACCACCAAAGGGGTGCGATTCTTCTCCGGGGGACGGGTGGTCGGGTAGGTGGGCGGGGCCACCATGTACGGCCCGGGGTAACCGTAGCCGCCGACCGGGGAGCCCGCGGGCGGAGCGCCCGTCGGGGATCCGTACATCGGTGGGTAACTCTGGTACGCGCCCGGGTAGGACGCCCCGGGGCCGGGCTGCACTCCTTGGCCGGGCTGCTGCATGGGAGTGCCAGGCTGCTGCATGGGAGGGCCGGGCTGCTGCATGGGAGGGCCGGGCTGCTGCATGCCGGGAGCAGACTGCTGCACGCCGGGGTACTGCCCGGCCAGACTCGTCTGCTGCTCCGCGCGCGCGGCGGCCCCGGCGCCGGGCTGGGAGAGGATGGTGGCCGCGGGGACCGCTGCCACGGGCACGGTGGGCGGTGGGCTGGTCAGTCGCGGGGCCGGCCGGGTCCCTGCCAGCGTGTCCTGCAGCGACGCGAGCGTCTCGGCCACCGCCGTCGCGCTGGGACGGGCCGCGGGGTCCTTGGCCACCATGCGAGCGATCAGGTCCCACAGCGGGTCGGGCACGCCCTCGGGTCGGCCGGGCGCCTCGTTCACGTGGGCGCGCAGGACCCCCATCGCCCCGGGCCGCCCCGCGAACGGGGAGATCCCGCAGCTCATCTCGTACAGCAGGATCCCCAGGGAGTAAACGTCCGCCGCGGGACCGGGGTCGTGCCCCTCCGCGAGCTCGGGGGCCATGTAGAGGGGCGTGCCGAGCATCATCGTGGCCTGACGTGAGCCGTCCAGGATCTTGGCGATGCCGAAGTCGGAGAGGCGGGCGGCGCCGGAGGGGTCAAGCAGTACGTTCTCGGGCTTGACGTCGCGGTGGACCACGTCCTTGGCGTGGGTGGCGGCGAGGGCGGCCGCGATCTGGTGGCCCAGCCTCGCGACGTCGGCGGGCGGCTGCGGGCCCTGTTCTCGCACGACGAGCCGCAGGTCACGACCGTCCACGTAGTCCATGACGATCGCCAGCGAATCCCCTTCGACGACCAGGTCGTGTACGCGGACCACGTTGGGATGCACGATCGAGGCGAGGAGGCTGCGCTCCTGGACGAAGCGCTGCACCACCGTGGAGTCTGTGGCCAGTTCGGAGCGGAGCAGCTTGACGGCGCGTTCCTGCCCGTCGGCGTCGTGGCCGAGCCAGACCTGCCCGCTGGCGCCCTCGCCGAGCAGGCGGTCGAGCGTGTACCTGCTCCCCAGCCGCCGCGTCGTGTCCATCTCGCTTCCCCCTGTGTGGACGTCCTGGTCGGGTCCTTGCGTGGGCCCCGCTGCCTTGGGGGCCCCGCTGCCTTGCGGGCCCCAACTGTCATAGTGTCGCCCATCGCGTCAGCGCAGCGGCTCCAAGGACAAGCCGCGCTCCCGGATCCCCTGAATGGCGAGCGGGAGGGCCTCCGCGGTGTGCTGGCCCGTCATGTGCAGCAGGATGATCCCCCCGGCGGCGACCGGCGGCGTCTTCTCGTCCCCCTGCAGGATCCGGGAGCGGATGACCTCGGCCGTCGGGCCGGCCCAGTCACGGGGATCGACGGTCCAGAAGCAGACTCGTTGCCCCAGGCTCGCGGCGGCGTCGACGACCCGGTCGGTGAAGGCGCCCGCCCCGTAGCCGGGCCGCAGGAGCTTCGGATCGTCCGGGGTGGGGCCGCCGGCGATCTGCGCGCGCAGGGCCGCGTCGTCGAGTCGGTGCAGCCAGGCGTGATCGCTGGTGTGGTTGCCGAGGAGGTGGCCCTGCCGGCGGATCTCGGCGACCAGCGCCGGGTTCGCTCGCGCCCAGGTCCCCGTGGCGAAGAAGCGGCCCTTGACGTTAGACGCGGTGAGGGTGTCCACCACCGCGTGCAGGGCCGACGGCGACGGGAAGCCGTCGTCGAAGGTGAGCCACACGCGGTCGGTGTCGTTGCCGCAGTGGGCGATCCGTTTGCGCTCCGCGGCGTCGGGCGCCTGCGCTGTCGGCCCGGCGGCCGTGACCGCGTAGTGGCCCGGTCGTGGACGCGCGACCCCGGCCTCCGAGGTGAGCGTGCCGCGGACGGATACGTCGACGCGGCCGGGTCCGGCCGGGAGCGTGATCCAGCACTGCTGGGAGACCCCGGTGGCGTGCCGCCACTGCGGCCCCTCGCAGGCGCCGCTGCCGCCGGGGACCCCGATCTCGAAGGCGACGCCCTCGCCGGCGGAGGCGCCCGTCATGGTCGCGACCAGCGGGATTGCCGCGCCGGGCGCGTCGACATCCGCCCCGTAGAGGCTCACGGTGGCGTCGGTGGGCAGCGTTGGTCGCGACGGTGTCGGCAGGGACGTTGGCGGGGACGTCGTGGGGGCTTGGCGGTCGTCCGTCGCGGTCGCGGTGGTACGGACGCCAGGCGCGTCGTCGGCTCCGGCCGTGCCGCGCGGCGCATCGGCCGCAGGGGAGCCGCACGCCGCGGTAGCGCCCAGCGCGAGGGCGGCGACCGTGAGGGCGACGACCGCGGTCCGTGTCCGGGGCTGAGGTGCCCGCGGATCCCGCCACGTCGTGCGGAGCGACCAGCGCGCGCTGTTCCGGCGGTCGTCCGTCACCCTGGGCCCTTTCGTGTCGTGCCTCGGACACAGCGACCCGATCAGCGGTGGCCGTGCCCTCCTATCCCTATCCCTATCCCTATCCCTATCGTCCCGCCGCCGAACCCTCGATAGCGTCGACTTCGGTTTTCGGCCTGGCCGCGTGCGTTCGGTCTCGCCGCCTCTGCGTGTCTCTTCGGTGGAGGCTAGAGAGCGGCATAGTGTTCGATCGTGGATCCGATTCGCAATCCGTACGCGCCCGGCGCGGGCCAGCGACCCCCCGAACTTGCCGGCCGCGACGAACAGTCGCGCACGTTCGAGGTCGTGCTGGAACGCGTGTCGCGGGGACGCCCTGAACGCTCGATCGTGCTGACCGGACTGCGTGGCGTCGGCAAGACGGTGCTGCTCAACGCGCTCCGAGGGGCGGCGGTGCGGGCCGGGTGGGGGACCGGCAAGTTCGAGGCGCGGCCGGATCAGACGCTGCGGCGCCCGGTGAGCGCGGCGCTGCACGTCGCGGTACGGGAGCTGGGGCACCCCTCCGGCGATGAGGTGGACCATGTCCTCGGGGTGATCAAGGCCTTCGCGCAGCGGGACGCGGGCCCGGCGGCGAAGCTGCGGGACCGGTGGCAGCCGGGGATCGACGTCCCCGCCGTGACCGGGCGGGCCGATTCCGGCGACATGGAGATCGACCTGGTCGAGCTGTTGACCGACGTCGGCGGGCTGGCGCAGGACGTGGGGCGCGGGGTGGCGCTGTTCATCGACGAGATGCAGGACCTGCAGGCCGAGGACGTGTCGGCGCTGTGCGCGGCGTTCCACGAGATCAGTCAGACCGGCCTTCCTGTCGTCGTGGTGGGCGCCGGGCTGCCGCACCTGCCCGCCGTTCTGTCGGCGAGCAAGTCGTACAGTGA
>JBDIAS010000135.1:0-8924 GCA_039812465.1 Austwickia sp. | reverse complement strand
GACGGCGTACGCTCCCCAGGTGGCCCGCGTCCTCGATCCCCTGCCGGTGGCGACGCTCGCGCACGCGGCGCGCCTGCTGGGCGCCGAGCGACCGTGACGCGCCGACACCCGCTACGTCGAGTAGACGCCCGCTACGTCGAGTAGACGCCCGCTACGCCGAGTACCGCTACGTCCAGGCCCGCTACCTCGAGTAGTGGTAGCGGCATTGGAGGATGACGAAATCGTCGGCTACGACGAGGTAGACCAGCCGGTGCTCGTCGGTGATCCGACGCGAGTAGGCGTCGGGGACGCCGTACTTGAGCCGCTCGGGCTTCCCGATCCCCCGAAAGGGATCCCGCAGGCAGTCGTCGATGAGGCGGTTGAGGCGTGTGAGGACGGATCGATCAATCCGCTGCCACGCCTGGTAGTCCTCCCAGCCTTGGGAGGTGAACACCAGCCTCACTCGCGGTCCAGCGCGCGCTCCTCGGCCTCGCCGCGCAACGCCTCCTCATGGGCGTCGAGTAGCCTGCGCGCGTTGGCGGGGGAGCGGAACAAGTACGCGGTCTCCTGCCACGCGGCGAAGTCGTCGGCGGACATGAGCACCGCGTTGCCCTTCTTGGACGTGATCTCGATGGAAGTGCGGTCGTCGTTCACCCGTTCGATCAACGGGAAGAGCGTCCGCCGGGCTTCGCTGGCCGTGATGCTCATGACCCTCCTCGGGCGTTCACCGTGCGCCGCGTGCCCCTATGCACCTCGGGCGTTCAACGGGCACCTCTGACGAAATGGTGCAATTTATGGTACCAGTGCGCGCACCGTCGAGCGAGGTCGCCGGCGAACCGACGTGCTGGCGGCGTCGACGGCGTACGCTCCCCAGGTGGCCCGCGTCCTCGATCCCCTGCCGGTGGCGACGCTCGCGCACGCGGCACGCCTGCTGGGCGCCGAGCGACCGTGAACCGCCCTGACCCCCGCGTCACCCCTCGCCCCTCGCCACGCGTCGCGACCCAGCCCGCGCCGACCTGGCCCGGCACGCTCGCCCTGCTGCTGGTCAGCGCCGTGGGGGTGCTGGCGTTCACTTGGCCGTTCTTCGCCGGCACGATCGCCGTGAGCCTCGGCGCCGACCTGCCCTGGCTCTTCGCCGCGCTCCTCGCCCTGCTGGCGGTGGTGCTCCTCGCCGAGCAGGCCAGCGGGCGCCTGGACGCGAAGTCGATCGCGATGATCGGCGTGCTCTCGGCGCTCGGCGGGGGCCTGCGGGTGCTATCGGCCGGCGTGGCCGGCCTGGAGCCGATGTTCGCCGTGGTGATCCTCGCCGGGCGGGTCATGGGCCGTCGGCTCGCCTTCCTCACCGGGGCGTCGTGCCTGCTCACCGGAGCGTTCCTGACCGGCGCGATCGGCCCGTGGGTGCCCTTCCAGATGATCGCCACCGGTTGGGTGGCGCTCGGCGCGGCGCTGCTCCCCCGGGCGCGCGGGCGGGTCGAAGTGTGGTTGCTGGCGGTGTACGGGATGCTCGGGGGACTGCTCTACGGCGCGCTGCTCAACCTGTGGTTCTGGCCGTTCCTCGGCTCCTCCGCGCCCGACGGCGGAGGGTACGTGCCCGGGGCCGGCCTCTTCGCGAACCTCGGCCACTACCTCGTCTTCTACCTGGCCACCTCTTTGGGCTGGGACCTGCCGCGGGGGCTGCTCACCGCCGCGCTGATCCTGGCGGCGGGCGCGCCGCTCCTGGCGACGCTGCGTCGGGCCGTGCGGCGGGCCCACTTCGAGGCGGTCGCTACGTTCGGCGCGCCCGCCACGCAAGACCCGCTCGCTGCCGACGGAACACCCTCCCCGCGTGGCCCGGTCCCCTCGGACGCGGCGGTCGGGGCGAACTCCCCGGCCGTCAGCGGGGAGTCGCCGTGACCACGGTGCTCGTCCTCGGGGGCGCCCGCAGCGGCAAGAGTCGGTACGCCGAGCATTTGCTGGCGGCCGAGCCCGCGGTGCGCTACGTGGCCCCCGGCCCGGTGCCCGATGCCGCGGCCGATCCCGAGTGGGCGGCCCGCGTGCGGGAACACCAGCGCTCCCGGCCGCCGGGGTGGGAAACGGTCGAGACGGGCGAGGTACCGGACGCCGTACGTCACGCCGAGGTGCCCGTCCTCGTGGACTGCCTCGGCACCTGGGTGACCCGACTGCTCGACGACGCCGCGGCGTGGGAGGACCGGGCACGGGCGGAGCGCCTCCTGGCGGAGGCGTCGCGCGACCTGGTCGCCGCGCTGCGCGCCGCCCGCTCCCACGTGGTGCTGGTGAGCAACGAGACCGGACTCGGGGTGGTGCCCGCCACGCCGTCGGGCCGGCTGTTCCGCGACGGGCTCGGTCGGGTCAACGTCGCCGTCGCCGACGCCTGCGAGCGCGTCGCGCTCGTCGTGGCCGGACGGGTGTGCGAGCTCGGCGACCAGCCCCGGATCGCGCAGACCCCCGGGCTCTCGCCGCACGAGTCCGCGACCGATCGACGTCCCGGGCCGCGGGGGTGATCGGGTCGTGCCGGACTGGTGGCGCCTGGCGCTGGGCACGCTGACCGCGTGGCCCGTGGCCGCGCCGCGACGCGTGGACCGCGACGTCGCGGGTCGGGCGATGCTGGCGGCGCCGCTCGCGATGGCCCCCACGCTCGCCGCGCTCGCCGCGCTCGCCACCGCGCTGCGCGCGGCGGGCGCCGCGCCCCTGCTCATCGCTGCGCTGCTGCTCGCCGCGCTGGTCGTCTCCTGCCGGGCGATGCACCTGGACGGGCTGGCCGACCTGGCCGACGGACTGTCCGCCTCCTACTCCCGCGAGCGCGTCCTGGACGTGATGCGCCGGGGCGACGTGGGGCCCAGCGGGATCGCCGCGGTCGTCCTGGTCCTCCTCGTCGACGCCGCGGCGCTCACGACGCTCACCGCGTCCCCGGTGGGGCTCACGCTCACCGCGCTCGCGGTGCTGGCCTCCCGGCACACCCTCACGTGGGCGTGCGTCGCGCTGCCGGCGGCCAGACCGGGCGGGTTGGGCGCCACCGTCGCCCGCAGCGTGCACCCCGCCGCCGCCTCCGCGGGCGGCGCGGGGCTGCTGGCGATCTGCGTGGGCGCGTCGCTCGTCGCGGGCGGGCCGTGGTGGGCCGGGCCGTCGGTCCTCCTCGCCGCGCTGGCCGCGGCCGCCGTGGTGCTCCACCGCGCCCGGGCCCGGCTCGGCGGTGTCACCGGCGACGTGCTCGGGGCGGGCGTCGAGTACTCCCTGGCGGCCGCCCTGACCGCCGCAGCGCTCGTTGTGGGGGCGACCTCCGGGGCGCCCTCCCTCGCGTCGGCGCTCACCTGAGCCGGTCGGCCGACGTACCCTCCCGCTCCTGGCACCGACCGGCTCAGCCGGACACCCCCGGCTGCACGAACGGCGGGCGCTGGACCCGCGCCTGCACGTCCTTCCCGCGCACGTCGATGACGACCTCGTCGCCTTCCTGCGCGGATCGGGCGAGCAGCGCGAGCGCGATTCCCTGACGCAGGGTCGGCGACATGGTCCCGGAGGTCACCACCCCGAGATCCGTCCCGTCGGCCGAGCGCACCCGGCACCCGGAGCGAGGGATGCCGCGGCCCGTCACGACCAGACCCGTGGCCAAGGGGCCGCTCTTGGCGGCGCGCTCGGCGAGCAGCGCCTCCTTGCCCCAGAAGGTCGGCTTGTCCCAGCCGACCGCCCAGCCGAGCCGGGCCATCACCGGCGAGATCTCGCGGGACAGCTCGCGCCCCCACAGCGGGTAGCCCATCTCCATCCGCAGCGTGTCGCGGGCGCCCAGCCCGCAGACCCGACCGGAGAACGGGGCCATCGCCTCGATGAGGGCGTGCCAGAGCGGCGGGGCCGCCGCGGCGTCCAGCACCAGCTCGAAGCCGAGCTCGCCCGTGTACCCGCTCCGGCACACCGTGAGCGGTGTCGCGGCCCACGTGGTCTCCTCGAAGGCCATGTACTCGTCCGGGGCGGGCAGCCCGAGCGCGGCCAGCACGTCGCCGGACCGCGGGCCCTGGACCGCGATGATGGCTTCCTGCCGGTGGTGGTCGATGATGGTGACCTCGCTGGGGGCGGCCGCGCGCAGCAGCCGGACCACCTCGGTGGAGTTCGCGCAGTTCGGTACGAGGAGCAGCGCCGAGCGTGAGCGGACGTAGACGATCATGTCGTCGACCACGCCGCCGGTGGCGTCGTCGCAGCACAGCGTGTACTGGGCCTTCCCCGGGCGGATCTTCCCCAGATCGTTGCTGAGGCAGCGGTTCACCGCGTCCATCGCCCCCGGCCCCTCGACGCGGATCGTCCCCAGGTGCGAGACGTCGAAGACCCCGACCCGCTGGCGCACCGCCTCGTGCTCCGCGAGCACCCCCGCCCCCGGGTAGTCGACCGGCATCGACCAGCCCGCGAAGTCGGCCATTTTGGCGCCCATCTCCCGGTGGCGCGCATCCAGCGGGGAGGTCACCAGCTCGTCGCTACTCATGCATGACACGCTAGTTGTGTCGGTAGTCGATAATCGACACCTGAGGCGGTTCGGCGCCCCGCGAGGCCGAGCCGCCTGAAGGATCCGAATTCGAAAGGCAGCCACGTGACCACGATCAGCCACCGCGCCGAGGCACCGTACCGCCTGGAGGTCGACGCGCTCGTTATCTTCGCCGCCCCCGGACACCCCGCCCCGCGCTTGCTGGGGTTGGTGCCCGAGAAGATCGCGCACGCCGTGGGGTCCGCGTTGGAGGCGTTGCGCTTCGCGGGCCGAGACGGGGAGGTGTCGTGGCTGGCGGGAGTCGCCGGCGTCCGCGCTCCGCTCGTCGCGGTCGTGGGGACCGGGGGCGACGCGAAGAGCGAGGAGCTCCCCACCGGGGAGGCGTTGCGGCGGGCGGCCGGCGCCGCCGCGCGGGCGTTGGCGGGCCGCGGGCACGCGGCCGTGGTCCTGCCGGGCGAGGACGTCGCGGCGCTGGAGGCGGTCGCCGAGGGGGTGCAGTTCGGCGCGTACAACTTCACCGATCACCGCGGTGGCGCCCGCGGCCAGGGAGTCGGGTTCGCGGAGTCCTATCTGATCGCTTCCGGACAGGCGCACGCCGCTCCCCCGCCGAGCGTCCTCGCGGGACCCATGCCGTCCGACGACGCGTCCTCGCCGGCGGTCGACGCAGCGGAGGACCAGCTGGCCCGGCTCGCTCCCGTCACCCAGGTGGACCTCGTCGGCGGCCCGCGGCCCACGGAGCACACCGCGCGGCGGCTGCGCCGCGCGACCGTGCTCGGCAAGCGGGTGGCCTGGGCGCGGGACCTGGTCAACACGAGCCCGAACGTGCTCTACCCGTACAGCTTCGGCGAGCGTTGCCGCGCCATCGCGCCAGGGCCCGTCGACGTGACCCTGCTCGACGAGGCCTCGCTGCACGACCTCGGCTGCGGCGGGATTCTCGGGGTCGGCCAGGGCTCGAAGCGACCGCCGATGGTGGCTCGGCTGCGCTACCGCCCCGACAACGCGGTCGCGCACCTCTCGTTCGTGGGCAAGGGCATCACCTTCGACTCAGGCGGCCTGTGTCTGAAGCCCGCGGCCGCCATGGTGGACATGAAGTCGGACATGGCGGGCGCCGCCGCGGTCGCCGCCGCGGTGTTCGCGATCGCAGACCTACGGCTCCCGGTCAGGGTCGACGGGTGGCTCGCGCTGGCCGAGAACATGACGGGGTCCAACGCGCAGCGCCCGGGCGACGTGGTCACGATGGCCGACGGCAGCACCTGCGAGATCATCAACACCGACGCGGAGGGCCGACTCGTGCTCGCGGACGCGCTCGTGCTCGCCAGCAAGGAGAACCCGGACGCGATCGTCGACCTGGCGACCCTCACCGGCGCCGCGATGGTGGCCCTCGGCCGGCGAACCGCCGCGGTGATGGCCAACGACGACGACTTCCAGGGCGAGCTCACCTCGGCGGCCACGCAGGCCGGCGAGGCGGTCTGGCCGATGCCGATCACCCCCGAGATGCGCAAGGGCTTGGAGTCCTTGGTCGCCGACCGCAAGCACGCCGGGGCCCGCGACGGTGGGGCGATGCTGGCGGCCGCGTTCCTGCGCGAGTTCGTCGGGACGCACGACGACCGGCCGATCCCGTGGGGGCACCTCGACATCGCGGGCCCGGCGTACAACAACGAAGCCCCCTACGGTTACACGCCGAAGGGTGGGACGGGTTTCGGCGTACGAACTCTGTTGTGCCTGGCAGAATCCCGGGCGTGACCGCATCCGCCGCGCACGCCGAGCCCGATCCTTCCGACCGGGCCGGATCGGCGCGCCCCACCCCACCCGTCCGGCGGTGGCGCCGGATCCGGACGGACGGGGCCTCGGCACGGGCGGCGTGATCCCTTGATGGCGACGACGACGAGGCGGCGGTCGGCCCCCGCGTCCGGGGGGTTCGTCCCGGGCGCGGACGACTCGCACCCGGTCCCACCGCGGCTGGCGGCGCTCGACGGGGTCCGCACGCTCGCCGTCACGCTGGTGCTGCTGTTCCACCTACGGGTGCCCGGTCTGTCCGGCGGATTCCTCGGCGTGGACGTGTTCTTCGTGCTCTCGGGGTTTCTGATCACCACGCTGCTGCTGCGCGACATCGTGGCGACCGGGCGGATCGACCTGGCCCGGTTCTGGGCCCGCCGGATGAGCCGCCTCATGCCCGCGGTCCTGCTGCTGTTCGTGGTGGTCGGCCTCTGGGGGGCGCTCGCGGCACCCTCGTTCCGGCAGCCGAACCTCGGCGCGGACCTCCTCTGGTGCCTGGTGTACGTCGGCAACTGGCACTTCATCGGCTCCAGCAGCTACTTCGCCGATGACGGCACGACCTCCCCCCTCCTGCACCTGTGGTCCCTCGGCGTGGAGGAGCAGTTCTACCTGTTCTGGCCGCTGCTCCTCGCCCTGGTCGCCGCCCTGCTGGCCAGCGCCAGCACCGGCCGGCACGCGCGGCGGGATCTTGTCGGCGCCCGGACCCGCAGCACGGCGGCCGTGATGGCGGTCGGCGCGCTGGTGGCGGTGGCTTCGATCGTGGCGATGGCGCAGACGTACGCCCTCGACGGGTCGAACCGCGCGTACATGGGCACCGACGCCAAGGTCTTCGAGCCGCTGCTCGGCGCCGTCTTCGCGGCAGCGACCCTGCGTCCGAGCGTCGCGGCGTTCGTGCGCGCGCACGCCCACCGCCTCATGGTCTCGGGCGTGGCGGGGATCCTCGTCGCGGTGCTGGCCCTCGGAACCCCGGACGGCCCGCGGCCCGCGTACTTCCTCGGCGGCGCCGTCCTGCTCTGTCTCGCCGCGGTGGCGCTCGTCGCCGGGGCGACCGCCGTCGATCCCCACGAGGGCGTGGCCCGCGCCTTCACGCACCCCGTCGTCGCCTACCTCGGCCGGATCTCCTACGGCCTCTACCTGTGGCACTGGCCCTGGGCGGTCTGGCTGCTGCCGGCGCCGGGCGCCGGAGGCGGATTCGACCCGGCGCGGGCGCTGCTGGTGGCCGTGCTGACGGTGGCCTGCGCCGCCACCTCGTACCACCTGCTCGAGATGCCCCTGCGCTCCGGCCAGATGCGACTGGTCCCGTCGGGGCGCGTGCTACGGGCGGGGTTCACCGCCATGGCCGCGACCGCCTTCCTGCCGTTCCTCCTCGGGGCCACCCCCTGGTACGGCGGGGTCAAGGCCGCCTCGGGGGCGCAGCGCGTGCTTCTGGTCGGCGACAGCGTGCCGCATCAGCTCACCGCCTCGTTCGCGCAGGCGGGCGAACGGTACGGGGTCACGGTGTCCGACGGTGCGTACGGCGGCTGCTCGGCGATGGGGATTCTCACGGTCAACGCCGACGGGAGCGTCTACAACCCGCCCACGCCGCGGCTGCCCGGCGCGTCCGGGCCGATCTGCGCGCCCGTCGCCGCCGACCAGACCGCCGCGGTGGAGCGGGTGCAGCCGCACGTCGTCCTGTGGTGGTCCCGGTATGAGTACGCCGATCGGCTTTCCGACCAGGGCGCGCCCCTCCGGGCGGGGGATCCGGGCTTCTGGGATGCCCAGCGCGCCGCGCTGGACCGCAGCGTGGATCGACTCACCGCCGGCGGCGCGCGGCTCGTGATCGTGGAGCCCGAACCCCCGGGGCAACGCGTCGGCGCCGGGTGCGCGGACCGGGAGACCTGCCTGCCCTTCCTGGTGCGGCTCCGCGAAGAGGACCAGGTGCGCCAGGAATGGGTGCGAGTGCTGCACCAGAAGGCGAAGGACGACCCGCGGGTGCGCCTGATCCGGGTCGACGACGTGTTCTGCCGCGACGAGGCCAGCCCCTGCGACGACCGCCTGCCGCTGAACACCGGCGAGGGGTTCGCCCCGGCGACCGATCAGCCGGCCCGCTCGGACGGCTCCCACTTCGTCCCCGAAGCGGCCGGCGCCGTCACAGACGTGACGCTGCGGAGGGCTCTGACGGCGGCGGGCTGAGGCGGGCCGCCTGCCGAGAGCACGCGCCGCTCGTGACGCGGCTGCATAGACCTGGGAGGGCGGGGTAAGCACCTGGCGCGCCTTCGCGTGCCTTTCCGCGCTACGTGGCCGCCACGCGACGGCGCCGGGCCCGCGTCCGCCCTGCGGGACTTCCTCCATGGGCATGGCGCCCGATCGCCCTATGCTTACCGAGAACATCGCACGATGACCCGCTGAGGAGAGGCTTCCGAATGTCCGAGCGCGTGACCATGCCGGCCCTGGGTGAATCCGTAACCGAGGGCACCGTGACCCGATGGTTGAAGAACGTCGGGGACGCCGTCGCGGTCGACGAACCACTGCTGGAAGTCTCGACAGACAAGGTCGACACCGAGATCCCCTCCCCGGTCGCCGGGACGCTGCAGGAGATCCTCGTCGGCGAGGACGAGACCGTGCCGGTCGGCGCCGACCTGGCCGTCATCGGCGACGGCGCCCCGCCGTCGGGCGGCACCTCGGGAGAGGCACCGCAGGCCCAGGAGGAGGCCCCCGCGCCAGC
>JBDIAS010000134.1:0-8940 GCA_039812465.1 Austwickia sp. | reverse complement strand
TGGGTCGCGATGGGCGCCATCGCCCTCGGGGTCGCGCTGGTCATCATGGACGCGACGATCGTCAACGTCGCCACGCCGGTGGTCATCGAGGATCTCGGCCTCACCGCGACTGAGGCGCAGTGGATGAACGCGGTCTACTCCCTCGTGTTCGCCGCGCTCATGCTCACCTCGGGCCGTCTCGGCGACCTCTATGGGCGGCGCCGCTTCTTCGTGGCCGGCCTCCTCCTCTTCGGCGCGTCCTCGCTGCTCGCGGGCGGGGCGCCGAGCGCTCTGGTGCTGATCGGCGCCCGCGCCGTGCAGGGGATCGGCGCGGCGATGATCCTCCCCGCGACCCTGTCGACCATCAACGCGATGTTCACCGGCCGGGACCGGGGGATCGCGTTCGCGATCTACGGGGCGGCGATCGGCGGCATGGCCGCGGTCGGCCCGCTCGTCGGCGGGTGGCTGGCGACGGACTTCTCCTGGCGGTGGGCGTTCTGGCTCAACGTGCCGTTCGTACTGGCGACCCTCCCGGTCGCCGCCCGGCTCCTCCCCGAAACCCGGGACGTCACCTTGCGCCGCGGGATCGATGTCCCCGGCACGGTCCTCGCGAGCCTCGGGCTCGCCGGGATCGTCTTCGGGCTCATTGAGTCATCCACGTACGGTTGGCTCCGGCAGGACGACGGCAGCATCTCGCCGGTCTTCCTGGCGCTGTCCACCGGGATCCTGCTCCTCGGCCTCTTCGTGCTGTTGGAGCAGGCCCGCGAGCGGGCAGGCAAGACCGTGCTGACCCACCTCGGGCTGTTCCGCTACCGCACCTTCCGCTACGGGGTGATCGCCGCGGCCATCGTGTGCCTCGGCGAGTTCGGGATGCTGTTCGCCATCCCGCTCCTCCTGCAGGGCGCGATGGGCTACAGCGCCCTCGACACCGGCTGGTTGATGATGGCCCTGGCCGCCGGGACGTTCCTGACCTCCGGGGCGACGCCGCACCTCGCCGAGCGGCTGGGGGTCCGCGGGATCGTCCGGATCGGCCTGGCGCTGGAGGCGGCCGCCGTCGGGGCCCTCGCGATCGCTCTGCCGGCGGGTCGGCTGACGCTGGCGGCGCTGCTCTTCGCGTACGGGCTCGGGGTGGGCCTGGCCACCGCACAGCTGACGCGCATCGTGCTGACCGAGATCCCGGTGGCCTATTCGGGCGAGGCCTCGGGCCTCAACACGACCTTCCGGCAGCTCGGCTCGGCCCTCGGCATCGCGCTGCTCGGCGGTCTGCTGATCGGCTCCCTGACCACCACGACGCGGGACCACCTGGCGCAGGCGGGGGTACCGGAGTCGGTCCGACCAGCCGTGGTCGAGGCCGTCCACGGCTCGATCGGCGCCGCCATTCCGCAGCTGGCCGAGAACCCGGTCACCGCCCCCGCCGCCGCCGTGGCCGCGGACGCGATGGTCGTGGCCGCCAAGCAGACCACCGGCGTCGCGGCCGGCATGCTGGCCCTCGGGCTCCTGGCCACGCTCGCGCTGCCCGCCGACCGTCCGGAGAGGGCCCCGGGCCCCACGAAGGATCAGACCCGGTCGGGCACCAGCTCGTCGAGCTCGTCCCGGCGCCGTCCCGTCGCGCGCTGACCGGACGTCGACCCAGGTCGCCGCTCCGACCCGCGCAGGGGCTCCGACCCGCGCAGGGGCTCCGACCCGCGCAGGGGCTCCGACTCGGGCAGGCGCTCGGACTCCGGCAGCCGCTCGGACTCCGGTACCCGCGAGCGCGTGATCGCCGTGGAGATCATCAGCTTGATCCGGTTCAGCTGGTTCACCTGCGAGGCGCCCGGGTCGTAATCCACCGCGACGATGTTGGCCTGGGGGTAGCGGCGGCGCAGCTCCCGGAACATGCCCTTGCCGGTCACGTGGTTGGGCAGGCAGGCGAACGGCTGGGCGCAGATGATGTTGGGCGTCCCCTCCTCGATCAGCGAGATCATCTCGGCGACCAGGTACCAGCCCTCACCGGCCTGGTTGCCTAGCGAGACCACCTCGGAGGCCTTCGCGGCGAGTTCGTCGATCGGCTCCGGGACGTCGAACTTCCCGCCCGTACGACGCAGGGCGCGCACCGCGGGGGCCTGGTACTTCTCCAGCAGCGCCTTGACCCCCCGTTTGACGAACCGGGACTTCTCGCCGACGCCGTACTGCTCGTAGTTCCAGTGCGCGGTCGCCACCGAGTTCAGGACGAAGCCGAGCAAGCCCGGCATCACGGCCTCGCAGCCCTCCGACTCCACGACCGAGACCACGTCGTTGTTGGCGTCGGGATGGAACTTCACCAGGATCTCCCCGACGATCCCGACCCGCGGCCGACGCGGCTCGTCCCGCAGGGGAATCCGGTCGAAGTCCCGCACGATCGCGTCGATCATCCAGCGGTATCCGACCCGCCGGTCGAGCGTCGTCGACCAACCCCGGTCGGTGAAGAACTCGCGGACTACCCGGTCCCAGGTCTCGTACAGCCGCAGCGCCGCCCCGTCCATGGCCTCGTACGGGCGCGTGCGCAGCAGGCAGGTTTGCAGCAGGTCGCCGAGCACCACCGCCTGGATGATCCGGTGCAGCATCGGCAGGGTGAACGAGAACCCGGGGTTGCTCTCGATCCCGTACGCCGACAGCGACACCACGGGCACGTGCCCGAAGCCGGACTCCTCCAGGCCCTTGCGCAGCAACGCCGCGTAGTTGGTCGCCCGGCACATGCCGCCGGTCTGGCTGATGAAGACCGAGCTGTTGGCGGGGTCGAAGTCGCCCGAGCGCAGCGCGTCGAGCAGCTGCCCGATGACCACGATGGCCGGGAAGCAGGCGTCGTTGTTTACGTGCTTGAGCCCGAGCTCGACCGCCTCGGGCCGGGCCCGCTCCAACAGCACGACGTTGTAGCCGCTGCGCCGGAACACCGCCTCGAACAGCCGGAACTGGATCGGCGCCATCTGCGGCAACAGCAGCGTGTGCCGGCCCTTCATCTCTTCCGTGAAGACCGCGCGTTCGGGGCGCGCCGGGCCCACCACCTCGTCGGCCCGGCTCACGGCCAGCTCGTCGCCGGTCCGGGACCGGGCGAGCGCCGCCCGCTCGTGGGTCGCCGCCTGCAGCGAGCGCAGCCGGATCCTGGCGGCCCCCAGGTTGGAGACCTCGTCGATCTTGAGAGCGGTGTAGACCTTGCCGTACTCGGCGAGGATGTCGGCCACCTGGTCGCCGGTGATCGCGTCGATGCCGCAGCCGAAGCTGTTGAGCTGCACCAGCTCCAGGTCGTCGCGCGCGCCGACGAACGCGGCGGCCTCGTAGAGCCGCGCGTGGTAGACCCACTGGTTGCGCACCTTGAGCGGGGTCTGCAGGAGCGATGCCGAGGCGTCCCCGGCGAGCCCGACGACGCTGTCCTCGGTCAGCACCGCCATCCCGAGAGAGTTGATCAGCTCCGGGATGCCGTGGTGAATCTCGGGGTCGGCGTGGTATGGGCGGCCCGCCAAAACGATCCCGCGGGTGCCGGTACGCTCGCAGAAGTCCAGGGCGGCCCGCCCCATCGCCCGGATATCGGCCCGGACCGCGTCGTCCTCGGCGAACCCGGCGGCCACCGCGGCAGTCATCTCGTCGCGGTTGATGTCGTAGGCGGCCAACGTGTCCATCAGCCGGTCGACCAGCAGGTCTTCGTTCGCCAGCGACAGGAACGGGCGGATCAACTCCACCCCCTGCTCGCGCACCGAGTCGAGGTTATTGCCGATCACCTCGGGGTAGCTCATCACCACGGGGCAGTTGAAGTGGTTGTCGGCGGCGGACAGCTGAGCCCGCTCGTAGGCGATGGCGGGATAGAAAATCGTACGAACCCCCCGCGCGACCAGGTCCTCGACGTGCCCGTGCGTGAGCTTGGCCGGATAGCAGACGTTCTCGCTGGGGATCGACTCCATCCCGCGCTCGAAGAGCTCGTGGTCGCTGCGCTTGGAGAGCACCACGCGGAAGCCGAGGGAGGTCAGCACGGTGAACCAGAACGGGTAGTTCTCATACATGTTCAGCGCCCGCGGGATGCCGATGTCGCCGCGCGTCGCCTGGGCGCGGGTGAGCCGCCGGTAGCGGAAGATCCGCGCGTACTTCTCCTCGACCACGTTCGGCAGCCCCGACTTCGGCCGCTTGCGCGCGCTGACGGGATCCGGGTCGGAGCCGCGGTCGCAGCGGTTGCCGGTCACGTGCTGAGAGCCGTCGCCGAACGTCGACGTGGTGAGCTGGCAGTGGTTCTGGCACAGGGAGCAGTCGCCCAGGTCCGTCTCATGGGTGAAGTCTTCGAGTTCCGCCAGGGTCAGCAGTCCGGCGCCGCGCTCGGGCTGCGTCTGGCGCCCCGAGAGGGCAACCAACGGATCATGCGCTGACAGGGGGGCAACAGCAGGTACGGATGTGAGGTCACCCGCCGGGTCGCAAGCCCGCGGTTCCCCGGCTTCGGCCACGCCGTCCTGCCCGCGGACCCAGCCCTGATGCTCCAGCGGCGGCGCGGCCTCGAGATGCCGCTGCCGGGCGATCAGCGCGGCACCGAATGCCCCCATGAGGCCAGCGATGTCCGGTCGGACGACCTCCCGCTCGGTGAGCAGCTCGAAGGCCCGCAGCACGGCGTCGTTGAGGAACGTCCCGCCCTGCACCACGACCCGCTCCCCCAGCTGGGAGGGGTCCTTGAGCTTGATCACCTTGTAGAGCGCGTTGCGCACCACGGAGTAGGACAGGCCCGCCGAAATCTCGGCGACGTCGGCGCCCTCCTTCTGGGCCTGCTTGACCGAGGAGTTCATGAACACGGTGCACCGGCTGCCCAGGTCCACCGGGGCCCGCGCGTCCAGCGCCTCACGGGCGAACGTGGCGATGTCCCGCCCCATCGTGGCCGCGAACGTCGACAGGAACGACCCGCAACCGGAGCTGCACGCCTCGTTGACGGAGATCGAGTCGATGACGCCGTCCTTGACGCGCAGGTACTTCATGTCCTGCCCGCCGACGTCGATGACGCTGGTCACCCCCGGCGCGAGGAACTCCGCGGCCCGGTAGTGGGCCATCGTCTCGATCTCGCCGTCCTCCGCCCGCAGCGCGGCCTTGACCAGACCCTCGCCGTAGCCGGTGACGCAGGTCCGGGCGATGTGCGCGGAGGAGGGGAGCCCCTCGCGGATCCGCTTGAGGATCGCGACGGCGTTGCCGACCGGGTCGCCCTCGTTGGAGGCGTAATGGCTGAAGAGCAGCCGCCGCTCCCCGTCGAGCAGCACCGCCTTGATCGTCGTGGACCCCGCGTCGATCCCGAGGAAGCAGTCCCCGGTGGTCGCCGCCAGGTCGGCGCGCTCGACGGCGTGCTGCGCGTGCCGCTCGACGAACGCGGCGCGCTCGGTCGCGTCGGCGAACAACGGGCGCATCCGGTGGCTCGTCGGCCCGCCGCGCGCACCGCCGCGCGCGCGCTCAGCGACCTCGGCCAGCGGGAGCGGCTCGCGGTCGGCGAGGAGCGCCGCGCCGATGGCGACGTAGAGCGCCGCGCGCTCGGGCGTGTGGAACGAGGCGACCTGATCCCCCAGCGCCCGCTCGAACGCCGCCCGGAGCTGGGGCAGGAAGAAGAGGGGGCCGCCGAGAAACACCACGTGCCCCCGGATCGGCCGGCCGCACGCCAGGCCGGCGATGGTCTGGTTGACCACCGCCGTGAAGACCGACGCGGCGAGGTCGGTGTGCGCCGCGCCCTCGTTGAGCAGTGGCTGCAGGTCGGACTTCGCGAAGACCCCGCATCGCGAGGCGATCGGATAGAGGCTCTCGTAGCGGGAGGCCAGCTCGTCGAGGCCGGCCGCGTCGGTGTGCAGCAGCGACGCCATCTGGTCGATGAAGGCTCCGGTGCCGCCGGCGCACGTGCCGTTCATCCGCTGCTCGGGCACGGGCTTCAGGTAGGTGATCTTCGCGTCCTCGCCGCCCAGCTCGATGATCACGTCGGTGTCGGGGTCGTACCGGCTGATCGCCTCGGTCTCGGCGATGACCTCCTGCACGAAGGGCAGGCCCACCGCGTCGGCGACCGCGAGGCCCCCCGATCCCGTGATCGCCCCCCGGACGATCGCGTCGGGGAACTGCGCGCACACGTCGTCGAAGAGCGCGTCGAGCTCGCCCGCGATGTTGGCGTGGTGGCGGCGGTAGGTGGAGAACTCGATCCGGTCGGTCGCCGGGTCCGCGCCGGTGGCGATCAGCACCAGCTTGACGGTGGTGGACCCCACATCGATGCCGAGCTGCAGGACCGGCCCGCGTGGCTGCGTGCCGCGTGAGGTGCCGGCCGGACAGGTCGCCTGGGACGCGCTCATCATTCGACGATAACCGCGGCCAAGCGTTATTTCAACGCGTTGAAATAGGGGGTGCCCGAGAATTTGCCCACTCCTGACCAAGACTCGGTACGTCTCATCGCGGGACCCATCCTTCGACGCGGGGGCCGGACCTCCGCCGTGGGGAAGACCCTCGGCCGTGGGCCAGCCCTCCGGCCTGGCCGCCGGTCGACCCCCTCTCTCGAGCCTGCTCCATCGAGGCCTGCTCTATCGAGGGTCTAGGGTTCAAGCGTGTCCGACTCCCCGCCGCAGAGGCGCGGTCCGCGCGGCCAGGCCGCCGAGACGCGCGCCGCGATCCTGCGTGAGGCGCGACGCTCATTCGCAGCGGTGGGGTATGCCGGAACGCGGTTGCGGCACGTCGCCCAGGAGGCCGGCGTCGACGTCTCGCTGGTCTCCTACTACTTCGGCTCCAAGGAAAACCTCTTCGCCGCCGCCATGGAGCTGCCCCCCAGCCCCCGCGAGCTCGTCGCGGAGGCCGTCGCCGGACCCGTCGAGCTCCTGGGCGAGTCGTTGACCCGGCAACTGCTGGGAGCCTGGGCCGACGACGCGAGCCGCAGCGCCGCCCAGGGCGTCCTCCAATCGCTGTCCACGCGAGATGACTTCGGCGAGACGGTCCTGGCCTACGGCGCGGACCACCTCCTGGCTCCGATCGCTGGAGCGCTGGGGGTCCCGGACGCCGGCTACCGCGCGGCGCTCGCCCTGAGTCACCTGCTGGGGGTCGCGCTCACCCGGCACGTGGCGGTCGCCCCCCTGCGGGGCATGTCCGACGAGCAGATCGTCGCCGACGTCGCGCCGATCATCCAGCACTACCTGACCGGGGAACTGAGCTCCTCCCGAGAAGCATCGACGCGGCCGCCGGGCGCGACGGACGGGCGGCGCGGCCCGCCGGAACGGGTCCCGCCCGCCCGATGCTCCGCTTGACCTAGCGCACCTCTCGACCCACCATCGAGGGATGTCATAAACTGATCGCCATCGGACCACGCGTGTCGAGCCATCACGAACGTGGAGGATCCATGTCCCTGTCCTCGTCTCCGTGGGCGTCCGGGCTGCTCGCTGTGCTGCTCATCTACCTGTTCGGCGCCCCCACCGCCACCCCGGACCCCACCCCGGCCGCGGCCCCTGCCGTGGCGGTCAGGTCCATCGCCGCAGTCGCCGCGCCCGATACCCGGATCCCGCGGCCCACCTCGACCTCCCCCACCACCTCCCCCACCACCGCCACCCCGACCTCCCCCACCGTCGCGGTGGGTGCCCCCACGACCTCTCCCTCCCTGTCCCACTCCAGCTCCCAGGCCCACGCTGCTTCCCCGGCCGCACCCGCGCCCCGGGGCACGACGACCACGCGCCCGGGCCACGAGGCCGCGCCGGCTCCCGGGTCCGATCTCGCCGAGTCCGCCGTCTCCCTCATGCCAGCGCCTGCGAGCCGGGTCGGCCTGATCGGTCTCGCCACGCTGCTGGTGGCCTTCGCCGTCGTGTTCGTCCTCAGCGGCCGGCGGACGGGGGCACGAACCCGCGCGGACCGCTTCCGAGCGCGCCGTTGACCCGCGCGCCCGACCCCGCGACCGCGCCCGACCCCGCGACGCTGGCCATCCGCGACGACCTGACCACGCGGGCCGCGTACAGCGGTGACGCCTCGCTGTTCCGGGCGATGCCGGCCGCGGTCGTCGAACCGCGGGACGCCGCGCAGGTCCGCGAAGCCGTGGAGCTGGCCCGCCGACGCGGCTGGCCGATCACGCCTCGGGGGGCCGGTACGTCGGTCGCGGGCAACGCCGTCTCCCAGGGGCTGATCCTCGACCACAGCCGACACCACCGGCGCATCCTGCACATCGACCCCGACTCTCGTGTCGCCCGCGTCGAACCCGGCGTGGTCTGCGACGAGCTGCGGGACGCGGCGGCCCCGCTCGGGCTCACGTACGGCCCCGACCCGTCGACCCACTCACGCTGCACGATCGGCGGGATGGTCGGCAACAACGCGTGCGGATCCCACTCGGTCGCGTGGGGCACCGCAGCCGCGAACCTACGCGCGTCCCGGCTGTTGCTTCCGGACGGCCGGGAGCTGGAGGCCTGGCGCGGCGGGTGCAGCGATCCCGCCATCGAGACCGCGCTGCGGGCGCTGGTCGCCGACCATGCCGACGCGATCCGCGCCGAGCTCGGCCGCTTCCCCCGGCAGGTGTCGGGCTACGGGCTGCACTACCTGCTCCCGGAGCACGGCTTCGACGTGGCCAAGGCGCTCGCGGGCAGCGAGGGGACGCTCGGGGTCTTCACCGAGCTCACCGTCGAGCTGATCGACCGCCCGGGCGCGGTGGTGCTGCTGGCGCTCGGGTTCGAGGACATCGTCGCGGCCGCCCAGGCCGCCCCGTTGCTGCGCCGAGACGGCGTCCTCACCCTGGAGGGCATGGGCCGGGACCTCCTCGCGGCCGTGCGCACCCGCGCCGGCCGGGAGCGGGCCGGCGAGGACCTCCCGCGCGGGGGCGCGTGGCTGTTCTGCGACGTCGGCGCGCCCACGAAGGGGCAGGCCCGCGCGCTCGCGGCGCACGTGCGCGAGGTGGCCGCCGCACTGCCCGAATCCCCGTGCCTCACCGCCGCGCTCGTGACCGACCCCGACACCTACCGGGCCTGGTGGCGGATCCGGGAGGAGGCGCCGGCA
>JBDIAS010000133.1:0-9063 GCA_039812465.1 Austwickia sp. | reverse complement strand
CCGCGTCGACGCACCATCCGGCGCGGTCGGCGCGCCAGTCGAATCCGGTTCGGGCGCCGCGGGTCCCGTCACGTCGAGGCGGACCAGCGCCCCCCGGGTGTCAAACGTGCGGGGCTTGCCCTTGACCGTGCGAGTCACCTCCGCCGTGTCCAGCCCCAGGAACTCCGCCCGAGCCGCCCGCAGCCGTTCGAGCGGCTCCCCCGCCTCCGGGCCGTCGCCGTCGGTCGCGCGGAACTCCACGCGCCAGACGCTGGCCTCCAGGGGATCGGCGAGGCTGCCGGGACCGGCCTCCACCACCCGGATCACGTCGAGGCCGTGCGGCAGGGCGGTATCCAGGGCATCCCGTACCGCCTGAGGGTCGACCCGCTCGACGAGGGCGATCTCCACGTACTCGGCTTCGCTCGCCGTGCCCGTCGGCGCGGCGTTCGCGTAGCTGATCCTGGGGTGCGGATGGAACCCGGAGGAGAACGCGACGGGCAGCCCGCTGCGGCGCACCGCGCGCTCCAACGCGCGCTGGAAGTCCCGGGTGGAGGAAAACCGCATCCGGCCCCGCTTGGCGTACTGCAGCCGCAGCCGCTGCACCGGCGGGGCCGCAGGTGGGCCGGGGGGAACGCGCTGACGGGACATGCGCCGAAGACTACGCGCCCCCTGTGACCCACCCCACGACAGACGGCCTGCCGGGGACGTGACCGGCGTGTCACAATCGCTCCGGCACGCCCTTTACCGTCCGACCAGTCGGTCGGTATTCGCACAAACCTCCGAGGAGAGACCATGGGTTCCCGTTTCAGCGGACAGCGCGTCATCGTGACCGGCGCCGCCCAGGGCATCGGCGAGGCGACCGCCCGTGAGTTCGCTGCCGAGGGCGCGATGGTCGCGGTGCTGGACGTCAACGAGGAGCGTGCCCAGCAGGCCGTCCGGGAGATCACGGAGGACGGCGAGGTCGCGGCGTCCGGCGGCGTCGCGAAGGCGTGGGCCTGCGACGTCACCGACGAGGCGGGCGTCCAGCGGGTCTTCGACGAGATCATCACCGAGTTCGGCGGCCTGGACGTGCTGGTCAACAACGCCGGACTGACCCGCGACAACCTCATCTTCAAGATGGACGTCAACGACTGGCACACCGTGCTGACGGTCAACCTCACGAGCGCCTACTACTGCTCCCGCGCGGCGCAGGGCCACATGGTCAAGGCGAAGCACGGCCGGATCGTCAACCTGAGCAGCCAGTCGGCGCTCGGCAACGCCGGCCAAGCCAACTACGCGGCCGCCAAGGCGGGTATCCAGGGCCTCACCGCCACACTCGCCCAGGAGCTCGGCCGCTTCGGCATCACCGTCAACGCGGTCGCCCCCGGCTACATCGCCACCTCGATGACCGCCGCGACGGCGCAGCGCCTGGGCAGCTCCTTCGAGGAGCACCAGAAGACCGCCTCGGCGCGAATCCCCCTCGGCCGGGTCGGCACCCCCAACGAGGTCGCCTCGGTGATCTCGTTCCTGGCCAGCGACGCGGCCTCTTACGTGACCGGGCAGACCCTGTACGTCAACGGCGGGATGCGCTGAGCGCGCGAAGCGCGGCGCGGATGGTTGTGACGAGCGCCCACCCCCGCCCCACTATCGCCCCCACCAACCCCTCGTCAGCGCACGGTGAGCGGCAGAAGTGTCTTGCCCGTCGGGCCGATCTGAATCGCGGTCCCCAGCTCGGGGCACACCCCGCAGTCGAAGCAGCCGTCCCAGCGGCAGTCCTCCTGCTCGTCCTCGGAGAGCGCCGCCTGCCAGTCCTCCCACAGCCAGTCCTTGTCCAGCCCGGAGTCCAGGTGGTCCCACGGGAAGACTTCGTCTCGACCCCGCTCGCGCGTGGTGTACCAGTCCACGCTGAGCTGCCATCCGTACCGCTCGTGAAGGTCGGCGAAGACCGCTGCGGCCGCGCGCATCCAGCGCTCGTAGGAGAAGTGTTCGCTCCAGCCGTCGAAGCGGCCGCCGTCGCGCCACACCGCCTCGATGATGCGGCCGACGCGGCGGTCCCCCCGCGAGAGCAGCCCTTCAACGATCCCGGGTTCGCCGTCGTGATAGCGCAACCCGATGGCGGACCCGTACCGTCGGTCGGCCCGCAGGGCCTCGCGCAGCCTGCGCAGGCGCTCGTCGGTCTGCGGCGCGGACAGCTGCCCCGCCCACTGGAACGGCGTGTGCGGCTTGGGCACGAACCCTCCGATCGAGACCGTGCACCGGATGTCCCGTCGGCCGCTGACCTCCCGGCCCGTGTCGATCACCCGTTGGGCGAGCCGAGCGATGCCCAGTACATCCTCGTCGGTCTCGGTGGGCAGGCCGCACATGAAGTAGAGCTTCACCTGGCGCCACCCGGAGGCGTACGCGGCGGCGACCGTGTCGATGAGGTCCTGCTCGCTGACCCCCTTGTTGATGACGCGGCGCATCCGTTCGCTGCCGCCCTCGGGGGCGAACGTGAGCCCGGATCGCCGCCCGCCGCGGGTCAGCTCGTTGGCTAGGTCGATGTTGAACGCGTCCACCCGGGTGCTCGGCAGCGAAAGGCTGGTCCGGCTCTCCTCGTAGCGATCCGCGAGCCCGGTCGCGACGTCCTGGATCTCGGAGTGGTCGGCGCTGGAGAGGGAGAGGAGCCCGACCTCCTCGTAGCCGGTCGCGCCCAGACCCTGCTCCACCATCTGCCCGATCCCGGTGATCGAACGCTCCCGGACCGGCCGCGTGATCATGCCCGCCTGGCAGAACCGGCAGCCGCGCGTGCAGCCGCGGAAGATCTCCACGCTCATCCGCTCGTGCACGGTCTCGGCGAGCGGCACGAGCGGCGTCTTCGGGTAGGGCCACTCGTCCAGGTCCATGACGGTGTGCTTCGTCACCCGCGCCGGGGCGCGGCTCCCGCTCGGGCGAACCGCATCGATGGACCCGTCGGGGTGGTAGCTCACCTCGTACAGGGAGGGGACGTACGCGACCCGGGCGCCGGCCAGGTCGGCCAGCAGTCCGGCCCGTCCCCCGGGGCGACCCGACGCCTTCCATGCCTTCACGAGGTCGGTGGCGGCCAGCACGGCCTCCTCGCCGTCGCCGATCACGGCGGCGTCGATGAAGTCGGCCATCGGCTCGGGGTTGAAGCTCGCGTGGCCGCCGATCAGCACGATCGGGTCGTCCTCGCCGCGGTCGGCCGCGCGGATCGGGATGCCCGCGAGATCGAGTGCCTCCAGCAGGTTCGTGTAGTTGAGCTCGGTCGGGAAGCTCACCCCGAGCACGTCGAAGTCGCGCACGGGGCGGTGGGCGTCGACGGTCAGCAGCGGCACGTCGTGGGCGCGCAGCTCGTTCGCCAGGTCTGACCAGGGGGCGTAGGCACGCTCGGCGAGGGTGTCGGGGCGCTCGTTGAGCACCTCGTAGAGGATCATGACGCCCTGGTTGGGCAGGCCCACCTCGTACGCGTCCGGGTACATGAGCACCCAGCGGACGGTCTCGCCCCCGCCGCCTTCTTCGCCGCAGTCCCAGTCCTTGATCCGTGAGTTGAGCTCACCACCGACGTACTGGATGGGCTTGGCGACCCGCTCGAGCAGCGGCTCCAGGTCGGCGAATCGGGACGTTCCACGCATGGCCCCAGGTTAGGCGACCCTTGCTCGGCCCCCCACCCGGGGCGGTGGTCAGCGGCGGAGCGTGCCAGCCGCGGTAGCGGAGACGCGGTTCACCCGCGCGCGGGTAACGGGCGCAGGCGCGGCTTAGCTGCGGGGAGCGGGTACGGCTGGCAGCTCCAACACCTCACGGGTGCGGGCCACATCACCCCGCATCGTCTCGAGCAGCTCCGCCACCCCGTCGAAGCGCAGCGTGGGCCGCAGGCGCTCGACGAACTCCAGTGTCACCCGGCGGTCGTAGAGGTCGAGGTCGTCGCGGTCGAGCACGTAGGCCTCCACCCGCCGACTCGTCCCGTCGAACGTGGGGTTGGTGCCGATCGAGATGGCGGCGGGAAGCCGACGCTCTGGCTCCTCGGGCGCCAGCTCGTCGCGGACTAGCCAGCCCGCGTACACGCCGTCCGCGGGCACCAAACCCGCCGGCTCGCTCTCGAGGTTGGCGGTGGGGAACCCGAGATCCCGACCGCGGTGGTCGCCGTGCACGACGATCCCCGAGACGGCGTGTGGGCGCCCCAGGATGCGCGCGACCGCCACCATGTCGCCGTCGGCGATGAGGTGGCGGGCCTTCGAGGAGGACCAGCGGGTGGCCTGTTCCGCGTTCGGGGTGTCTCCCTGGTCCCGGACCACCTCCACCTCGAACCCGAGTTCGTCGCCGAGGCGGCGCAGGGTCGAGACGTCCCCGGAGTTGCGCACCCCGAAGCGGGTGTCCTGGCCGACGACCACCAGCCGCGCGTGCAGGGCCTCCACGAACACGTCGGAGACGAAGCGTTCCGGTGTCCACGAGGCGAGTTCCCGGGTGAACTCCATGACCAGCACCGCGTCCAACCCGCAGTCGGCCAGGAGCTCGAGGCGTTGCTCCAGGCTGACCAAGAGCGGTGGGGCCACGTCGGGGCGCAGCACCGAGATCGGGTGCGGCTCGAACGTCACGGCAACCGCGGTGAGCCCGAGCTCCGCGGCGCAGCCGACGACCTCGCTCAGCACCACCTTGTGGCCGCGATGGACGCCGTCGAAGTTCCCCAGAGTGACCACGCACGGGGGCAGGCCGGGCGGGATGTCGTCGAGGGAGTTCCATCGCTGCACGGCGCCACTCTAGCGACGCCGCGGGGCGGGGCACCCAGCGCTACCAGGCGTCCGGCGCCGGTCCGCTCGACGGTCGCTCGGAGGCGGGCGGATACACGACCGTGAACCGCTGCAGCACGACCGGCATCGACTCGGTGAACCCCTTCGGGTTGGAGGAGTTCTCGCGGAACCACCACTCGTGCACCTCGCGCCAGTGCGCGACGGACAGGTCTCCCTCCGCCTCGGCCACGATGTGCTCGAGCCCCACCTCGTCGAAGGGCACGATCTGGACGCTGGTGGTCTCGATGAGGGCCCGCGGGTGCGCGTCACCGTCGAGGATGATCGCGAGCGACCCGACCTCGGGGAGCGCCTCGCCCTCGAACTCGTAGTCCCACAGCGCCGACGCCGTGGCCGTCTTCCAGCCGCTCAGGACAAGGTCCAGCAACTCGTCCGCTTGCTCCGGGGAGCCTCCGAACGACCAGGCGAGCGGCGGGGTGGGCCCCAGGTCGAGAGGGCCGAGGCAGCCGGAGATGCGGGCGAGGCGGACACGCAGGCGCGCGTCCGCCCAAAATGCCTCGATCTCCTCCTGCATGGGCAGACCATAACAGCGGTTACGTCAAGGTCCTGTCACCGGTGGGCAGCTCTGACGTTCTTTACCCCAACTATGGCAACTCCAGTACAGCTCAAAGAGATTCGCGCCCAAAGAGCCTCGATGCGACACCCGGTCGACAGCGTCGCGCGCCGGTCAGAGTCGACAGCGTCGCGCGCCGGTCAGACGAACACCGCCCTCACGTCCACGCGGTCGCCCTGCGTCGTCACGACCGCGACCAGGCGCCCGCGCCGGTCGCAGGCGGCCAGCGGCCCCTGGTGCCCCAGGTCGGGCACGGGCAACCGCACCCCGTGGCCGAGGAGACGCGCCTGGTCCTCGTCGAGCTCCCAGGTCGGTAGCGCGCGCCGCGCGGCGCTGCCCAGGTCGATCAGCGGCAGCCCCGATTCCCCGGGCGCCGCCTGCGACCGGGCCCGCTCCAGCTGCTCGAGCGAGGCCGCGTCGTCGACCGCGAACCCGCCGACGCGCACGCGCCGCAGAGCGGTCAGATGCCCGCCGACACCCAGGTCTGCGCCGAGGTCGCGCGCGAGCGCGCGTACGTACGTCCCCGAGGACACGTCCACCACGACGTCCAGGTCCACGCAACCCTCCGGGCCCTCCCGGCGCGTCAGCACGTCGAACCGGGTGATCCGGACCGAACGGGCCGCCAACTCGACATCCTGCCCGGCGCGGACCCGCGCGTACGAGCGCACGCCGGCCACCTTGATCGCGCTGACCGCGCTGGGGACCTGGTCGATCTCGCCCGTCAACCGGCGCACCCCCGCGGCGATCTGGCCGTCCGAGCACCCGGTGGCGTCGGCCCGGTCGAGGGGTTCGCCGTCGGCGTCGTCGGTGGTGGTCGCGTTGCCGAGACGGATCGTCGCCTCGTACGTCTTGTCGCAGCCGACGAAGAAGGTCAGCAGCCGCGTCGCGCGGTTCACACCCACGACGAGCAGCCCGGTGGCCATCGGGTCCAGCGTCCCGGCGTGGCCCACCTTGCGGGTGCCGCAGATGCGCCGGCAGCGGGCGACGACGTCGTGGCTCGTCATCCCGGCGGGCTTGTCGAGCAGGAGAATCCCGTCACCGACCAGCGGGTCGGGCGGCCGGGGCACTCCCTACGACCGCCCGTCGAGCGCCGGTCCGTCCTCGTCGTACGGCTCGCCCAACTCGCCCGGTTGGTCGCCGTCCTCGTGGGGGCGTCGGTAGGGGTCGGCGTCCCCCGCGAAGGTGGCTCCCTGGGCCGCCTCGGCCAGCGCGGCATCGCGCTGCTGCGCGACGACCAGGAGTTCGTCGAGGTGGGCCGCCCCCTCGGGGATGGCATCGAGGTGGAACTCGAGGCTCGGGGTCAGCCGGATGCCGAGCCCCCTGCCGACCGCGGAGCGCAGCCGGCCCTTGTTCGCCTCCAGCGCGGCCGCGGTCGCGGCCCGTTCCTCGTCCCCGCCGAGCACGGTGTAGAACACCGACGCCTGTTGCAGATCGCCGGTGACCCGGACATCGGTGACCGTCACGAAGCCCAGTCGCTCGTCCTTGACGCGGTACTCCAGCATCTCCGCGACGATGACCTTGATCCGGTCCGCAACCTTGCGAGCGCGCGCGGAATCCGCCATGACTCAACCTTTCGATCTCGAGGTGGCGCGAAGCGCGCTGACCGTGTGGGAGAGCCGGGGGCGGGAGCGTCGCGCGCTCCCGTCCCCGGCGCGTCACCTCGTCACACGCGCGGCTTCTCGCGCATCTCGTAGGTGGTGATGAGGTCGTCGATCTGCAGGTCGTTGAACGACCCGAGGTTGATGCCGCACTCGTAGCCCTCGCGGACTTCGGTGACATCGTCCTTGAACCGCCGCAGGCCGGCGATCTCCAGGTTCTCGGTGACGACGACGCCCTGACGCGTGATGCGCGCCTTGGCCCCGCGACGGATCTCCCCGCTGCGCACCAACGAGCCGGCGATGTTGCCGAACTTGCTGGACCGGAAGATCTCGCGGATCTCGGCCGTGCCGAGCTCGTGCTCCTCGAACTCCGGCTTGAGCATGCCCTTCAGGGCCGCCTCGATCTCTTCGATCGCCTGGTAGATGACCGAGTAGTACCGGATCTCCACGCCCTCGCGTTCGGCGTACTCCGCGTTCTGACCCTCGGCGCGCACGTTGAACCCGATGATCACCGCGTTCGAGGCCATCGCCAGGTTGATGTTGTTCATCGTGATCGCGCCGACGCCCCGGTCGATGATCCGCAGGTCGACCTCGTCGCCGACGTCGATCTGCAGCAGCGCGTCCTCCAACGCCTCTACCGAGCCGGACACGTCGCCCTTGAGGATGAGGTTGAGCGTCTCCACCTTGCCGGCGGCGAGTGCCTCGTTCAGGTCCTCGAGGCTGATGCGCTTGCGTGCCTTCGCCAGTGAGGCCTGCCGGTCGGCCGCCTCTCGCTTCTCCGCGATCTGCCGGGCGGTCCGGTCGTCCGGCGCCACGATGAACGTGTCGCCTGCGCTCGGCACGCTGGACAGACCGAGCACCTGCACGGGGCGGGACGGCAGCGCCACGTCGAGGTGGTTGCCGTGCTCGTCCAGCATCGCCCGGACGCGTCCGTACGCACGACCGGCCACGATCGAGTCGCCCACGCAGAGCGTGCCCGCCTGGACCAGCACGGTCGCGGTCGCGCCGCGGCCACGGTCGAGGTTGGCCTCGATCGCCACGCCGCGGGCGTCCTTGTCCGGGTTGGCCCGCAGGTCGAGGGCGGCGTCCGCGGTCAGCAGGACCGCGTCGAGCAGCTCGTCGATGTTGAGCCGCTGCTTCGCCGAGACGTCGACGAACATGGTGTCGCCGCCGTACTCCTCCGCGATCAGGTTGTACTCGGTGAGCTGCTGGCGGATCTTCGCCGGGTTCGCGGTCTCCACGTCGATCTTGTTGACCGCCACCACGATCGGCACGTCGGCCGCCTGGGCGTGGTTGAGCGCCTCCACCGTCTGCGGCATGACGCCGTCGTCGGCCGCGACCACGAGGATCGCGATGTCGGTCACCTTGGCGCCGCGGGCACGCATGGCGGTGAAGGCCTCGTGGCCCGGGGTGTCGATGAACGTGATCGGACGCGCCTCGCCCTCGTGCGAGGCCGTGATCTGGTAGGCGCCGATGTGCTGGGTGATCCCACCCGCCTCGGTGTCGATGACGTTGGCGTGCCGGATCGCGTCGAGCAGCTTCGTCTTTCCATGGTCGACGTGACCCATGACCGTGACGACCGGGGGTCGCGGCTCCAGGAGCGCCTCGTCCTCCTCTTCGGCCTCGGCCTCCAGGTCGATCCCGAACGACTCGAAGAGCTCGCGCTCCTCATCCTCCGGGGAGACCACCTGGATGTCGTAGCCGAGCTCCGCGCCGAGCAGCTTAAACGTGTCCTCGTCCAGCGACTGGGTCGCGGTGGCCATCTCGCCGAGGTGGAACAGGACGGTCACCAGGCTCGCCGGGTTCGCGTTGATCTTGTCGGCGAAGTCGGTCAGGGAGGCGCCGCGGCGCACCCGGACCACCGTCGAGCCGTCGCCGCGCGGGACGCTGACGCCACCGATCGTCGGCGCTTGCATCTGCTCGAACTCTTGGCGCTTCGCGCGACGCGACTTGCGCTGCTTGTTGCGACCGCCACCGCGGCCGAACGCGCCCTGCGTGCCTCCGCGGCCTCCGGGGCCCCCGGGTCGCCCGCCGCCGCCGGGGCGACCGCTGAAGCCGCCCGGGCGACCGCCGCCACCCCCGCCGGGACGACCGGGACGGGTCGGTCGCTCGCCGGGCCGGGGCACCGAGGCGCGGTCCGGCATCATGCCCGGGT
>JBDIAS010000132.1:0-9080 GCA_039812465.1 Austwickia sp. | reverse complement strand
CAGCGCGCGTGGCCCACCTGCGTCATACCCACCATGGTGCCCCCTCTTCAGTGCTCCCGACCATCGCGATTCCGACCGCCGCGATTCCGACCCGGTCATGTCCACCAGCTCATGCCGACCAGCCTGGCGGACAGACAGGCCACGTCCTCCGTCATCCACAGGACGGGGCCTGAGCTCGGGGTCATCCCCAAGGGATCCCGCGGGGCCGGATGTCGGGCGAGCAGGCTCTCAGGCGAGGAGGTTCCCTCAGGTGAGCAGGTCGGCGGGGGTGAGGTCGATGGCGAAGGGTTCGCGCAGGTGGAGGGTCTGGTGTCCGGTGGCGTGGCCGGTGGGTTCGTACGTGTCCTGGGTCAGGGTCCAGGTGGTCAGTGAGGGGATGTCGGGGTCGATGACCCAGTAGTGGCGGGTGCCGGCGCGTGCCAGGCGGTCCTTTTTGACGTGCAGGTCGAGTAGGCGGGTGGAGGGGGAGAGGATTTCGACGGCGAGCAGTGGGGCGACGGGCAGGTCGCGTTCGGTGTAGTCCGCGCGGGGGGCGACGACGATGTCGGGCTGGATCACGGTGTCGTCGGCCAGCGCGACGTCGACCGGCGCGGGCAGGATCCGCCACGCATCAGGCGTCACCGGAGCCAGGAGCAGCAGGAGGTTGGCGAGCACGATCTGGTGGCGGATGCGGGGCGCGGGGCTCACGAAGAGCTCACCGTCGACGATCTCGTACCGGTTGCCGTCCTCCGGCAGGGTGTCCAACTCGGCGCGCGTCCAGCGCGCGTGGCCCACCTGCGTCATACCCACCATGGTGCCTCTTTCGCGTCGTGCCGACCAGGTTCATGCCGACCAGGTTCATGCCGCCCAGCCTGGTCGATCACGCCGTCGCGGCGCGTCCGTCATCCACAGAGCCCTGGCACGGCGAAGGGCGGCCCACCAGCGTGGTGAGACCGCCCTTCGTCAGGCGTGGTGCGGCGTCGGTCGGTCAGACCAGCACGTCGCCCTTGATGAACGCCTCCACCTGCTGGCGGCCGAGGTCGTCGGGGCGCTGCTCCGGCGGGGACTTCATCAGGTAGGCCGCCGGGGACAGCAGCGGGCCGCCGATGCCGCGGTCGAGGCCGATCTTGGCGGCGCGGACCGCGTCGATGATGATGCCCGCCGAGTTCGGGGAGTCCCAGACCTCGAGCTTGTACTCCAGGTTCAACGGCACGTCGCCGAACGCGCGGCCCTCGAGGCGCACGTACGCCCACTTCCGGTCGTCGAGCCACTGCACGTAGTCGCTCGGGCCGATGTGCACGTCGCGAGCCTTGATCTCGTGGTCCACGTTGGAGGTCACCGACTGCGTCTTGGAGATCTTCTTGGACTCCAGCCGCTCGCGCTCGAGCATGTTCTTGAAGTCCATGTTGCCGCCCACGTTGAGCTGGTAGGTCCGGTCGAGGACCACGCCGCGCTCCTGGAACAGACGGGCCATCACGCGGTGCGTGATCGTCGCGCCGACCTGGCTCTTGATGTCGTCGCCGATGATCGGTACGCCGGCCTCGCGGAACTTCTCGGCCCACTCCGGGTCGCTGGCGATGAAGACCGGCAGCGCGTTGACGAACGCCACCTTGGCGTCGATGCAGCACTGGGCGTAGAACTTGTCGGCCTCTTCCGAGCCGACCGGCAGGTAGCTGACCAGGACGTCGACCTGGCGGTCCTTGAGGACCTGGACGACGTCGACGGGCTCCTCGGGGGACTCTTCGATGGTCTGCATGTAGTACTTGCCGAGGCCGTCGAGCGTCGGACCGCGCTGCACGGTCACGCCCATCTCGGGCACGTCGCAGATCTTGATCGTGTTGTTCTCGCTGGCGTTGATTGCCTTGGCGAGATCCGTACCGACCTTCTGGACATCCACGTCGAAGGCGGCAACGAACTCGACGTCGCTCACGTGGTAGCCACCGAAGTCGACGTGCATCAAGCCGGGTACGGAGGTGGCCGGGTCTGCGTCCCGGTAGTAGTGCACGCCCTGCACGAGCGAGCTCGCGCAGTTGCCGACGCCGACGATGGCGACGCGGATCGAAGTCATGGGGGTCCTTTCGCTGGCATGGCGCCTCGCGCGCCAGGTCGTTGAGGCTGCGCGACGGCTCTCGCGAAACCGGGACTCCCGGGCGTTTGGGCGCCGGGGCACTCCGGCCCGTCGGATGAACACTAGGTGACAAACCCCCCCTTTGTCACGTTGGACGCTTGACATGTGCCATCGGCCACGACGGGCATCCGGGCGCCGCGGCGCGCGCGGATGGTCATACTGAGAAGGCCGCCGCGCGCCGTCAGGAGGACGCGGCCAGCGCTGCTGCGCCCCTTCGGACCGCGAGCGGCGGCGCCCGTGACACGAACGGAAGAGGGTCGCGTGAGTTCGTCCAGTCGTCCGCCCACCACTCGAGTCAAAGTGGTGCGCACCCCGTCTCGCCGCCGGTTCCTCTCCTGGCGAGGGCTGGGGCTCACGCTCTTGGGCCTCGTCTTGTGCGCTCTCGGGGCTGCCGGGATCGCCTACGCGATGATCGACATCCCCTCGCCGAACGACCTGGCCCGCGCGGAATCCTCGATCATCTACTACGCGGACGGCAGGACGGAGCTCGAGCGGCTGAGCGAGGTCAACCGGGAGTCGGTGCCGCTCGCCCAGGTGCCGCAGCACACCCAGCACGCCATGCTGGCGGCGGAGGACCGGGACTTCTACGACAACAACGGCGTCTCGATCTCGGGCATCGGGCGCTCGGCCTGGCGGACGTTCCGCGGCGACGACAACGCCGGCGGTGGCTCGACCATCACCCAGCAGTACGTGAAGAACTACTTCTTGACCCAGGAGCAGTCGATCCTGCGCAAGGGCCGCGAGATCGTGATTGCGGTCAAGATCGACCAGCAGCAGTCCAAGGACCAGATCCTCGAGAACTACCTCAACACGATCTACTACGGGCGGAACGCCTACGGCATCAAGACGGCCGCGGAGGCGTACTTCGGCAAGGACGTCAGCCGGCTGTCGGTCGGGGAGTCGGCCCTGCTCGCGACGGTGGTCAACGCCCCGAGCCGGCTGGACCCCGGCCTCGGCGAGGACGCCGCGCGGCGGGCGCAGGATCGGTGGAACTACGTACTCGCCGGGATGGTGACCAAGGGCTGGCTGACCCAGGCGCAGCGCGACGCGACCTCCTTCCCGAAGGTGGCCACCTACGCCCCCAAGCAGGTCAAGAGCGGGCCGGACGGCTACCTCAAGGACGTGGTCAAGCGCGAGCTCATCGAGCGCGGCATCGCCACCGAGGACGACATCGCGAGCAAAGGCCTGCGCATCACGATGACCGTGGACCAGGAGACGCAGGCCTCGCTCGCCCGGGCGGTGGAGAACAACCGGCCGTCGTACGGGCGCGGCGCGGACGTACGGGTGGGGGCGGTGGCCATCAAGCCCGGCGACGGCGCCATCGCCGCCCTCTACGGGGGTCGGGACTTCGCCACCCAGCCGTTCAACGACGCCACCCAGGGGCACATGCAGGCCGGGTCGACGATGAAGGCCTTCGCCGTCGTGGCCGCCCTCAAGCAGGGGATCAGCACTCGGAGCAACTTCGACAGCTCGACGCCCTACACCCCGCCGGGCGCGTCGAAGGCCGTCAACAACTGGGACTTCCGGGGGCACGGCTGGGTCGACATGCCGCAGATGCTCGCCGGCTCGATCAACACCGCCTTCACGCGGCTCAACGTACGGATTGGCCCCGAGAACACGAAGAAGACCGCCATCGAGCTCGGCATCTCCCCGCCGCCGGAGGACGGGGGCGAGCCGCCGGCCGATTCGCCGGGGCTCGACGAGTATGCGGGCAACGTGCTCGGCAGCGCCGCGGTGCGTCCCCTCGACATGGCCAACGCCTACGCGACGATCGCCGCCGAGGGCCAGCGGGCGCGGCCGTACATCGTGCGCTCGGTGACGAGCTCCGACGGCACCCTCACCTATCAGGGCAGCCCGGAGCTGACGACGGTGATCGACAGGGGTGTGGCCGCTGACGCCACGTCGGCGCTGCGCTCGGTGGTGCAGTTCGGGACGGGCACCGGCGCCTCGGCCGTCGGTCGCCCCGCGGCGGGCAAGACCGGCACCTCCGAGGAGAGCAAGTCCGCGTGGTTCGTCGCCTACACCCCGCAGCTGTCCACCGCGGTGGCCATGTTCGTACCCGATAAGGACGGCAACGCCACGTCGATGACCGGCCTGTGGGGGCTCGAGAGCGGCGCCCTGCCGGTCCAGGTGTGGACCCAGTTCACCCGGTCGGCGCTCTCCGGGGAGCCGGTGGAGTGGTTCCCCGAGCGCGTGGGGATCGGCGATGAGCGGGCCTATGTCCCGCCGCCCCCGCCGACCTACACCTCGCGGCCCACACCGTCGGCGACCCGCGAGACGGCGACCTCCACGCCGACCGAGACCGAGACCGATACCGAGACCCAGACGCCATCCGAGGACCAGACGCCCACCGAGGAGAGCCTGGTCCCGAGCCCGACCCGCGCCACGTCGCGGCCTCCGGGGGCGGGCCCTCCGACACCGGGCCGCCTGGGGACGGTGAGCCGCGCGCCGACGGTCGGGCTCACCGGGGGTGACGGGGCGGGGAACGAACAGTGAGTCCCTCGGGCCCGCCGACCTCCGTGCGGGACATCGAGACCCCGGCCTCGGATCCGGTCGTGCGGGCGGCGACCGGCGTGATCGGGGGGCCGCTCGGCCGGTACGCGCGGGTCGGGTCCGCGCTGCCGTGGCGACCGGCGGCGGTGGCGCTCACCCTGGTCGGGACGCTGATGCTCGCCGCCGGAACGCTCCAGAAGGGCTACTGCACCTCCCACGGGTGGGCGGTCCCGGAGGTGTTCTGGCGGGCCTGCTACTCGGATCTGCCGTTCCTGTTCTCGGGCAGCGCGCTGAACCACGGCGGTTTCCCGTACGCGGCCGAAGGCAGCCTGTCCCAGCCGGTCCTCACCGGGCTCATGATGTGGGTGACCTCGCTCCTGGTCCCCGCCGACGCCGACCCGGTGGTGCGCGAGCGCTGGTACTTCGCGATCTGGGTGGTGCTCATCCTCGTCCTGCTCGCCCTGCTGATCCGCGTCGTCGCGCGGTGCGCCCGCCGCGACCCGTGGCGGGCGGCGCACGTGGCAGCGAGCCCGCTGATCCTCACGGTCGCGCTCGTGTCCGCGGACCTGCTCGGGGTGCTGCTGGCGACGTACGGGCTGTGGTGGTGGTCCCGCAGCCGCCCGGCGCTCGCAGGTGTGGCGTTCGGGCTGGCAATCTGCGCGCGCACCTATCCGATCCTGCTGCTGCTCGCGATCGGGCTCCTCGCGGTGCGCTCCGGGCGGTCGCGGGAGTGGCTCGAGGCCGCGGGGACGGCGTTGCTGACCTGGGTGGCCCTGCTGGCGGCGGTGGGCCTGCCCACGGCCGGCGCGTCGTTCACGGTGTACCAGACCTGGTGGAACGCCGGCCCCGACTACGGCTCGCTCTGGTACTTGCCGACCGTGCTGGACGCCCACGTCTCCCCCGCGGTCGCGACCGGCCTGGCGGTCGCGGGCTGGGTCGCCGCGGTGGCGGCCGGCGGAGTGCTCGCCCTGGCGGCGCGGCATCGGCCGACCATCGCCGAGGTGGCTCTCGTGGTCGTGGGGCTGGTCCTGGTGACCGGCAAGGCGCTCCCCGTGCAGTCCTCCCTCTGGCTGCTCCCGCTGGTCGCGCTCGCGGGGATCCGGTGGCGCGACCACCTCATCTGGGCGGGCGCGGAGGTCTGCTATTTCGTCGCGATCTGGCTCTACCTGGGCGGGCTGAGCGACCCGAACCGCGGCCTGCCGTTGCCGTGGCTGGCGTTCTTCTCGCTGCTGCGGATCGCCGGGATCTGTTGGTTGGTCGCGGTCACGTGGCGGTCGGCGGCGCGTCGCGCGGCACCCCCGCCCGCGTACGAGGGTGAGCGTGCCGGGTCCCGTGAAGGCGGGGCGCGGGCCGGCGACTCGACGGGCAGTAGGGCCGCGGACGACCCGGCCGAGCTGGGTGACCCGGCCGAGCTGGGTGACCCGGACGAGCGGGGTGATCCGGACGACCTCGCCGGCCCGCTGGCGGGCCGCCCGGATCGCCTCACGATGACGTTCGGCTGAAGCGCGGCAGGGGTGTGGACGGCGATTCGGTCGCCGCGCCCCGGACCGGTACCCTGGCGGAGTTGCCCTTTCGGCCGGGTCGTCGTCGACGTCCCCGATCGGTGCGGTCGCCTCGATGGTGGCCGACGCCGACGGCCGAGCCCCTCCTCGTACCCCTGCGATCCGACCGGCCTCGCCGGCGGCGCGGGTGCGTTGAGCGGGTGGGCACGCCGTGCAACCCTCCTGCCACGGAGAGACCGTGGCCGCGAAGACCAGAGGAGGTGGGTCGTGAGCACGCGCCCGTACGAGATGATGATCATCGTCGACCCCGAGGTGGACGACCGGCAGGTCCCGGCGACGCTGGAGCGCTACCTGACCGTCGTCACGAACGCCCAGGGCTCGGTCGACAACGTTGACGTCTGGGGTCGGCGCCGGATGGCGTACGACATCCAGAAGAAGTCCGAGGGCATCTACGTCGTCGTGAACTTCCAGTCCGACCCCGCCACCGCGCAGGAGCTGGACCGCCAGCTCGGCCTCTCCGAGGTCATCCTGCGCACCAAGCTGCTCCGTCCGGCCCTGTAGGCGCGCGCCTCAACCGTACGCTTCGAGGACCGACCAGAACGCACGACGCGAAGGGGAACGTGATGGCCGGCGACACCACGCTGACGATCATCGGCAACTTGACCGGCGACCCGGAGCTGCGCTTCACGCCGTCCGGGGCCGCCGTGGCCAACTTCACGGTGGCGTCCACGCCGCGGATGTACGACCGCAACAGCGGGGAGTGGAAGGACGGCGAAACGCTGTTCATGCGCTGCTCGGTGTGGCGTGACGCGGCGGAGAACGTCGCCGAATCGCTCGGGCGCGGCACCCGCGTCATCGTCTCGGGGCGGCTGAAGTCCCGCTCGTACGAGACGAAGGAGGGCGAGAAGCGTACGGTCGTGGAGCTCGAGGTCGACGAAGTCGGCCCGTCGCTGCGCTACGCCTCCGCCAAGGTCACCAAGACCCAGCGCGGCGGGGGCGGCGGTTTCGGCGGCGGAGGCGGCGGCTTCGGTGGGCAGCAGGGTGGTGGAGGGTACGGCGGCGGCCGGCCCGACGCCGACCCGTGGGCCACGGGACCGTCCGGCTCCGGTGCCGGTGCGGGATCGGGCCCTGGTGCGGGATCGGGCGCCGGCCAGGCTCCGGCCTCCGGTGGTGGCGGCGGTGGCTGGGGCAACGGCCCCAACTACGACGAGCCGCCCTTCTGAGACCCTCGCCCGACGCCGACCGCGCCACACCGGCGAGCACGCCGGGCCAGCGTCGTTTCGCGGAGGAGGCCGATGGGACACACCGTCACCGCCTGCCGCACCCGTTACGGCCATCCGGTCGCTAACACATGAGAACTCACGTCACACACCATCCCGGGAAGACCTCCCGGGCTCTCGATATCGAAGGAGAGCACCACGATGGCCAAGCCCGTAGTGCGCAAGCCCAAGAAGAAGGCGAACCCGCTGAAGGTCGCCAAGATCGACAACATCGACTACAAGGACACCGCGCTCCTGCGCAAGTTCATCTCCGACCGCGGCAAGATCCGGGCCCGCCGGGTGACCGGCGTCTCGGTGCAGGAGCAGCGCCTGATCGCGAAGGCCGTGAAGAACGCCCGCGAGATGGCCCTGCTGCCCTACTCGAGCTCGGCCCGCTGAGCACGCACCCACGAGGCGTGCTCACGCCGGAGAAGGAGGACAGGACATGAAGCTCATCCTGACGCACGAAGTGACGGGCCTCGGGACCGCGGGCGACGTGGTCGAGGTCAAGGACGGCTACGGGCGCAACTACCTGCTGCCCCGCAACCTCGCGACCCCGTGGACCAAGGGGGGCCAGAAGCAGGTCGATTCGATCCGCCGGGCGCGCGAGACGCGCGCGGTGAAGTCGCTCGACGAGGCGCGGGGCCTGAAGGGCGAGCTGGAGGCCCGGGTGCTGACGGTCGCCGCGCGCTCGGGCGCCAGCGGCCGGCTGTTCGGCGCGGTCAGCCAGGCCGACGTGGCCAAGGCCGCCGCGGACGCCGGGCTGACGATCGACCAGCGGACGGTGGAGTTCGCTACGCCGGTGCGCGCGCTCGGTGACGCGACCGCGTCGGTGCGCCTGCACCCGGAGGTGTCGGCCACGGTCAGGCTCGCCGTCGTCTCCGCCTGAGGGCCCGCCGCGCGCGCGACACACCGCGCGACACACGGACCTTGCATCCCAATTTCCCTGGGGTGCAAGGTCCGTCGCTTTCCCTGTGTGTCAGACTCGCCTGCATCGCGCCATGGGGAGGGGTGGGGGGAATGTCTGCGCACGCGGCGGAGCGCCCGACGGGGGTCGTGGGGTACGTCTCGGGGGTCTTCGACATGTTTCACATCGGGCACCTGAACATCATCGTGAGTGCCCGGGAGCGCTGCGACCGGCTGGTCGTGGGGGTGGTCACCGACGACGTCGTGGTCGCGATGAAGGGGCGCCCGCCGGTGATCCCCCTGGCCGAGCGGGTCGCGATCCTGTCGGGCCTGCGCGACGTCGACGAGGTGGTGGTGGACTCCCACGCGGACAAGTTCGACAGCTGGCGGGAGCTGCGCTTCGACGTGATCTTCAAGGGCGACGACTGGCAGGGCACCCCCCGCGGTCGCAAGCTCGAGGCCGATCTGGGGGACGTGGGCGCCCGGGTGGAGTACTTCCCGTACACGCGACACACCTCGAGCACGCTGCTGCGGGAGGTGCTGAGCAAGCTGGCGCACACGCCGGTCGAGCCCCTGGCCGTGGCCGCGAGCGAGTCAGAAGATCCCGTCGGGCGCGGCTCAGGCCGGGGTGTAGACCCGAACGTAGTCGATCTCGAAGGTCGAGTCCTTCCACGGCGCGAGCCAGATGCCGTTGGTCGGGCAGTTCGCGGGATTGCCACCGGCCGGCGCCCTGAACGTCTGCGCGCAGATTCCGCCGTTGGCCGCGTACCAACCGAGCTTCTGGTCCGGGTGACCGGCCCATTGGCCACCGAC
>JBDIAS010000131.1:0-9107 GCA_039812465.1 Austwickia sp. | reverse complement strand
GGGTCCAGCGCGGCGAGCCCGCCGGAGTGGATCCGGTAGCCGAGCTGCTGCCCGGTAGTGGCCAGCAGGTCGGCCTCCTCCTGGGTGGGCGCTACGAGCACGTTGACGCCGGCGGAGACGTACGGTCTGTCGATCTGCGCCGTCGGGGCGTCGGCGCGGAAGTGCTCGCGGTAGTGCGCGAGGGCCTGGCCGAATGCTTGCGGCGCGAAGTGGGACGCGAACACGAACGGCAGGCCGAGCAGCGCGGCCACGCTGGCCCCGCCGAGGGAGGAACCGAGCATCCACAGGGGCACCTTGGTGCCCTCGCCCGGCAGCGCCCGCACCCTGCGGCGGCCGGCCTCCGGCGGATCGTCGAGGTAGGCGTACAGGTCGGCGACGTCGCGGGCGAAGGTGTCCAGCTCGCCGGTGCCGCGGCGCAGCGCCGACGCCGTGAGCGGGTCGGTGCCGGGCGCGCGTCCGAGGCCGAGATCAATGCGGTCGCCGTAGAGGGTGGCGAGGGTCCCGTAGTACTCCGCCACCATGAGCGGCGCGTGGTTGGGGAGCATGACGCCGCCCGCGCCGAGTCGGATGCGGGAGGTGTGCTGCGCGACGTGGCCGAGCAGCAGCGACGTCGCGCTCGACATGAACGCGTCGGTGTTGTGGTGCTCGGCGACCCAGAACCGCGCGTAGCCGATCCGGTCCGCCAAGACGGCCAGCTCAGTGCTATCGCGTAACGCCTGCGCGGGCGTGCTGCCTGCGGAGACGGGGGCGAGGTCGAGGATCGACAGGGGGACCCGGCCCGGGGCGTGGGGCTCCAACATCACATCGGCGTGACTCATGCCCCGACGCTATCCCGCGCCTCCGACACCCGCGCTTCGCGGGGTGCACGGCGGGTTTGGAAGGTCAGAGCGATGTCAGCCCTTGTCTCTAGCCTGCCCACAGGCAGCCAAGACGGGAGGCGCGCGGTGGTTGAGGGGCTGGATCCGCGAATCGTCCGCCGCTCGATGGCCCCCGAGATCTACGACGTGGTCATCGAGCTCCATCGGCGTGGATGGCAACTTCGGCGGCAGGGCCATGGCTGGCGCATGTATTGTCCCTGCGGCGACCGGGCCGGCCAGTTCGTGATTCCGCATACGCCGCCAAGCCCGGGCAATGTGGCGAGGCGTATGAGGCGAAACGCCGAGCTGTGCCCAGGTGCGCATGAGCTCATGCGGTAGGCTTGTTTCGTATTGACAACAGGTGGAGGCGAGAGCGGACTTGAGAGGAGGTGACCGGCCGTGCCCGAGTTCGAGTTGATCTTCGAGGTCGACCCGTTGAGTGAGACCCATGAGGCGTCCCTCGTCAACGAACTGGACGTCTTTGTGGGAGGTCATGGCCCGAGTGCGCTTGTGACCATCACTTTTTCAGGGGAGACCGCGACCCAGGCGGCCTTGGCAGCCGCGTCACGACTCCGTGACGACGGGGTCGCGATCCGGCGGCTGGTCGAGGATCTCGTCACGCGATCGACGATCGCCGAGCGCTCTGGCAAGACGCCGCAGGCGGTGGGCTTGTGGGCGCGCGGGGAGAGGCATTCCTCCGATCCGTTCCCTGCGCCATACTTCCTCGCCGGGGGCGGGTTGTGGCTGTGGGGAGAGGTCAACGGCTGGCTGGCGCGACAAGGCTACGCGCGCGACCCGCTCTCCCATCCCGCTCGCGCGGATTACGCCCGCGTCAACGGCGCCCTCCAGGCCCAGGTGGACGCCGAGGAAGGCAGCGACTTCCAGGTGGCCTCGGGGCCCTCGGCTGAGGTGGCCTGAGGCCCCGCCCAGCTACAGGACCGTTCGGGTCACCGAGCGCACGCCGACCGCGAGCCCCAGGACGCAGGTCAGCGCGGCGGCCACGGCCCCGTACGCGACGGCGGCATCGACCTGGCCGGCGAACAGCACCCGCTCGGCCTCGACCACGTGCGTCAGCGGGTTGAACCGCGCGGCCGTGCGCATCCACTCCGGCCCGGTCTCCAGCGGGAGCATCATGCCGGACAGGATGAGCAGCGGGAACAGCAACGTCTGCTGCACCGCCCAGAAGATCCATTCGGCCTTGCGGGAGGCGATCGCGAGGGCGTACGAGAGTGCTCCGACACCCACGCCGAAGACGCCGAGGATCACGAGCCCGAGCGCGATGTGCGCGGGGTGCATCTCGAAGCCGAACGGCCACGCCACCAGCACGATCACCAACGCTTGGACGAGCAGCGGCGTGAGCTCCTTGAGGGCCCGCCCGATGAGCAGGGCGGGACGCGCCAGCGGCGTGGCCAGGATGCGCTCGAACGCGCCCGTCATGATCTCGAACTGCAGGTTCGAACCGGTCATCGAGGTCCCGAACATCGTGATCATCACGACCACCCCTGGCAGGAACCACTGCAGCGTGGCCGGTCCGCCCTCGCCGGAGACCCCCGCGAGCAGCGGCGCGAACAACCCCAGGAACACCAGCGGCTGGAGCAGCGAGAAGATCAGCGAGAACGGGTCGCGCACGATCGTGAGCGTCTCGCGGGTCCAGACCGCGACGATGTCGGAGAACATCACGCGTCAGCTCCTTCGCGCAGGCTGCGGCCGGTCAGGGTGAGGAAGACGTCGTCGAGGGTCGGCTGGTGGGCGCTGGCCGCGGTGACGTGCACCCCGGCGGCCGTCAGCTGCGCGAGCAGGCCCGGCAGGACCCGCGGTCCCGAGTCGACGCGCACGCGCAAGGCCACCTCGGGCGCTGCGCCGCCGGGACCCGCGCCCGGGGTGGCGAGATTCTCCTCTGTGACCCGGCCGCCGACCGGGCCGTCCAGCTCGGCGCCGACCCGGCCCACGATCTCGCGGGCCCTGGCCGCGTGGGCGGCCGCGACGCTCACGCTCACCTGATCGCCCGCGAGGTCCGCCTTGAGTCGCTCCGGGGTGTCGTCGGCGATGATCCGGCCGTGGTCGACGATCACGACTCTCTCGGCCATCGCGTCGGCCTCCTCCAGGTAGTGGGTCGTCACGACGATCGTGGTGCCCCGCTCCTCGCGCAGCCGGGTGATGTGCTCCCACAGATTCGCACGGCTCTGGGGGTCCATACCCGTGGTGGGCTCGTCGAGGAAAAGCAGGCCGGGGGCGTGCATGAGTCCCAGCGCGATGTCGAGGCGACGCTTCTGCCCGCCGGAGAGTGTGCTGACCTTGCGCATGCCCTTACCTGCAAGATCGAGCATGCCCATGAGTTCATCGCACCGGGCGCGTGCGGTGGCGCGATCGAGCCCGTAGAACCGGCCCTGCATGACCAACTCGTCGCGCACCCGGTAGTTGTGGCCCGCGCCGTCCTTCTGCCCCACGTAGCCGATCCGCGCGCGCACGCCGGCCGGGTCGCGGGTCACGTCAACCCCGGCCACGACGGCGGTGCCCGAGGTGGGCGGCAGGAGCGTCGTGAGCATGCGCAGTGTGGTCGACTTGCCGGCGCCGTTCGGCCCGAGCACGGCGACCAGCTCCCCGTCCGCGATGTCGAGGTCCACGCCCCGTACCGCCTCGACCACGTCCTTTCCCGTGGTGAACGTCCTGGTCAGGCCGCTGGCGTGGATCATCGACCAGGCTTTCTGCGTACGGTGTACGTCATCATGCGCGGAACTTTATCGTACGGCGTACGAAGTCTGCAAGGCGTACGCTGTACGCAGTCACGATCTTTCGGTGAACGGAGCGCGACCGACCATGACCCCCGACGGAGCGTACGAGGGCACCGACGAGACCGGCGATGAGATGGCCGACGAGACCGACGACGGAGCGTACGAGGGCACGCCGGAGGGCCGTCGCATCGTCGACCTGCTGTGGGGCGAACAGCCCGCGCCCACGCGGGGGCCCCGGCCGAAGATCACGCTGGAGGAGATTCTCGCCGCCGCGGGAGAACTCGCGGACGCCGACGGCTGGGAGGCGTTGTCGATGCGGGGTCTCGCCCGGCGCCTCGGCGTGGGCGCGATGTCTCTCTACACGTACGTGCCGGGCAGGTCGGAGCTGTTCGAGCTGATGATCGACCGGGCGTACGGGGAACGATCCCGCCCCGAGAAGAGCCTGCCGTGGCGGCAGCGGTACGAGGCGCACGCCCGGGAGGCGCTCGCCATGTATCGCCGCCATCCGTGGTTGGTGCACTCGAACCTGTGGCGGCTGCCGCCCGGACCGCACGTGCTCGACGTCAGTGAGGACCTGCTGGACGTCGGCCGCGACGCGGGCCTGCCGCTGGGCGTCGGGGCGAGGGTGAGCGAGCTGCTGGAGTCGTACGTGTTCGGTATCGCCCGCGGGGAGATCGCCGACCAGGCCCAAGCGGCCCGCACCGGGGAGTCGGCGGACGAGTACTGGGCGGCGCGCGCCTCTGTGTGGACGACCTACTTCGACCCCGCCCGGTATCCCCGGCTGTTCGCGACGTGGGAGGCGGGGTTCTACGACGACGACGTGCTCACCCAGCGACTCGACGTGGACTTCTCGCTCGCGCTCATCCTCGACAGCGTGGAGCGTCTCGTCGCGAAGTCCAGCGGCACGCCGCGGTGAGATCCCCGGTCCAGACGGACGCCGTTTCCCCGGTGCCCGGGCCGGGTCAGGCGTTCGGCGTCCGTCCTCGGGTCGGGTCAGGACTTTGGCGTCAGCTTGCGCAGCTCGCCACCGGAACCGTCGGCGAGCAGCCAGATCGCCCCGTCGGGCCCCTGCTCCACCTCGCGGACGCGGGTGCCGAGATCCCACTGCTCCGCTGTGCGAGCGTTCGTGCCGTCGAGAGCGACGCGGATCAGCGCGCGACCGGAGAGGGCGCCAACGAAGGCGTCACCCTTCCACTGCGGGAAGAGATCACCCGAGTAGATCATCAGGCTGCCCGGCGAGATCGAGGGGTTCCACCAGACCTTCGGGGCCTCGTAGCCATCGCCTTGGGTGTGGTCCGGGATCTCGCCGCCGCCGTAGTGTGAGCCGTTGGACGCCTTGGGCCAGCCGTAGTTCCGGCCCTGCTGGATCACGTTGATCTCGTCGCCGCCCTGCGGGCCCATCTCGGACGACCAGAGGTTTCCGTCGCCGTCGAACGCGATCCCGAGCGGGTTGCGGTGCCCGTACGACCAGATCTGCGCGCTGACGCCCCCGCGGTCGGCGAACGGGTTGCCGGAGGCGGCGCTACCGTCCGGGGTGAGCCGCACGACGGTGCCGAGCGTGTTGCCCAGGTCCTGGGCCGGGTCGAGCTTCTGGCGGTCGCCGGAGGTGACGAAGAGGTACCGGCCGTCGGGGCTGAACACCATCCGATGGGCGTAGTGCCCGTTGCCCGATGTCTTGGGCTCCTGCCGCCAGATGACCTCCAGACCCTCCAGTCGCGGCTCCCCGTCGGCGCGCAGCGTCGCGCGACCGATCGCGGCGCCACTGCCGCCGTCGCCGGACTCGGCCCAGCTCAGGTAGACGTTCTGGGTCGCGGCGAAGTCCGGCGAGAGGATGACGTCGCCGAGGCCGCCCTGATTGACGTGGACCACGTCGGGCGTGCCCGACACCGTCCGAGCGTCCCCGGAGGACACGTCGACGAGCTTCAGCTCGCCGCCGCGTTGGGTCACCAGCGCGCGACCGTCGGGCAGGAACTCCATGGCCCAGGGTTCGTCGAACGTGGCCACCCGCTCCGAGTTGAAGACCTGCGCGGGGTCCGTGGATCCGATGCCCGGCGCACCCGGGGACGCGGCTCCGTCGGCGCCGGTCCGGGCATCGGGAGACGGAGTGGGGTCGCTGGCGCACCCGGTCAGGGCCAGCAAGAGGGCAGCGGTGAGCACAGTTCGGCGAGCCATGACCTCAACGCTAACCAAGACAGGCTTTGACCACGTGTGTTCGATGCAGGCGCGATTGGTCGATCTGGACCCCGGTTCGTCGGCGTGGACGCTGCTGTAGTCAAGTCCAGGTCGATCTTGCCGTGTCTTGATCGAAGAGGGGCGTCGGGAACCGGGCCGTAGGCTGTCGGGCGACCCGTTGGGTCGGCTGCTGGCCGATCCGGTCGGGAGTCGACCTCGTCGGAGGTCGATCCGGTACGCGTAAGGGGTGGGCCGATGGGGTTGGGGCTGGCGCTACTCGTGGCCGGTGGTTTCCTGCGTTTCGTGCTGGGCCGCTACGCCTCGGTCCAGGGTGCCTACGACGGCTGGGGCACCCTGCTCATGGCGCTCGGCCTGCTGTCGATGGCCGCCGCGATCCTGCACTGGCGCTTCGGGACCCCGCGCCTGGTCCGCAACCAGGCCCCCGCGCCCGCCAACCCCGCACCGGCCAAGCCCGAGGGAGTATCCGCCAACCTCGCACCGGCCAAGGCCGAGGGAGTCTCGGACGGCCCCTGTCTCACGGCGCGCCGCGCCGAGCCCGCACCAGAGGACGCGAGCCCGGCATCGACGCAGGCGTGAGCAGCTAGACGCAGAGCGAGGGCGGCTGGACGCAGGGTCCGAGCGGTTAGACGCAGGGAGTGGGCTGCTAGAAGGACTCTTCCGGCACCTCCATCAGCGCGTTGTCCGTGGCCTCGGCGATCGCGCGCTCGCTCGCGATCCGGGGAAGGACGGTCCGGGCGAAGAACCGCGCCGCCGCCACCTTGCCCGTGTAGAACGCCACGTCGGAGCCCGACGCCCCGGCCTCCAGCTTCTCCAGCGCGACCTGCGCCTGCAGCAGCAGTAGCCAGCCGATCACGACGTCGCCGGCCGCCATCAGCAGGCGGGTCGTGTTCTGGCCGACCTTGTACAAGTTCGTCACGTCGGCGGCCTCGCCGGCGGTCCGCGGGTCCGAGGCCATGGCGGCGCCGATCAGGTAGGTCAGGATCCCCTGCATGTCCCCGATCGCCGTCCCCAGCAGTGCCCGCTCGACGGCGAGCGGGTCGCCCTCACCCGTACCGCCGCTCACCACCTTGTGCATCTCCGCCGCGAGCGCCTGCAGGCCGACCCCCTTGTCGCGCACGATCTTGCGGAAGAAGAAGTCCTGGCCCTGGATCGCGGTGGTGCCCTCGTAGAGGGTGTCGATCTTGGCGTCGCGGATGTACTGCTCCAGCGGGTAGTCCTGCAGGAAGCCCGAGCCGCCGTAGGTCTGCAGCGACTCGGTGCCGAGCAGCACCCAGGCCCGCTCGGAGCCGCAGCCCTTCACCAGCGGCAGGAGCAGGTCGTTCACACGGGCGATCGTGTCCTCGGGCGTTTTACGCTCGGGGTCGGCGCCGTCGTGGGCCAGCCGGTAGGTCTCGACCACGTCCTGCTGGGCGGCCGCGTACAGGACGAGGGCGCGCAGCCCCTCCGCGTACGCCTTCTGCAGCATCAGCGACCGGCGCACGTCGGGGTGGTGGATGATCGTCACGCGCGGCGCGGTCTTGTCGGCCATCTGGGTGAGGTCGGCGCCCTGGACGCGCTCCTTCGCGTACTCCAGCGCGTTGAGGTAGCCGGTCGACAGCGTCGCGATCGCCTTGGTGCCCACCATCATCCGCGCGTACTCGATGACCCGGAACATCTGCGCGGTGCCGTCGTGGACATCCCCGACCAGCGTGCCGACCGCCGGTTCCTTCTCCCCAAACCGCACCTCGCAGGTGGCGGAGACCTTCAGGCCCATCTTGTGCTCGACGTTCGTGATGACGACGCCGTTGCGCTCGCCGGGCTCGCCGGTGGCGAGGTCCACGTGGTATTTCGGGACCACGAACAGCGACAACCCCTTCGTGCCGGGGCCGGCGCCCTCGGGGCGGGCCAGCACGAGGTGCACGATGTTCTCGGTCATGTCGTGATCGGCCGAGGTGATGAACCGTTTCACGCCCTCGATGTGCCAGGTGCCGTCCGGCTGCGGGATCGCCTTCGTGCGGCCCGCCCCGAAGTCGGAGCCCGCGTCGGGCTCGGTGAGCACCATCGTGGAGCCCCACTGGCGGTCGATCATGTGCTGCGCCATCGTCTGCTGGTCCGGGGTGCCCAGCTCGTACAGCACGCGGGCGAAGCCGAAGCCGGCCGAGTACATGTAGATGGCCGGGTTCGCGCCGAGGATCAGCTCGGCCACCGCCCACTGGAGGCTGGGCGGAGCCATCGTCCCGCCGAGCTCGGCGGGGGCGTTGAGCATCCCCCAGCCCGCGTCGCAGTAGGCCTTGTAGGACCGCTTGAACGCCTCCGGCAGCGTCACCGTCCCGGCCTCGGGGTCGAAGATCGGCGGGTTCCGGTCGCCCTCGTAGAAGCTGTCGGCGATCTCGTTCTCCGCGAGGCGGCCGACCTCGGCCAGGATCTCGCGGGCGGTGTCGACGTCGACGTCCTCGTACGGACCGCTGCCCAGGATGTCCTGCCTGTTCAGCACTTCGAAGAGGTTGAACTCCAGGTCGCGCAGGTTGCTCTTGTAGTGGCCCATGTCGCCGTGCCCTCCGTGGGTTGCTCGGGTGCTGCTCTCGTGCGGCGCCGGGTGGGGCCGGGAGCTGTACGGGACGTGCCGTGCACCGAATACCGTCAAGCTACTCATCGGTAACTCCATGTCCATGATCAGAGATCTTGGTCACAGGCACCATGCCGCGGGGATGTGACGTGCGTCACGTGACGCGTCAGGGCGGACTGCTCGCCTCCTGCGGCGCCGACGCTGGACGTGTTACTGCCGACGCCGAACGCGTCACCGGCCGGCCCTGGACGCGTAATCAACTGTTCACCCCGGGATCTTCTGCACGACATATCGCGACCAGGGACAATGTGCTCATGGCCGCAGACAAGGACGTCCCCGGCAGGGACCGCGCAATCCAGATCGAGACCGAACGTACGTTTGAGGTGCCCGACCAGTGGGATTCGCCGGACCTCACGGGTGTCGCGTCCGTCACGTCTGTGGAGGGGCCCACCCAGTTCACGCAGACGGCGACCTACCTCGACACCCTCGACCTCACCTTGTTGCGGGCCAGGCACACCCTGCGGCGTCGCACCGGCGGCGCGGACGCGGGGTGGCACCTCAAGGCACCGGGGGACGGCGACAGCCGCACCGAGCACCACGCCCCGCTGGGGAGATCGGCCGCGCGGGTTCCGCTGGAGCTGCGCGCCGAGCTCAACGACCTGATCAAGAGCAAGCCGTTGGTGCCGGTCGCGATCCTGAAGACCGTCCGGGACCGGCGCCTGCTGCGTGACGCCGACGGAGGCGTCGTCGCCGAGCTGGTGGACGACCACACGGAGGCCA
>JBDIAS010000130.1:0-9182 GCA_039812465.1 Austwickia sp. | reverse complement strand
CGGCTCGCGCGATGAAGTACCGCCCCCGCGCATCAGGGCCCGGTTCCGCCGATGGGGGCCCGGCCATCCACGGGACCGCATGCGCACATCTGGGACGCCATCCGCAAGACCAGGCCGCCGTCCACGCCACGGAACGCCGGCCGGGGCCCGAGCGCAGCGTTCAGTCGGGCAGGAGCCGCCGAGCCAGCAGGTCGGCGATCGCCCAGTCCTGGATCGCCAGCCCGACACTCTTGAACACGGTCCGGCCGCCGCCCGAAGTCACCGTGCGGCCGCCTCCCGAAGTCACCGTGCGGCTATCGCCCGAAGCCACCATGCGGCCGCCCCCGGCCACCTCGCCCCCGCCTGTCCCCCCTGGGGAGCCCGGAAGCAGCGCGGGCCCCAACTCGGTCAGGTCGCCCGAGCAGAGCGCTCCGGCGCCTACCGCGTCGATGACCTCCCCGGACTCCTCCAGGGCGGCCTCGATCGAGTCGACGTACACCCGCGAGCCAGCCAACAGCGCGACCGGCAGCTCTCGCATCGACGGCCGGTACGATCCCACAGCGTTCACGTGCACCCGCTCCGCCAGGTCGTCCGCCGCGAACAGCGGCGCGGTCGCGGGGGTCGCGCAACACACCAGGTCGGCCGCGGCCAGAGCCTCCCGCGAGGGTGCCCCCTTCCGGTGCTCCGGCAACGGGCCGGCCGTCAGGGTCACGCCGGTCAGCTCCTGCGTGAGGACCCCCAGCAGCTCCTCGGCAGGCCCGGGGCGTCGAGTCAGGACGTGCAGCGAGCGCAACGGTCGCACCGCGTGCACCGCACGTACCTGGTCGGCGGACTGGCCGCCCGCCCCGAACAGCACCATCCGGCCGGCCGACCGCGGCGCCAGGAGGTCCGTGGCCACGCCGACGACCGCACCGGTACGCAGCGACGTCACCGGGGCGGCGTCGATCGCGAGCGTGTCGGTGCGGGCGAGGTCGGTCCACGCGATGGCGCCGACGATCGCCGGCGCGCGGGCCGTCGTCAGGCTCAGCGTCTTGGTCACGGCGGACCCACTCGGGCGGTGGTGGGCCGCCATCACGAGGAACGCTCCGTCGTGCAACGCCGTACGGGGCGGGAGGTCGTACGAGCCTTCGGCGTACGCGCGAAACGCCTCCCGGACGGCCGCGATCGCGTCGGCCATCGTCACCACCTCACGGATGCGCGACTCGTCGACCGTGATAACCCCCATGGCGATCCCTCCGACGGCGGGCGCTGCGTCGGCGCGGGCTGGCGCCGACCGGCAAGGTCGCCCGGACCCAGAGGGTAGCGCGGGCTACAGGCGCGGCATGCGGCCTTGCGGGAGCAGGATCGTGGCCCGGGCCGTCACCACGTCCTGGGCAGGCGCCACACCGTGGGACGGACAGGGGTCACCACACCCCGCGCGGCGGCCAGCGACTCCTCGAGCGGGAGAACGCCGCCGCCGCGTATCTCCCACCGGCTGTGCCAGCTCGATCCGTTCCGTGCCAGCACCTCTCATGGGTCGCTACGTGCCAGCACCTCTCATGGGTCGCTACGTGCCAGCACATCCATTCGTTCAATCCACCCAGCACGTCTGTTCCTCACTCCGTGCCAGCGCCCCGATTCGTTGACCCCAGCGCCTCCCATTCGTTCAAGAAGACGCGCCGGCGGGACCCGTACCGTCGGATCCATGACATTCGTTCTCCACGCCCTCGGCGGCGAGGCGGGGGTGTTACGCCTCGCCGAAGCGTGGCACCGGCGGTGCCTGGCCGACCCGATCGTCGCCCACGCGTTCTCCCACAGCTTCCACCCGGAACACACGCGGCGGCTGGCCGCGTACTGGGTCGAGGCGCTCGGCGGCCCGGCCCTCTACAGCGGGCGATTCGGCACCGAATCTTCGGTCATCGCCATGCACTCGGGCAACGGGGAGGCCACAGACATGTACGCCGCGGGAGCGTCCTGTTTCGCGGCGGCCCTCGACGACGTGGGCCTGAGCGACGCACGCGCCCGCCGCGAGCTGCTCACCTGGTGGGCGCAGGCCAGCGAGCGCATGGCCGCGTACCCGCATGACGCCGGGGACGTCCCCGCAGGCCTGTCCATCCCCCGGTGGGATGACGGCGACGCGTTGGCGGGGCCTGGAACCGACAGCCCTGCATCGGCACGCCCTGATACCGACAGCCCTGCGGGCGACGACTCTGCTGGCAGCAGACGGACGAACGGAGATCGCTAGAGCCGCGGCATGCGGCCTTGCGGCAGAAGGATCTTGGCCTGCGCGGTCACCACGTTTTGCGCCGCGACCAGCGACTCCTCGGGCAGCTTGGACGTGAAGATGGCGACGGCGTATCGCCCACGGTCCACGTACCCGACGCTCGGCGTCCCCTCCACGTCGTTCGGGTTGGCGTCGCCGCCCCAACCCTGCTTGACCACGCCCATCGGGTCGGCGGCCCGCAGCCCGAAGATCTGGTTCGTGCCGTCGGCGGCCACCGGCGTCAGGCGGAGCATCGCGTCGACGAGCCAGGAACTGACCGCGGGGTCTTCGTACGCCGCCTTCAGGAACGCGACCGTCCCCCGCGGCGTGAGCTGCGTGCTGCCCCACTGGTTGGCGCCCCGGGTCGGCGGCGTGCCCAGGCGCGGGATCTTGTAGCGCGCCGCGGTCCACGCCACCAGCGAGTCGCCGCCGGCCGCCGCGTAGTAGGCGTTGGCGGGCGCGTCGCTCGAGGCGGCGATCATGGCCCGCGCCGGGCCCGCCTCGGTCGGCGGGATCGCGCCCGTGGCGAGCAGGCGGGCGGCGATGAGCAGCTTCACCGTCGACATGGCGTGGAAGTAGCCGTCCGAGTCGCCGGCCACGACCAATTCCCCCGTCTGCAGGTCCAAGATCGCGATCCCGCTGCGCCAGCCGAGGGCTCGGGCGTGCTGTACGGCCTTATCGGCGGCCCGTTGCCGCGCGCCCGGCGCGTCGTCCACCGCGACGGCCACGGCCTTCTCGGCCTGTCCCTTCGCCTCCTCCGCGGCGGTGACAGCCCCGGCCGAGGTGACCGAGGTCGTGGTCCGCGGGGCCGCCTGGGAGACCCCGGGCAGGACGTCGGGGATGAACACGGCCATGCCCATGCCGGCGACCGCCGCCAACCCCCAGGTCACGGCCGCCGCGCACCACAGCTTCGCGTTCTTCGTCGCGATCCCCTCCTCCCCACACCTCTCGTCACCCGACGGGGGCTCCTGAGGGGATGCGGCGCGCCGGGCGGCATCAAGAGGTGAGGAGTGGGGACCGGCCGGGAGGAGATCAGAAGTAGTCGCGGATCGCGAACGTCCTGCCGGACAGCAACATGGTCAGCGTCTCGTCGTCGTTGTCCGGGCCGGTCAGGTGGCCGGCCAGGCGGACCGCGCGAGCCGGGATACCCGCGTACAGGCAGGCGAGCCCCGCGGAGGTGACCGTCGGCACGGTGCGGCCACGCAGGGCGCCGCGGCGGACCCGGGCCTTCCCGTCGGCCACGTCGAGCCGGTAGGTCCCGTCCGCCCGCGGCAGGGGGTGGCCGGACACCGCGAACGTCACCCGGGCGCGCAGCCCGCGGGGATAGCCGCGCGCCTCGAGCGCGCCGGGCACGTTCAAGACCAGAAGCTGGTACGGGATCCGCCGGGCGAACCGCCACTCGTTGTGGGGCAGCAACCACGGGAGCAGGTCCTCGCCGGCGCCGGGGATCGTCGTCTTCGGGGCGACGCCCGCGTGGGTGCCGAGGTTGGCCAGCAGCGCCCGGCCGGCGGCCGGCGTGAGCGCGACGAGCCGGTCCACCTCGAGGCGCCCGCCGCCGAGGTAGCCGCCCGTGCGGCGCCACACCGCGAACCCCACGGCGCGGCCTCGGTCGTCGCGGGCCAGCGTGCCGATCCCCTCCGCCGGCGGCGCCGTGGGCTCCGGGAAGCAGGGCCCCTCGTGCGCCAGCGGGCCGTCGTGCAGCGGGCCCCAGGCGGCGTAGATCGCCGCCGCCTCCTCCCACGCGGGAGTCTCCATCCGCTCCACCGTGACGCGGTCGCCCGGCGCCGGGATGACCTCGGCGAGCGCGTGCGTGGGGACCTCGGCGACCGTGTGCGCGCCGACGGTCTCGAAGCCGAGCCCGCGGTAGACGGCCGAGGACGTCGGGTAGAGGCCCGCCAGCAGTGCGCCCCGGGCCCTCGCCGCGCCGAGCAGGTGAGTGAGGAGGGGGCGCAGCACGCCGGTGCCGCGGTCCTCCGCGGCGACGGTCACGCTGGCGAGCCCGCACAACGGGACCGGCCGGCCTCCGTACCAGGTGGTGAACGGACGGTCGCACGCCTGCCCGACGAGGCGGTCGCCGCGGAAGGCGAGGTACGTCGGACGGTTCGGGGCGCTCGGGTCCGGTGGGGGATCCCAGTGGCCCGGCTCGGCGGGGCCGGAGGTCCCCGGGAAGGCCTCGCGGCGCAGCCGCACCACCCGCTCCGCGTCCTGCGGCGTCGCCGCCCGGAGGCTCAGCTCTTCACGCATGCGCCCCAGGGTAGAGCCCGGTACGCCCCGCCCAACGGGCGATTCACCCAGCAGGGGTCAGCGTGTCCGTCCCGAGATAGGGCCGCAGGGCCGCGGGCACGTTCACCGACCCGTCCGGGTTCTGGTGGTTCTCCACGATGGCGACCAGCCAGCGCGGGGAGGTGGCCAGCGTCCCGTTCAGGGTCGCGACGATCTGCGTACCGCCCTCCCGCTTCTCGCGGACCCCGAGGCGACGCGCCTGGTAGGTCGTGCAGTTCGAGGTCGACGTGAGCTCCCGGTACTTGCCCTGCGTCGGCACCCACGCCTCGCAGTCGAACTTGCGCGCCGCGGGGCCGCCGAGGTCGCCTGCCGCGACGTCGATCACCCGGTACGGGATCTCCATCATGTCGAGCATCTCGCGCTCAAACCCCAAGAGCCGGTCGTGCTCGGCCTCTGCGTCTTCGGGGCGGCAGTAGACGAACATCTCGACCTTCTGGAACTGGTGCACCCGGATGATCCCGCGGGTGTCCTTGCCGTAGCTGCCCGCCTCGCGCCGGTAGCAGGTCGAGGAGGCGGTGTAGCGGCGCGGGCCCCCGGACAGGTCGAGGATCTCGTCGCGGTGGAACCCGGCCAGCGCGACCTCGGACGTCCCGGTGAGGTAAAGGTCGTCGTCGGCGAGCCGGTACACCTCGTCCGCGTGCGCGTCCAGGAACCCCGCCCCAGCCATGACGAACGGGTTGACCAGCGTGGGCACGGACAGCTGCGTGAAGCCGTTGCGGTGCGCGGTGTCGAGCGCCAGGTGCAGCAGCGCGGATTCCAGACGGGCGCCCGGCCCGACCAGGTAGTAGAACCTCGACTCCGCCACCTGCACCCCGCGGGTGAGGTCGAGGCCGCCGATGCCCTCCAGGACGTCGACGTGGTCGCGCGGCGCGAAGCCCTCGGCGGCGAAGTCCCGGATCGGAGTGCCCCGCGTCTCCAGGACGACGAAGTCCTCCTCGCCGCCCGCCGGGACCCCGTCGATGATGACGTTGGGGATCTTCCGGGAGACGTCGGCCATCTCGGCGTCGGCGGCGACCGCGGCGGCCTCCAGCTCCTTGACCTGCTCGGAGAGCAGAGCCGCGTTGGCGCGCGCCTCGTCGGCCTCCGCCTGCACGCCCACCACGGTGGACGTGGACGAGGACCGGGACGCCTTGGCCAGGCGGCCCATGATCGCGCCGACCTCCTTGCTGACCGCCTTCTGCTCGGCGCGGGCCCGCTCGAACTCACCAAGCGCCGCCCGCCGCCGCTCGTCGGCGGCCAACACCGCGTCGACCAGCCCCTCGTCCTCGCCCCGGGCCCGCTGCGAGCGGCGGACGACGTCGGGATTCTCGCGCAACAGCTTGATGTCGATCACAGGCCCGAGGGTAGTTCGTGGCGCGGCGGAACGACGAACCTGTACGCGCGCCGCAGCCCGAGGATCTCGTACACCCGCCGTCGTGACGACGAACCGACGCCGCGCCGCCTCGGCGTCACGACGCAGCGGCGCCGCGTCGCGGGCCCGACACACGGCCGGTACCTTCGGAGCGTGACCGACCCCGCGATCTGGTTCGCCCTGATGACCATGGTCGTTGTGATCGCGGTGGTCGTCGCCGTGAGCGTGGGGCCGGGCATCGGGTCGGGCCGGCGCGCGGAGGGGGAGGGCGCCGTGAACGGGCAGCGTACGGGGCGGGTGGCGGCCGTGATCGTCAACCCGACCAAGTTCGACGATCTGAAGGCGGTCCACGCCACGCTGTCACGCGTGGCCGCGGAGCGGGGCTGGGACCCGCCGCGGTTCCTGGAGACGACCGAGGACGACCCGGGCACCGGCCAGGCACGCCAGGCCGCCGCGGACGGGACCGACCTGGTGTGCGCGCTCGGCGGCGACGGCACCGTCCGGGCCGTGGCCGCCGCCCTCGTCGACACCGGCACCCCGCTGGGCCTGCTCCCCGGGGGGACCGGAAACCTGCTGGCCCGCAACCTCGACCTGCCGGTCGACGACCTGGCCGAGGCCTTCCGAGTCTGCCTGGACGGCAAGGACAAGCGCATCGACGTCGGGATCCTCGACGTGACGGTCCCCGGGGACACCCAGGCCGAGCCCAAGGACTACATCTTCCTCATCATGGCGGGCGTCGGGTTCGACGCGGACGTGATGGCCCAGGCCCCGGAGGGCCTCAAGGCGCAGGTCGGGTGGGCCGCGTACATCGTGTCCGGGCTACGCAACCTCAACGGCTCCCGGTTCGGGGCGCGTGTCATCTTCGACGACGAGCGCGAGATCCATCGCCGGATCCGCTCGCTGATCATCGGCAACGTCGGCCGGCTGCAGGGCGGCCTGGAGCTGCTCCCAGACGCCCAGGCGGACGACGGCCACCTGGACGTCGTGCTCCTCGCGCCGAAGGGGATCGTCGGCTGGGGCGCCGTGCTGGCGCGGGTGATCACCAAGCAGCGCAAGGGACACCACCGCGTCGAGCACCGCCGGTGCTCCTTGATCACCGTCCACCTGGACCGTGCCCAAGAGGTCCAGCTCGACGGTGACCCGATCGGCCCAGGGCTGATCCTCCACGCCAGGGTGAAGCCTCTCGCCCTCGCCGTCCGGGTCATCCCTGGCTCGTCCGGGTGAGCGCCTGGACGAGCCCCCGGACGTTCGCCCGGGCGCTCGCCCCGCGCCTCGCGCGGTCCATCGCCGCGGCGGCCGTCACCTGTCTGCCCGTGGGCGTCCTCGCGGTGCTGGTCACCCGCAGCTGGGCGCCCCTGGAACAGCTCGACGCCCAGGCGATCCGCGCCGCGACACACGTCACGCGCGAGCACCGCGGGTTGTACGACGCGCTGATCGTGTGGCAGGAGGTGTTCCAGCCGTGGCGGGTCTACCTGTACACCCTCCCGGTCGTCATCTGGGTGTGGCGGCGCGGGCTCCGCGCCCGCGCCGCGTGGGGGCTGGTGACGATGTTGGTCGGCTGGAACCTCGGGCTGCAGGTGAAGTTGCTGGTCGAGCGCGCGCGGCCGGTGTACGACGACCCGGTGAGCTCGGCCCCCGGATTCAGCTTCCCTTCCGGCCACGCGTTCAACGCGGCGATGGCCACGACGGCCCTGCTGATCTGCGCGTGGCCGCTGATCCGGGAGCGGCGGGCCCTGCGCGCGGCGCTGATCGGTCTCGGGGGGCTGATCGTCGTCGCCACCGCGCTGGACCGGGTGTACCTCGGCGTGCACTTCCCGACGGACGTCACGGCCGGGGTGCTGCTGGCGTTTGGGCTGAACGCGGCGTCGTACGCGGGCTTCGCCCACCGCCCCGGGTCCGCCCCGCCAGCGACCGCCATGCAGATCGAGGCAGAGGTGGAGGCAGTAGTCGACGCGGCAGCCGAAGCAGAAGTCGGGAGGCGGGCCCCATCGCAAGCCAAGCGGCCAGCCGAAGTGGCAGCCGAGGCAGTGGCCGGGAGGCGGGCCGAGACGGCAGTTGGGAGGCCGGTCGAGCCGGAGGACTCTGGGGCTCCCGCGCCACCGCCGCCCGGCCACGACGTACCTGAGCTGTCCCGACCCCAGCAGACCCGACCCCAGCAGACCCGACCCCAGCAGACCCGACCGGAACCGCCCCGCGAGGAGGCCCGATGAACGCGACATCGCGCGACCCGGCGACCGTCCGGGATCCGTCGCCCCGCGAGGTGGCGGTTGGGCTGGGGCGGCACGCCGTGCTTCCCGGCATCGTGGCCGCGCTGGTGCTGTGGGCGGTCGGCTGGGTGATCCTGAACCCCTTGGGCGACATGCCCGGCGAGGCGGGCGTCAACCGCGCCCTGGCGGACGCGCGGACGCCGGATTGGAACGCGATCACCCAGGTGTGGTCGTCCAGTACGGATACGTTCACGGCGATCGGCTTCGGCATCGCGTACTCCCTGCTCGTGTGGTCCCTCACCCGCCGGTGGTGGCTCGGGATCCTGCCGATCTGCGCCCTGATCCTGGAGTCGTCGATCTTCGTCCCCGTGACCAACCTCCTCGGCCGGCCTCGCCCGGACGTGGCGCACCTGGATCCGGCGCCGCCCACGTCCAGCTTCCCGAGCGGGCACACGGCGGCGGCGTTCGCGCTCTACGTCACCCTGTTTCTGCTGGCCCACCGCATCCCGCAGCGGTGGTTGCGCCTCCTGGTCCAAGCGGTGTGCCTGGTCTGGCCGGTCTTGGTAGCCAGCGCACGCCTGTACCGCGGCATGCACCACGTCTCGGACGTCGTCATCGGCGCGATCCTCGGCGTGTGGTGCGCCGTGGTCATCGTGCGAGCCGTGCCGGGCGCCCGCGCGTGGATCCAGGGTGGCCGTCCCGTCCCGAGATGACCGCGGGCATCCGCGGCGACGGGCCTTGAAAGCGTGGCCCTCGGCGAACGCGGGACCCCATCGCCGTCCGCCGTCGCCGAAAGCCGTACGCCGTCGCCGTCCGCGGTCGCCAAAAGCCGTACGCAGTCGCCGCCGGCGCCCACATGACGTCCCGCAACCGCCGACGACGACCCCCTACCGCCCATCACGCCCCGCGGATCCCCGGGCCCCCACCGGCGAAAGCGGTACGCCATCGCCGCCCGGCAGCGCGGATGACGTCCCACAAGCGCCGACGACGACCCCCTACCGCGCACGACGCCCCGCGGATCCCCGGGCCCACACCGGCAGAAGCGGCCCCCACCGGCGAAAGCGGCCCCCCATCGGCGAGAACGGCCCCCATGGGCGAAAGCGGTACGCCATCGCCGCCT
>JBDIAS010000129.1:0-9207 GCA_039812465.1 Austwickia sp. | reverse complement strand
CCCACCGAACCAGACAACATGACCCTGCTCTGCCGCCACCACCACACCACCGTGCACCGCCACCAACACATCGGCGACGTCATCAACGGCGAGGTGGTCTGGCGCCGCCGCGACGGCTCCGCCATCGGCAACCACCCCCGCGCCGCCTAAGCGGGCGACGCAGCCGCGGCACGCGCCCCCCGAGGCGATCGGCCCGCTCGCCCGGACTCGCCCGGAAAACAAGGACAGCGTCGCCGTGTGCCCGAGAGGCGCCGCGAGAGCCAGGACACCGCGGGAAGCGCGACGCCGAGGTGATGGGCCCGCTCGCCCGGACTCGCCCGGAAAACAAGGACAGCGTCGCCGTGTGCCCGAGAGGCGCTGTGGGCGGCTGGCTCGTCCCGGCTGGCTCAGGTGCTCAGCCGTAGTGCAACAGTTCAACCAGCGAACCACCCAACCGGCAGGAATCAGGCCCCTCCTGAGGGGTGTCCGGATGCCGAAAATGTGCATCACCCCAGCCTTCCTGAACCTGAGGGTCCCTCGAACGGTCGCACCCTGACGGTCGCGTACCTCATGCGCACGCGTACGGTTCCCGCCCGTGGGCGGGAACCGTACGTGTTTCCCCAGGTTTCCCCGGCCAACTCCCGCCCGTGGGCGGGAACCGTACGCGCGGGTGCGGCGAGGGTCAGGCGACGGGATTCAGGCGGTGAGGGCTCAGGCGGCGCCGCGGATCTCCTGCTCGTACTCGACGACCGCCGGGAAGAGCACGTTGTTCTCCTTGTGGATGTGCTCGTGCAGGTCGGCCTCCATCTCCTCAAGGCCGGCCAGCATCGCCTGGTACGAGGCGCAGCCGTCCTCCGGCATCGCGTAATCGCGCGTCGTCTCGCGGAGCCGGCGCAGGATGTCACCCGCCACGTCGTGCTCGTTCAACATCTGCGAGATCGGGTTGGACAGCCGGAACCCGCCGAGGGAATCCGGGTCGCCCTCGGTCAACTGCAGCACGCCCGGGAAGAGGATCCGCTCCTCCTTGGTCAGGTGGGCCGCGAGGTCCTCAGCCAGCAGGCTGTAATCCGCGCGAACCTGCGCAAGCTCGGGGTGCCGCTCGCCGTGCACATCGGCAACCTTCTCGACGAGCATCTGAAGCCGCGGCAGCTCACGCCACAGGTAGGTGTGATGCGTGTCGACCACGTGGCGCGCCAGATCCGCCAGCGAGAGCTTCTGCCACTCAGGCGCCGGCCCGCGGTCGGGCAGGTCCAGCGCCTCCGCGACCTGCTGGGTGTCGAGGCCCTGGGCCGCACAAGCGTCCGCCAGGGTCGCCTGGCCGCCGCAGCAGTAGTCCAGACCGAACTCGTCCAGCACGCGGCTTCGGCGGGGGTCCTCGGTGACGAGGTCACCGAGCGTGGTGGTGGGCGCGATGGTCATGCGCGTGTTCCTTTCGGATGGCGGGTCGCCAGGCGGCGACTCCGGTACGGGGTGTCGATGGATCAGTTCTTGTGGATCAGCTCTGTTGGATCAGTTCACGCGTGAGGCACCGGCGTTCGTACGGCTCCCTCGCGCCACGCCAGCGCGGAGGTGGCGTCGAGCGTCTCCAGGAGCACCTCGCGGGCCGCCGTCCACGCCTCGTGCAGGGGGCAGCTGTCGTCGGGGTGACACGGCCGGTCCTCGACCACGCAGTCACCGGTGGCGGTGGGCCCGTCCACGGCCTCGATGATCCGCAGGACGCTCAGGTCTTCGAGGCCGTCCGCGAGCGCATAGCCGCCGGTGGGGCCGGGGACCGAGCGCACCCAGCCGGCCTTCACCAGAGGCGTGACCACCTGGGCCACGAACCCGGTCGTGGTGCCGAGCATCTCGGCCAGCTCGACCGCCTTGAGCCGACGGGGGACGTCCTGTTCACCGTGCTCCGCCAGGGCGCCGACGGCAAGGACGGCCAGCTCCGCTCTCCGCGTAACTTCAAGTCTCACACTAAGAGACTAAACGATTGCCCGTTGGCTGTCTAGCCCTCCCAGCCAGGCGCTCGGCCCAGCCCTGCGACCAGGCGCATCATCGATGGTTGACATATCACAGAATCGGAGTATCGTCGGGAGGACGGCTACCCCACGGAAGGATGATGCCGCGTGACCGGTGCGGACGACTCCCCCTGGCTGGACGAGGAGCAGCAGCGCGTGTGGCGCCAGTGGCTCGACGTCACAGCTCGTCTCCCACTGGCCCTCAACCGCCAGCTCCAGAAGGACAGCGGATTGTCCCTGCAGGACTTCGCCGTCCTCGCCTCGCTGAGCGAGGCCCCGGACGAGCAGCTGCGGGTCGCCGCCCTCGCCGACGTGTTGCAGTGGGAGCGGAGCAGGCTGTCGCACCACCTCGGCCGCATGGAGCGTCGCGACCTGATCCAGCGTCGGGAGTGCCCGGAAGACGGCCGCGGCGCGGTGGTCGCCCTGCTGCCGCTCGGCCGCCAGGGGATTCAGGAGGCCGCCCCCGGCCACGCTCGCTTCGTGCGCACGCTCCTGTTCGGCGGCCTGGGCCCCGACGGCTTGCGCGCCCTCGACACCCTGACCCGGGGGGTGCTGGGACGCCTGGCCGAGTACGAGGCCACCGAACGCTGACGCGTCGCCCCGCGCACCCGTACGCCCGCCCGCCCCCGCTACCGCGCATGAGGTCCCACTTCCGCCCATCAGGGCCCGGCCATTCACGGGACCCCAAGCGCGCAACTAGGCCTCCGTCCGCGGAACCGGGCCACCGTCCGCCGAACCAGGCCCCCGTCCGCGGAACCGGGCCACCGTCCGCCGAACCAGGCCCCCGTCCGCCGAGCCGGGCCACCGTCCGCCGAACCTGGTCCCCCGTCCGCCGCCCGACACGCCTCGCAAGCCCCCGCCACGACGACGCGGCGGAAAGCGAGTTCCGTTGACGCTCTATCGTGGTCGTATGAAGATCGCGGTGGTCGGGTTGGGGTACGTCGGGCTCGCGAACGCGGTGATCCTGGCCCAACATCACGAGGTCGTGGGGCTCGATCTGGACCCGGAGCGGGCCGCCTGCGTGAACGACCGCCGCTCCCCGGTGGTAGATCCCGAACTGGAGGAGTACCTGGCCACCCGGCCGCTGCAGTTGCGCGCGACGACCGACGCGGGCGACGCGCTGGCGGACGCCGACTGGGTGGTCGTCGCGACGCCGACGAACTACGACGAGCGGGCGAACTTCTTCGACACCAGCTCCGTCGACTCCGTCGTGGCGCAGGTCGCCGCGCTGCGGCCGAGCGCCGCCGTCGCGATCAAGTCGACCATCCCGGTGGGCTACACCGCGGGCGCCCGGCAGCGGCACCCAGAGCTGGAGATCCTTTTCTCCCCCGAGTTCCTGCGGGAGGGCCGGGCACTCTATGACAACCTGCACCCTTCCCGGATCGTTGTCGGCGGCCCGGGCCCGCGGGCGCAGGAGTTCGCCGACCTGCTGAGGGCCGGGTCGCTGGACCCGCAGACCCCGATCCTCATGACGGGCGCCACCGAGGCCGAGGCGATCAAGTTGTTCGCGAACACCTATCTGGCCATGCGGGTTTCGTACTTCAACGAGCTCGACACGTACGCCGCCACGCACGGCCTGGACACCCGCCAGATCATCGCTGGGGTCGGCCTCGACCCGCGGATCGGGGACCACTACAACAACCCGTCGTTCGGCTACGGGGGGTACTGCCTCCCCAAGGACACCAAGCAGCTCCTCGCCAATTACGACCAGGTGCCGCAGACCCTCATCCAGGCCATCGTCGACTCCAACACGACCCGCAAGGACTTCGTCGCGGTCGACATCCTGGCCCGCAACCCGCGCGTCGTGGGCGTGTTCCGGCTGGCGATGAAGGCGGGGTCGGACAACTTCCGGTCGTCCTCGATCCAGGGAATCATGAAGCGGATCAAGGCCAAGGGCGTGCCGGTGCTCGTGTACGAGCCTTCGTACGAGGGTGAGACGTTCTACCACTCCGAAGTCGTCCGCGATCTCGAGGACTTCAAGGCCCGCGCGGACGTGATCATCGCCAACCGGCGCAGCGAGGAGCTGGCCGACGTCGACGAGAAGGTCTACACGCGCGACCTATTCGGCAGCGACTGAGCGTTCAGCGCAGCTCCTGAGGATCCGCTCGCCCTGCGATGCTCAGGGCGAGCGCCGCGAGGATCACCAGGGCGGCGCCGACCAGGGCCAGTGGCGCCAGGCGTTCGCCGAACAGCGCGGCCGCCAGGCTCGCGGCCACCACGGGCTCGAGCGAGGCGATGACGCTGGCTCGGGTCGCCGGCAGGTGGCGCAGTCCGATGGCGTGCGCGGTGTAGGCAAGGTACGTGCACGCCACCCCCAGCCCGACCAGGTTCGCCCAGGCCCACGGGGTGTGCCCCACGACACCCGTGAGGCTCCAGCCCTCCAGCCCGACCATGAACGGGATCAGCGCCAGAGCCCCGACGGGCATCATGACCGTGAAGAGGGCGCAGGGGTCGTACCGCTGGTAGAACCGCCGGCCGTAGAGGTAGTAGAGCGCGTACGTGAACCCCGAGGTGACCCCCGCGGCGAGCGCGAGAGCCGTCGGATGCACGCCCTGACCGCCGCCCAGGCTGATCAGCGCGATCCCGCCGACCGACGCCGCCACCCCGAGCACCTCCCGGCCGCCCAGCCGCTCGCGCAGCACGGCCCAGCCGAGCACCGCGACGAACGCCGGCGCGGAGTAGAGCAGGACGCTCGCGAGGCTCGCGCCGCCCTCTCGCACGGCCACCTGGTAGCTGCTGTAGAACACCCCGACCCCGATCACGCCGAACGCGGCCGTCACGGCAAGGTCCCGCCCGCGCGGGAAGGCGGCCCGCATCGCCAGAGCCTGGGCGCCGAAGAGCAGCGTGCCGATGACCGCCCGCCAGAAGCTCACCTCCATGGGGCTCACGCCCTCGCGCTGCGCCTGCGTGCCGAAGATGCCGAGCAGGCCCCACAGCACCGCCGCGCTGAGGACGAACGCCGGAGCCCACCGGGCGCTGAGGACGACGGGACGGCGGGAGCTCACCGGGGCAGAGTAGCCCTCCCCCGTACGCTCGCAGGCGCCACCGCATTCCCGTACGCCTCCCGGCGCTCGCGAGGTTCCCGTACGCCTCCCGGCGCCACCGGGTTCCCGTACGTCTCCCGGTGCCCGCGGAGTTCCCGTACGTCTCCCGGTGCCGCGGCATCTCGTACCACTCGCTCTGGAGCGGGCTTGCCCCGCGACCGCTCCTGTCGTAGGAACGGACCATGAGCGAACTGCGCCTCTTCCACAACCCCCGCTGCTCCAAGTCCCGCGCCGCGCTGGCTGCCGTCCAGGAGGCGGGGGTCGACGCCGAGGTCGTCGAGTACCTGAAGACCCCGCTCGACGAGTCCGCGCTGCGCGATATCCTCGCCGTCCTGGAGGACGAGCCCAGCGCGCTGGTGCGGCGGGACCCGGCGTTCAAGACCGCGGGGCTCACCGCGGATGACGTGCGCACTCCGGAGCAGGTCGCCGCGGTCCTGGCCGCGCACCCCGCTCTGATGGAGCGGCCCCTGCTGGTGCGCTCCGACCGGGCGATCATCGGGCGGCCGACGGAGCGCGTCGCGCCGTTCGTGGCCGGAGCCTGACCCGCGCCCTGGTTGACGAGATGTCGCCTTGGTTGACGAGATGCCGCCCGGTTGACGAGATGTCTAGGCTGATCGCATGAATATCGGCGTCGGCGGGGACCATGGGGGATACGAGCTCAAGACCGAGATCGCGGCCTATCTCACCTCTCTCGGCCACGAGGTGACCGACTACGGCTCGCATAGCGGGGCCCGGGTGGACTATCCGGAGTACGGGCGCGTGGTCGGCGAGGCGGTCGCCGCCGGGCACGTCGATCTGGGCATTGCCATCTGCGGCAGCGGGGTGGGCATCTCGGTCGCGGCCAACAAGGTGCGCGGGGTGCGCTGCGCCTGCGTGTCCGAACCGTACTCCGCGCGGTTGGCACGCCTGCATAACGACGCGAACGTGCTGGCCATGGGCGGCCGGGTGGTCGGCGTCGAGCTGGCGAAGATGATCGTGGACGAGTTCATCGGTACGAAGCCTGAGGGGGGCCGCCACGCCGAACGGCGTGAGCAGCTCGCGGCCCTCGACGAGGCTCGCTGAACGGGGCTCCTTCTGGGGCCGGCCGCCGTTTGCCGGGCCCGGTCCCCTTGGGGACGCGCCGGGTGCGCCGATCACATAGGAGATGCGCACACCGAGGAGGCCCGTGGTGACCGCCGCACCGGACCGCGCGCCTTCGCCGGACCGTAGGCCCGCGTCGGGCCGTAGGCCCGTGTCGAACCGTACGCCTGCGCCGGGCCGTACGCCCGTGTCGAACCGTACGCCTGCGCCGCTGCGTCGGGCGCTTCGACGCGATGCGGCCTTCCGTCGCGGTGCGGCCTTCCGTCGCGCGTGCGCGCTCGCAGGCGTGTCGTTGCTGACGGCAGCGCTTGCGGGGTGCAACGTCCCGGTGCCCGACCTCGGCCTGGGTGGCCCGACGTCCACGACCTCGAGCCCGAGCGTGGCCCCGCACGAGGAGGCGAACGGCGCCGGCGACACGCCGAGTCCCGACCCGCAGGCTCCCAGCGGCTCGCCAACCCCGACCAGTCCCCCGTCGCCATCACCGTCACCGTCTGCCCCGTCCGCCGACCAGGCCCGCCGCGCCGCGACGCCCGGGACGGCGTCCGGCGCCGCGCCCGGCGTACTGCTCCTCGACTCAACGATCCCGCGGCCCGGCGCGACCGCGACGTCCGCGGGCACTGCGATGGTGCTGCGAGCGGACGGGTATGCGGTCACGAACTACCACGTTGTCGAGGGCTCTTCTCAGATCCGGGCCACCGTGGCGGACAGCGGACGCAGCTACGCCGCCACGGTGGTCGGCGCCGACGAGACGCACGACGTGGCCCTGCTGAAGCTGTCCGGCGCCGCGGGCCTGCCGACCGTGCGCATCGACCGCGACCCGGTCGCGGTCGGGGACCGGGTCGTCGCGGTCGGCAACGGCGGCGGGACCGATCGGCTGCGGAAAGTCCAGGGCGTGCTGACCGCCACGCAGGACGCGATCCGCGTGGTGCCCGACGGCCGCGGGCTCCCGGACACGATGACCGGGCTGCTCCGCACGGATGCCGCGGTGGTGTCGGGTTATTCGGGCGGGCCTCTCCTGGACGCGCAGGGCGAGGTGCTCGGCATGACGACGGCCGCCGCCACCGGCCCCGCCGTCGCCGGGTTTGCGATCCCGATCGCGCACACCGTACGCATCGCCGACGACATCCTCGCGGGGCGGTCCGGCGGGACCGTGCGGGTCGGCGCCCGGGCGGCGCTCGGCGTCCTCATCGCCGACGGTCGCGGCGCGAACGGCGAGTCCGGCGCGGCGGTGCGCGAGGTGACACCCGGCGGACCCGCGGCGGGCATCGCCATGGCACCCGGCGCCGTGATCACCCGTTTCAACGACCGAGCCGTCGACAGCGCGGGCGCCCTGTCGTTCGCGCTCGGGTCCCTGCGTCCCGGCGCCGCAGTCACGGTGGGCTGGGTGGCGGCGGACGGCTCGGCGAAGACAGCGGTGGTCACGCTCGGCGCGTCTCCCCTCAACTGAGGCCAGCCGGCCGGGGCGAGATGCCGACGACCGGACGACGGCGACCGGGTGACGGCGTCCGGGTGACGGCGTCCGGGTGACGGCGTCCGGCTCATGGTGACCGGATCGCAGCGAAAAGGTGACGGCGACCGGGTCACGGCGACCAGATCGCAGCGATCAGGTGACGGCGTCCGGGTGACCGCGACCCGACCATCGCCGCCGGTCACCACAGGAAAGCCCCCTGTGAGCGAGGGGGTGACCTACCCTGAGCGGCATGGCCACACGGGCGGAGGAGCCGGACGGTTCGCCGGAGCACCTGCGTTCGCTGCACGCGTTCGCGGCGCGCTGTCGCGACGCCGCTTCTCCTCGCGGTCTGCGTGAGAAGCCCGGGTCCGCCGAGGACGACGAGTCTGCGCTGACCCGTGGTCCTGGCCGTGGTCGAGACCGCGGCCGGGAGCAGAGCCGCGGACATGAGCAGAGCCGCGGACATGAGCAGGGCCGCGGACATGAGCAGGGTCGCGACAGCGGAGGCGGCCATGGACATGGCCAGGGACGCCGCCACGGACATGGCCACGGACATGGCCACGGCCATTCGCACGACCACTCGCGGGTGGGGTTCCGGCGGCTGTTGATCGCCTTCGCGGTCACGGCGACGCTGCTGGTCGCCGAGGTCGTCGGCGCGTTCTGGACGGGCAGCCTCGCGCTGCTGACGGACGCCGGTCACATGCTCACCGACACCATCGGCCTCGGCATGGCCCTGCTGGCGGCCCGGCTCATGCTCCTGCCGCCCACGGACCGACGGACCTGGGGCTTCGCCCGCGCCGAGGTGCTATCCGCCGGCGTCCAGGCGGGAATCCTCCTGATCGTCGGCCTCTACACCGCCGTCGAAGGGGTCCGGCGCTTGTTCGAGCCGGCCGACGTGCCACCGCGGCTGCTGCTGGTCTTCGGCGTCGTCGGCCTCGTCGGCAACCTCATCTCGATGGCCGTACTGGCGGGGGGCCGCGCCGACAACCTCAACATGCGCGCCGCGTTTCTGGAGGTCGTCAACGACGCGCTCGGCTCGGTGGCGGTGATCATCGGCGCGATCGTGATCGCCACGACCGGGTGGATGCAGGCGGATGCGCTCGCGGGGCTCTTCATCGCTGCGCTGATCCTGCCCCGGGCCGTACGGATCCTCCGCGAAGCCGTCAGCGTGCTGTTGGAGAGCGCGCCGAGGGGGCTCGACCTCGGCGACATCCGGGCCCACATCCTGTCGATGGACGGCGTCCTCGACGTGCACGACATGCACGTGTCCCGCATCGCGACGACCCTGCCGGTGCTGACCGCCCATGTGGTGGTCGAGGACCGCTGCTTCACCGACGGGCGCAACCTTGACCTCCTCGACGCCCTGCAGGAGTGCGCGTCCACGCACTTCCCGATCCCGATCGAGCACTCCACGTTCCAGCTGGAGCCCGCCCGACACCGGGAGCACGAGGGCAACCTCGGCCACTGAACAGGGTCCGGGGTCACGAGCGGCCCGGCCCGCAACGCGTACCCGTCCGTACTCTTCCCGCCCACGGGCAGGAACCGTACGCAACACCGCAGGTGCCCGCCGCCATTTCCCGCCCACGGGCGGCAAACGTACGCATCCCCGCAGAGCCCGTCGGCGCCAACGCGTACCGTTCCCGCCCACGGG
>JBDIAS010000128.1:0-9379 GCA_039812465.1 Austwickia sp. | reverse complement strand
TTTGTTCGCGCCCCTTTTTCGAGGAGATGGTCGGCGATATCCGCCACCTCGCGTGACGAGCGGCCTAGGCTGCCTCCATCCCCGTGGGCGGCCCTCGTGTGCCAGCCCCCGTGTGCCAGCGACGATACCGAGGTCACCATGCCAGGAATCCACCGCGACATCGCAGCGCTCCCCGACCTCGCGACCACCTCGGGCCGCGTCGCGCCGGTGCGCTCCCGGATGCCGATCTACGTCGACCTGCTCCCGCCGTGCAACAACGCGTGCCCGGCCGGGGAGAACATCCAGGAGTGGCTCCGCCTCCTCAAGCTCGGCGACGCGGAGGGCGCCTGGCGGCAGCTGACCGCAGACAACCCGTTCCCGGCGATCCACGGGCGGGTCTGCTACCACCCGTGTGAGAGCGCGTGCAACCGGGCCGACCTGGACAGCGCGATCTCGATCCACGGCGTCGAGCGCTACCTCGGCGACCTGGCGCTGGAGAAGGGTTGGCAGTTCGAGAAGCCCACGACGCTCTCCGGCCAGCGGGTGCTGATCGTCGGCGCCGGCCCCTCGGGCCTCTCCGCGGCGTGCCACTTGGCCCGCTTCGGTCACGAGGTGGAGATCCACGACAGCGGTGACCTCGCGGGCGGGATGATGCGGTACGGGATCCCGGAGTACCGCCTCCCCCGCGACGTCGTCGACGGCGAGATCGCCCGGGTCGAGGCGCTCGGGGTCAAGATCGTGCTCAACCACACGGTCAAGGACCTGTTGACCGAGCAGAAGGAAGGGGACTTCGCCGCCGTCTTCGTGGCGATCGGCGCGCACCTGTCCCGGCGCGTGGACATCCCGACGACCGACGCCGGCCGCATGGTCGACGCGGTGAGCTTCCTGCGCGACGTCGCGAGCGGCGACCGCCCGGTGATGGGCCGCAAGGTCGCCGTCTACGGCGGTGGCAACACGGCCATGGACGCCGCACGGGTCGCCCGGCGGCTGGGCGCCGACGAGACGATGATCGTCTACCGCCGCACCCGCGAGCAGATGCCTGCCCACGCCTTCGAGGCCGAGGAGGCCGAGCGGGAAGGCGTGAAGATGAACTGGCTGCGCACCATCACGGAGGTCGACGACGACCTCACGGTCGAGATCATGGAATTGGATGAGAACGGCAAGCCTCGCGGCACCGGCCGCTTCGAGAGGCTGGAGGCCGACACGGTCATCCTGGCCCTCGGGCAGCAGACCGACTCGGAGTTCCTCAAGACCATCCCCGGCATGCAGTTCAACGACGACGTCGTCCACGTCGACCCGGCCACGCTGATGACCGACGTCCCCGGCATCTTCGCCGGCGGTGACGCGGTGCCCTCCGAGCGCACGGTCACCGTCGGCGTCGGTCACGGGAAGCGCGCCGCCCGGACCATCGACGCCTACCTCAACAGCCGCCGCTTCGTCCGGGGGCCGAAGCACCCCGTCGTCGGGCTGGACGACCTGCACCTGTGGTACTTCGGCGATTTCGCCCGGCGTATCCAGCCCGAGCTGGACCCGGACGCGCGCGTCACCGCGTTCGACGAAGTGGTCGGCGGGCTCGACGAGGACCAGGCGGTCTTCGAGGCCAAGCGCTGCCTGTCCTGCGGCAACTGCATCGAGTGCGACGGCTGCATGGGCGCGTGCCCGGAAGACGCGGTGATCAAGCTCGGCAGGGGCCTGCGCTACAAGTACGACTACGACAAATGCACGGGGTGCGGCACCTGCTACGACCAGTGCCCGGTGCACGCCATCGAGATGGTGACCGAGGGCCGCCCGGACCTGCCGCTCACCGGCCCCTCCGTGGGTCGCCCGCGCGCCAGCACCTCGGCCGACGACACGCGACAGGGAGGACTCCTCTGATGCCCAGGGCCATCATCGACGGCAACGAGGCCGCCGCGTCGGTCGCCTACCGCCTCAACGAGCTGTGCAGCATCTACCCCATCACCCCCAGCTCGACCATGGCCGAGCTCGCCGACGAGTGGGCCGCCCACGGGCGGACGAACGTGTGGGGCACGATCCCCACCGTCGTGGAGATGCAGTCCGAGGGCGGGGCGGCGGGCGCCGCGCACGGTGCCCTCCAGGGCGGGGTCCTCACCACGACCTTCACGGCCAGCCAGGGCCTGCTCCTGATGATCCCCAACATGTACAAGATCGCCGGCGAGCTCACCTCGGCGGTGATTCACGTCGCGGCCCGCTCACTGGCCACCCAGGGCCTGTCGATCTTCGGCGACCACCAGGACGTGATGGCGGTCCGGCAGACCGGCTTCGCGCTGCTCGCGAGCACCAGCGTGCAGGAGTGCCACGACATGGCGGCCGTGGCGCAGCTCGCGACGTTGGAGTCGCGCGTGCCCTTCATCCACTTCTTCGACGGGTTCCGCACCAGCCACGAGCTCAACGTCCTGGAGATGCTGAGCGACGAGGACCTGCGTCAGCTGGTGCCGCTGGACCTGGTGCGAGCCCACCGCGAGCGGGCCCTCTCGCCGGAGCACCCGTTCATCCGGGGCACGGCCCAGAACACGGACACCTATTTCCAGTCCCGGGAGACCGCGAACCCCTTCTACCACGCCATCCCGGGCATCACGCAGTCCGCGATGGACCGGCTGGCCGCGCGCTGCGGCCGCCAGTATCACCTGGTGGAGTACCACGGCGACCCGCAGGCGGACCGGGTCGCGGTGATCATGGGTTCCGGCTGGGAGACGATGCGCCAGGTCGTCGACCACCTTCGCGCCGACGGGCACAAGGTCGGCGTGGTCAACATCCGGCTGTACCGTCCGTTCCCCGCCGACGAACTGATCGCCGCGCTGCCGGCGTCGGCCACGAGGGTGGCGGTCCTCGACCGCACCAAGGAGCCGGGCGCGCTCGGCGAGCCGCTCTACCTGGACGTGGTCGCCACCCTCAGCGAGGCCGCCGCGCGCGGCCGCCGACAGGGCGTGCCGCTCGTCATCGGCGGACGGTACGGGCTGGCAAGCAAGGAGTTCACCCCCGCGATGGGCGTCGCGGTCTTCGACGAGCTCACCCGTGAGGACCCCAAGCCACGCTTCACGGTCGGCATCACGGACGACGTCACGCGCATCTCGCTGGAGGTGGGCCCCGAGCCGGAGGTGATGCCCGAGGGCACCGTGGGCGCGGTCTTCTATGGCCTCGGCAGCGACGGCACGGTCGGGGCCAACAAGAACACGATCAAGATCCTCGGCGATCTGCCCGAGCGGTTCGCCCAGGGCTACTTCGTCTACGACTCCAAGAAGTCCGGCTCCCGTACGGTCTCCCACCTGCGCTTCGGTCCGGAGCCGATCACAGCCCCGTACCTCGTGAGCTCGGCGAGCTTCGTCGGCTGCCACCACACCTCGATCCTGGAGCGGATCGACATCCTGGAGTTCGCCGCGCAGGGCGCGACGCTGCTGATCAACAGCCCGCACCCGCCGGAGGAGGTGTGGGACCACCTGCCGCGCTCCCTGCAGCAAGGCATCCTCGACAAGGACATCACGCTGCACGCCGTCGACGCGGGCGCCGTCGCCCGCGAGTCGGGGCTCGGCGGGCGGACCAACACCGTGCTGCAGACGTGCTTCTTCGCGATCTCCGGCGTGCTGCCGAAGGACGAGGCGATCAAGAAGGTCAAGGCCTCGATCCGCACGACGTACGGGCGACGCGGCGCGGACGTCGTCACGCGCAACGAGGCGGCGGTCGACGCCTCCGTCGGCGCGCTGCACCAGATCGAGACCCCCGGGAAGCTCACGTCCGACATCGAGCTGCTCAAGCCCGTCCCGGACCACGCCCCGGCGTTCGTCCGCGACGTGACCGGCACGATGCTGATCGGCCGCGGCGACGACCTGCCCGTCAGCGCGCTGCCCGTCGACGGCACCTACCCGAGCGGCACGACGGCCTACGAGAAGCGCAACGTCTCGGAGATCGTGGCCGTCTGGGACGAGAACGAGTGCATCCAGTGCGGCAACTGCGCGATGGTCTGCCCGCACGGCGTGCTGCGCGCCAAGCGGTACCGCACGAAGCACCTCGACGGCGCGCCCGCGTCGTTCCAGACCGCGGAGCTCAACGCGGCGGGCGTGCCGGGCGAGAACTACACGCTGCAGGTGTACGCCGAGGACTGCACCGGCTGCGGCTTGTGCGTCGAGGCCTGCCCGGTGCGGCCGGTCCAGCAGCCGAACCGCCGGGCGATCAACCTGGCACTCGTCCGCGACCGCGAGCCCGTGAAGGAGTCGGTGGCGTTCTTCGAGAGCATCCCGGTCAACACGCGCAGCAAGGTCGACTTCGGCACCGTGCGCGGGATCCAGTACCTGGAGCCGCTGTTCGAGTTCTCTGGCGCGTGCTCAGGCTGCGGCGAGACCCCGTACGTGAAGCTGTTGACGCAACTCTTCGGCGACCGGGCCATGGTCGCGAACGCGACCGGCTGCTCTTCGATCTACGGAGGCAACCTGCCGACGACGCCGTGGACGGTGAACGCCGACGGGCGCGGCCCCGCGTGGAGCAACAGCCTCTTCGAGGACAACGCCGAGTTCGGGCTCGGGATGCGGCTCGCCGCGGATCTGCAGGCAGGTCTTGCCCGCAAGCGTCTCGCGTTCCTGCGCGACCAGGTCGGGGCTGACCTCGTGGACGCGATCCTGAACGCCCCGCAGGCCCAGGAGACCGAGATCCACCAGCAGCAGGAGCGCCTGAACGAGCTCCGCGCCCGGCTGGACAAGCTGGACGGTACGGCGGTGAAGGACCTGGTCAGCGTCATGGACCACCTGGTCCGCCGCTCGGTGTGGATCGTCGGTGGGGACGGCTGGGCCTATGACATCGGCTCCGGCGGGCTCGACCACGTGCTCGCCTCCGGCCGGGACGTCAACATCCTCGTCATGGACACGGAGGTGTACTCGAACACCGGCGGCCAGGCCAGCAAATCCACGCCGATGGGGGCCGTGGCCAAGTTCGCTGCGGGAGGCAAGACGACCGCGAAGAAGGACCTGGCCCTGCAGGCCACCGCGTACGGGCACTGCTACGTCGCCCGCGTCGCGATGGGCGCCGACCCCCAGCAGACGCTGAAGGCGTTCCGGGAGGCGGAGGCGTACGACGGGCCGAGCCTGATCATCGCGTACAGCCACTGCATCGCCCACGGCATCGACATGCGCAAGGGCCTGGATCAGCAGTACAAGGCGGTCAACAGCGGGCATTGGCCGCTGATGCGCTACAACCCGATCCTGCGGATGCGGGGACGCAACCCGTTCCTGCTGGACAGCCCCCGGCCCCGCCTGACGCTGGAGGAGTACCACAAGGCCGAGCTGCGCTTCCGGATGCTGAAGAACGCGGATCCGCAGGAGGCGCAGCGCCTCGCCGAGCTGGGCCAGCTGCAGGTGGACCGCCGGTGGTCGGAGTACGAGGCGCTGGCCACGCGAGGCGCAGAGGCCTTCGCGGCCGACGCGCGAAAGGAGAACTGATCGCGATGGTGGACCTGTCGACCCGTTACCTGGGCCTGGAGTTGCGCAATCCGCTCGTGGCCTCTGCGGGGCCGTTGTCCCAGACCGTCGACGGGGTGCGCCGCCTCGCTGACGCCGGCGTCGCGGCGGTCGTGCTCTACTCCCTGTTCGAGGAGCAGCTGCGCCACGAGCGGGATCGAGACCTGGAGATCGAGGAGAGTCACGAGGAGTCCTTCGCGGAGTCCCTGTCGTACTTCCCGACGATGCCGACCGAGGACACGGGGCTCTCGCACCGCTACCTCTCGCTGCTGGAAGACGCCGTGTCGGCCGTGGACGTGCCGGTCATCGGCTCGCTCAACGGCTCGACGCTCGGCAGCTGGGCAGACTTCGCCCGCCAGATGCAGGACGCGGGCGCGGCGGCGATCGAGCTCAACGTGTTCCTCGTCCCGGGCGACGTCACGGTCGACGGCCGCGTCATCGAGGATCGGCACGTCGACATCCTGCGCTCGGTGCGTGACTCGGTGACCATCCCGGTGGCGATGAAGCTGAGCCCGTACTTCTCGTCGTTCGGGTCGCTGGCCCTGCGCCTGGACGAGGCGGGGGCCGACGGCCTGGTCCTCTTCAACCGGTGGATCCAGCCGAAGATCGACGTCGAACAGATCCTGGTGACCTCGGAGATCGAGCTGTCCTCGCCCGGCGAGGCCCGGCTGCCGCAGACGTGGATCGCGGCCCTGCACGGGCGGATCCGCGCCTCATTGGCGGGAACGACCGGCGTCGAGACCTCGGACGACGTGGTGCGCTACCTGCTGGCGGGCGCCGACGTCGTGATGAGCACGTCGTCGCTGGTGCGGCACGGGGAGTCCCACGCGAGCTCCCTGATCGCCGGGCTCGAGGCGTGGTGCGCGGCCAAGGGGTTCGCGTCAGTCTCCGACGTACGCGGACTGCTCGCCGTCCCGGACGAGGTGGACACGACGGATTACGGGCGCGCCGGGTACGTCTCCGCGCTGGAGAAGGCGAAGCGTACGTACGGTCCCCTCGCGACCGTCTGACCCATCGCGGGCCCTCGGGCGGAGGGCTTACTCGCAGGGTTCCGGCGGCCAGGCGCCCCGGCGCGCGAGAACCTCCGCCAGGACGTCCACCGCGTCGCTGACCAGCCCGTCCACGCCGAGGTCCAGCAGGGCCGCCATCTCGTCCGCCTCGTCGATCGTCCACACGTGCACCTGGCGGCCGATGCGATGGGCGGCCGCCACGAAACCGGGCGTGACGACCCGCACCTCGCGGCCGAGGACGGGCCAGCGGACCGGCACCTGGTAGGCGACGCCGGGCGAATGCACCCACCGGCTCAGCCACCCCGGCGCGAACCGCAGCCACGCCACCCCGAGCGGCCCGGCCGACGTCGCCACTCGTCCGCGCGCCAACGCGCGGAAGGCCCACAGCCTCGCGACCGAGAACGACCCGACGCACACCCGGTCGCACGCCTTCGCCGCGACGAGCACCCGCCACAACGCGCGCGGCGTCCCGGCGGACTTCAGGTCGATCGTGAACCGCGCCTGAGGGAAGGCGGCCAACAGGCCGTCCATGGTCGGTACGGGCTCGCGGCCGCCGATCCGGGCCAGGGAGACCTCCTCGTGGGTGAGCCGACACACCTCTCCGGTCATGTCGGCCACCCGGTCGAGCCGCTCGTCGTGCAGGGCCAGCAACACGCCGTCGCGGGTGACGTGCACGTCGGTCTCCAGGTGCACGTAGCCCAGGGCGAGCGCCCGCGCGAACGCTGCGGTCGTGTTCTCCACTCCGAGGTTGGGCCCGTACGTGGACCCGCCGCGGTGCGCCAGAGCGATCGGCGGCGGGCCGAAGACGCGGGGAGTGCCCACGGCTCCAGCCTGCCACCCTCCCGCGGAGCGGGCGTCTCGCCGGGCGACCCACCCCGATCAGCCGATGCCTCCGGGGACGCGCCGCCGACTCGCGACGACGAGGCTCGTGGTTCGAGCGCGGCCCGCGGGGTAGCTATCCACCATGAGCATCGAACTCAGCGCCAAGGAGCGCGACATCGTCCGCGCCGCCGCCCAGGGATCTATCGCCTGGCTGAACGGTGCCGACTCGGCAGAGAAGGGGTCCAACCCCGACGTCCTGGCGACGCTCGAACGCGCCGTCGCCATCCTCAGCGCCAAGGCGCCCGCCCACCTGATCGGGTATCGGAACACGCTCCTGGTCGCCTGCGCCCAGGCGTCCAGCGGCCCCAACGGCACGGACCCGGCGGTGCGGGACGCCATCGCGCAGATCCGTCGCGCGCTGTCCGGCGGCGGGTCGGTGGAGAGCGGAGTACCCGGCCAGTAAGTCCGCCGGTCACCGGGCCAGTAACGCCCGTTGGGCCTCGCGGTCCCATGCCGTCGGGCGCCGCGGTCCCATGCCTGAGCGACGGCCGGTCACCATGGCGCGAGGCCCGGCGCGCCATCGCGCCGGGCCTCGCTACCTGCTGCTTCTTCGGCGGATCAGGCCTCTTCGGAGGAGGCGGAGACCGCCTCGTCGCCGGAGGAGGACTCGACCAGCGCGTCGGCCTCGGGGGTGCCCTCGCCGGTCACCGCACCGTCGCCACCGGCATCGTCACCGCTGTCCCGGCGGGGACGGCGGCGGCGGTTGCGCGGACGGCGCTCGCGACCGGACTCCGACTCGCCCTGCTCGCCCTCGGCGCGCTCGTCGTCGGCGTCGGCGTCTGTCGCGTCGGTCGCGTCCGCTGCGTGCTCATCCCGCCGGGGGGCGCGCTCGCGGCGCTCTCCCCGGCCACCGTCACGACCACCATCACGACCGCTGTCACGACCGCCGTCACGACCACCCCGGCCGCGGCGCTCGGAGTCGTCGGACCCCGCCGCGTCGGCCGCGGCCTGCTGGTCCTCGGTCAGCACCGCCCCGAGCGACAGCTTGCCGCGCGGGTCGATCTCCTTCAGCTCCACCTGGACCTTCTGGCCGATGGCGAGGACGTCGTCGACCGAGTCGATCCGCTTGCCGCCGACCAGCCGGCGCACCTCGGAGATGTGCAGCAGGCCGTCCTTGCCCGGCAGGAGCGAGATGAACGCGCCGAACGTGGTCGTCTTGACGACCGTGCCCAGGAACCGCTCCCCGATCTCGGGCATCTGCGGGTTCGCGATCGCGTTGATCGCCGCCCGGGCCGCCTCGGCGGACGGGCCGTCGGTGGCGCCGATGTAGACGGTGCCGTCGTCCTCGATCGAGATGTCGGCGCCGGTCTCCTCCTGGATCTGGTTGATCATCTTGCCCTTCGGGCCGATGACCTCGCCGATCTTGTCGACCGGCACCTGGACCGAGATGACCCGCGGCGCGAAGGGGCTCATCTCGTCGGGGGCGTCGATGGCCTCGTGCATCACGTCGAGGATGTAGAACCGGGCGTCGCGGGCCTGGGTCAGCGCCGCCGCGAGCACGGACGCGGGGATCCCGTCCAGCTTGGTGTCGAGCTGGATCGCCGTGACGAACTCGCGCGTGCCCGCGACCTTGAAGTCCATGTCGCCGAAGGCGTCCTCGGCGCCGAGGATGTCGGTCAGCGCCGCGTACTGCGTCTGGCCGTCGATTTCGGCGCTCACCAGGCCCATCGCGATGCCCGCGACCGGCGCGCGCAGCGGCACGCCCGCGTTGAGCAGCGACAGGGTGGACGCGCACACCGAGCCCATCGAGGTCGACCCGTTGGAGGCGAGCGCCTCGGAGACCTGACGGATCGCGTAGGGGAACTCCTCGCGCGTCGGCAGCACCGGCATCAGGGCCCGCTCGGCGAGCGCTCCGTGCCCGATCTCGCGCCGCTTCGGGGACCCCACGCGGCCGGTCTCGCCGGTGGAGTAGGGCGGGAAGTTGTAGTTGTGCATGTACCGCTTGCGCGTCTCCGGCGACAGCGTGTCGAGCTGCTGCTCCATGCGGAGCATGTTCAACGTGGTCACGCCCATGATCTGGGTCTCGCCGCGCTCGAAGATCGCCGA
>JBDIAS010000127.1:0-9389 GCA_039812465.1 Austwickia sp. | reverse complement strand
GCCCGCCTCGACCGCCGCGCGGCCAAGCGGTATCTCGACGAGGTCGAGACCGACCTGGACGCGGCCATCGCGAAGCTGCAGGCCGCCACGCAGGAACGCCGCGCCCTGTCCGTCGGGCTGGTGGGCAACGCCGCCGACGTCTTCCCGGAGCTGCTGCGGCGCCACCGCGCCGGCGAAGTGACCGTCGACGTCGTGACCGACCAGACCAGCGCCCACGACCCGTTGAGCTACCTGCCGACCGAGATCACCGTCGAGCAGTGGGACGCGGAGGCCGCCGCCGACCCCGTCGGATTCACCAAGAAAGCCCGCGAGTCGATGGCCGCGCAGGTCCAGGCCATGGTGGAGTTCCAGGACGAGGGCGCGGAGGTCTTCGACTACGGCAACTCCATCCGCGACGAGGCCCGGCACGCCGGCTACACGCGGGCGTTCGAGTTCCCCGGCTTCGTCCCGGCGTACATCCGCCCCCTGTTCTGCGAGGGGCTCGGCCCCTTCCGCTGGGTCGCGCTGTCCGGGGACCCGCAGGACATCGCGGTCACCGACGCGGCGATCAAGGAGCTCTTCCCCGACAACGAGCACCTGCACCAGTGGATCGACGCCGCGGGCGAGTACGTCGAGTTCGAGGGCCTGCCGGCCCGCATCTGCTGGCTCGGCTACGGCGAGCGCGACAAGGCCGGCCGCCTGTTCAACCAGCTCGTCCGCGAGGGCAAGGTCAAGGCGCCCATCGTCATCGGGCGCGACCACCTCGACTCCGGCTCCGTGGCCTCCCCGTACCGGGAGACCGAGGCCATGAAGGACGGGTCGGACGCGATCGCGGACTGGCCGCTGCTCAACGCGCTGGTCGCGGCGAGCTCCGGCGCCACGTGGGTGTCGATCCACCACGGCGGCGGCGTGGGCATCGGCCGGTCGATCCACGCCGGCCAGGTCAGCGTGGCCGACGGCACCGACCTCGCCGAGGAGAAGCTGACCCGGCTGCTCACCAACGACCCCGGCATGGGCGTGCTGCGGCACGCCGACGCGGGCTACGAGAAGGCGCAGGACGTGGCCCGCGAGCGCGGCGTGCACGTCCCGATGCTGAGGAGCTGACGTGACCGCGCAGCTGGTCACCGGGATCGGCGAGCTGTGGACCGCCGATCCCGGCCTCGACGGCGAGGTGCTCACGGACGCGGGGATGGTGCTGCAGGACGGCCTGATCGCCTGGATCGGGCCCGCCGCCGACGCCCCGCCCGCCGACACGGCCACCGACCTGGGCGGCCGGTGCGTCCTGCCGGGCTGGGTCGACTCGCACAGCCACCTGGTCTTCGCCGGGGACCGTGCGGCCGAGTTCACCGCCCGGCTGTCGGGGCAGGCCTACGCGGCGGGCGGCATCGGCGTGACCACGGCCGCCACCCGCGCAGCGAGCGACGATGAGCTGCGCGCGCTGATTGCCGACCGGGTCGCGCAGGCGCTCGCGGGCGGGACGACGTACCTGGAGACCAAGACCGGGTACGGGCTGACCGTCGAGGAGGAGGCCCGCGCCGCGCGGCTCGCGGCCGAACAGGTCGACGAGGTCACGTTCCTCGGCGCGCACCTGGTCCCTCCGGAGTACGCCGGGCCGGGCGCGACGGGTTCCCCGGGCGCGACGGGTTCCCCGGGCGGCGGGGCGCGGGCCGATTACGTCGACCTCGTCTGCGGGCCGATGCTCCAGGCGGTTCGGCCGTACGTGCGCTGGGGCGATGTCTTCTGCGAGGAAGGCGCGTTCGACATCGAGGAGTCCGCCCGTGTGCTGACCGCGTGCCGGAATGCCGGCCTCGGGCTGCGGGTGCACGGCAACCAGCTGGGCGAGTCCGGCGGGGTCGCGCTGGCCGTCGAGATGGGCGCCGCCAGCGTGGATCACTGCAACTACCTCTCCGACGCGGACGTCGCGGCCCTGGCCGGCAGCGACACGGTGGCGACGCTCCTGCCCGCGTGCGACCTGTCCACGCGCGCGCCGCTGGCGCCCGCCCGTCGGCTCCTCGACGCCGGCGCCACAGTGGCGATCGCCTCCAACTGCAACCCGGGCACCAGCTACACGACGTCGATCCCCTTCTGCCTCGGCACCGCGGTGCTGCAGATGCGGATGAGCATCGCCGAGGCGGTCACCGCGGCGACGTACGGGGGCGCACGGGCCCTGCGGCGATCCGTGGACGACCCCGCCGACGACGAACGGCCACCCGTGGGGAGCCTGCGCGTCGGCGCGCGGGCCGACCTGCAGGTCCTCGACGCGCCGTCGGCCACCCACCTCGCCTATCGCCCGGGCATGCCCCTGGTGTGGGCGGTCTGGCGCGCCGGGCGCCACGCGTGGGGAGGGGGGAAGCCCGTGTCGGCCGCACCCGATGAGCCATGAGCCACAGCCCCGCCGCCACGCACGCCCTGAGGATCCTGAACCTCCTGGGGCGCAGCTCCCGTCCGGTCACCGCCGCGAGCATCTCGCGACAGCTCGAGATCCCGCGCTCGACGACGTACCGCCTCCTCACCACCCTCATCGAGGAGGACTACGTGACCCACGTGGCGGACGGTGCGCGCTACGCCCTCGGCGTGGCCGCGTACGAGTTGGCCTGGGGCTACCAGCGGCAGGCGCCGCTGCGTCGGATCGCCGCGCCCCTGGTGACGCGCCTCGTCGAGGTCGTGCGGCACACCGCGCACCTCTCGATCCTGCACGGCAAGGACGTCGTCTACCTGATCGAGGAACGGGCGCCCGGGCGGCCGTCGCTCGTCACCGACGTCGGCGTACGTCTCCCGGCCGAACTCACCGCGAGCGGTCGGGCGATGCTCTCGCACCTGTCCCCGGCGCAGGTCAGCGCCCTCTATCCCTCCCGTGACGCGCTCGTCGACCGCACCGGCTCGGGGCCGCGCACCGTCACCGAGCTGCGCCAGATCCTCTCGCTGACCCGGCGGCAGGGCTACGGGCAAGAGGTCGGCACGGTCACCCCGGGGCTGGCCTCCGTCGCCGTCGCCGTGAGCGACCGGCACGGCTTCCCCGCGGCCGCCGTCGCGGTCACCTTCGACCGCGAGTCCGTCCCCGACGAGGAACAGATTGCCGCCGTCTTCCAGATCCGCCAGGTCACCACCGCGCTCCAGGCCTCCCTCGGCCGCTCGAGTGGCTGACGCAGGCTCTCACCATGAGAAAGGACTCGCCCCATGACCGAGTCACCAGCACCGTCACCCGTACCACCACCTGCACCCCGATCCGACCCGAGCGCAGCGCGCGCCAGCAACGCCGGCATGTGGCGCTTCTTCGTCTACAGCGCCGTCGGGATCTTCGCCTTCTTCGTCACGTTCTCGGTGGCCGGGAACGACTCGATCCTTCTCGACCACATCGTCACCGCCATCAAGCGGACCGTCCCCGACGTCCTGCCGTACCTGGTGATCCTCGCCTGCGTCGTGGGCACCGCCATGCCCTTCGTGGACGGCACCTGGCGGGCCTCGCTCGTCAACAAGATCTTCACGGTCTTCAAGTTCGGCGGGCTCATCCTCGCCATCATGCTGGTCGCCGGCATCGGGCCGGACTTCCTCTTCCAGAGGAACTTCGGGCCCTTCCTGATGAACTCCCTGGCGATCAACGTCGGGCTGCTCGTGCCGATCGGGGCGGTCTTCCTCGGCTTCCTGCTCGGCTACGGGCTCCTGGAGTTCGTGGGCGCGCTCGTCGAGAACTTCATGCGTCCGGTGTTCAAGACGCCGGGCCGCTCCGCCGTGGACGCCGTGGCCTCCTTCATCGGCAGCTACTCCCTGTCCCTGCTGATCACGAACCGGATCTACAAGGAGGGCGGCTACACCGCGCGGGAGGCCGCCATCATCTCCACCGGGTTCTCCACCGTCTCCGCGACGTTCATGGTGGTCGTCGCGTCGTCGCTGAACCTGATGGGCAACTGGAACATGTACTTCTGGACGACGCTCGTGGTCACCTTTGTCGTCACCGCCGTCACCGTGCACCTGCCGCCGCTGCGCAACATCCCCGACACCACGTACGGCGGCACCGAGCCGTGGCCCGCGCCGCCGAGCAAGGACCGCCTGAAGCACGCCTGGACGGCGGCCCGCGAGAAGGTGGCGGAGGCGCCGCCGCTTCCCAAGGTGTTGTGGTCGAACTTCATCGACGGGGCGCGGATGGCGGTCGCGGTGGTCCCGAGCATCCTGTCGATCGGCCTGGTCGGGCTGATCCTGGCCAACTACACGCCGATCTTCAAGATCCTCGGCTACCTGTTCTTCCCCATCACGTGGGCGCTGGGCCTGCCGGACGCGCAGCTGGCCAGCGAGGCCGCGGCCCTGGGCATCTCGGAGATGTTCCTGCCTGCGGCGCTGGTGACCGGCGCGGCCGACTCGACCCAGTTCGTGATCGCGATCGTGTGTGTCTCACAGGTGATCTTCTTCTCGGCCATGGTGCCGTGCATGCTCGCGACGGTGATCCCGGTGACCCTGCGTCAGATGGTCGTGATCTGGGCGGAGCGCGTGGCGCTGTCCCTGCTGCTGGCCATCCCGGTGTCCTACCTGTTGGTCGGCCGGTAGCCCTGCCGTCCCGTGACGGGGCCAGGCCATCCGGGCGCCCGGTTCCCTCAGGCGAGCAGGGCCGCGGGGGTGAGTTCGACCTCGTACGGGAACTCCACCCGGAAGACCCCGTCCACGACGGCGTGCGCCACCTGCACGTACCCGCCACTGGACCTGCCGCCACTGGACCTGCCGCCACCGGACCCGCTGTCACCCAGCTGCCAGGCCGTGATGCTGGGGACGAGGGGGTCGACCACCCAGTAGGCGCGGGTGCCCTCCCTTTCGTACGTCGCGAGTTTGAGCGTGAGGTCCACGAGCCGCGTGCTGGGCGAGAGCACCTCGATCGCGAGCACCGGGCCGCCCTGCATCGTGCGTCCGGCCAGCGCCTCGCGCGACGCCACGAGGAGATCGGGCTGGAGCACCGTGTGCTGGGAGAAGGTGACATCCAGCGGGGCGAGCATGACTTCCAGGGTCGCTAGGCACCGCCGTCGGAGCTCGACGTGCAGGTTGCCCACGGCGCGCTGGTGAGGCACCGACGGCGACGGGGTCACGATCAACGTCCCGTCGATGAGCTCGTAACGATGCCCGTCATCAGGCATCGTCTCCAGGTCGGCCGCGGTCAACGGCCGGCTCTGCGGTAGGACGGTCACGCTCATCAGAGTGCCCCTCTCGGGCGAGGTCGGGCAACCAGGACAGCACCGTCGCACCCTCCCACGATCGAGCCGACGAAGGGATCCGGTCATCCACAAGGCCGTGGAGAGGTGGGGCATGATCGATGACGCCGTGGCGGTCGCTGGACGTGGCGGTCGCTGGAGGACAGGAGGGGTCGGCATGTTCGGCATATTCGGCGCGGGAGAGCTGGAGCGGCGGGTCGAACGGCTCGAGCGACGCGCGCGGGCTCAGGACGGCGTGCTCAACGAGCTGTGCGCGCGGCTGGGCATCGATCCCCTGACGGTCGATCCCGTCGGCCAGGTCGACGCGGAGGAACGCCGGCTCATCGCCGAGGGCAAAGTCATCCACGCCGTCAAGCACCACCGCGAGCGCACCGGCGCCACGCTGCGCCAGGCGAAGGAGGCGATCGACCGGGCCAGGGAGTGAGCGCGGCCCTCACTCGCGGGCGAGGCGCTGGGCAAGGTCGGGCGCCGGAGTCCATGCGAAACGGCGGCCCTCCTTGCGTCGCACGAGCAGCCCGGCCTCCTGCAGCGCAGGCACGTCTTTGGCGAGCCGTCTCCGCAACCGCCCCGCCTACGCGGGGGCGTCGAGGGGTCCCGTCGGTGACGATGCGGTGCAGGCATGCACCAGCTGCGGCGTGCTACCAGTGAGCTACCAGGATCTACCGGACTGGTAGTTCACCACAGAACGCTCCGCCTCGCGGCCTGCCTGAGAGCGGCGCACCATGGAGGGGACGGATGACGGAGGACCGGATAACCGATGCGGATTCCGATCCTGCGATCGAGCCGAGGAGGGTGTTCAACGGTGACGACATCGACGGGACACGACGAGCACACGCTGCGTATGCGGGCGGCGCTGACTCCGGTGCTCGCGCTCGGGCCGGACTTCCTCGCCGGTCGAGGCGACGCCGACACGATGGCCAAGACGATGGTGCGCGCGGTGCAGGAGTACCTCGAGGGCGAGCTGGCACACCGGCCCGCAGGCGACGCCGCTCCCGCTTCGGTGACCCGGGAAGCGCGTCAGCTCGAGGGCGCGCTGGCCGAAATCCACACGTGCGGATCGGGATACCTGGCCCAGCGCTGTGACTCCGACTGCGTGGCGCGCACGATCGGTCGGCTCCTGGACGAGTTCGGCGACCCGGCCCCGGGAGACCCTCACGGGTGAGGCCGCCCGGGCAACACGACCGGTTGAACCCTGCGTTGGCCGGGTCGATCCGGTGGAGGGCAGACGTTCCCGGGCACAAACGAGATAACCTCGCGTATCAGCACGCGCGCGTCTGCCAGGCGACGCGACTGCGAGATGGCGCCGGGGAACTCCGCGCACTGGAACACCCACATCCGCGGATCCCGGCCGCGTTCTGCCGTCACGGTGTACGTGGTCATCGTCACCACCCCTTCCCGAGGACGCCAGCGAACTGCGCGTAGAACTACCCCACCGTCGTCTCGTTGATCTCCGCGTGACGGGCCAGGGTGCTTCGATGACCCCCCAATCACCATCGTCGCGAACCCGGAGGGCCTGCTCAGGGGAACTGACCTCCGAGGGAGACTCATGACCGAAATGTTGCGTTCATCATGAATTTGCTCGACGGGTCAGGGCACCGGCACTGTGTCACGATGTGTGAACGACCGTCCAACACAGGGAGTTTCATCATGAAGGGCCGTAGTGAAGCTGACGCAGTGAACGCCGTCTGCCGAGCCCTGAAGGACAGGTTCCCTCACCTGCCGACAGCGCTCGCGGATGACATCGTGGCCAACGAGTACTCGGCATTGGCGGGTCCGGTGCGGACGTACATCCCGATCCTGGTGGAGAGCGCAGCGCGGCGAAGGCTGGACGTCCTGGACCGCGAGCCGCCGATGGTGCCGGAGCAGGGTGCGGCGTAAGCCGACATCTCAAAGACGCTGAGGGAACTCATTCCCCCCCCACCCCTTGCACGGAGGGATGCAGAGGGCCGCCAGGCACCTCATCAGAAATCCTCGAATGTCAGAGCGTTGCAGACGGGCTGGTCCACGCGCGATGCCCTCGGCACCCGGCGCCCTGCTCTGCAGTCGGATGACCTACGAGATGACGGAGTGCCGGTCTCGCACTGTGGCCACTTAATGGTGCGTAAGTGATCACATCTCTCGTACACTGGCGACATGACCAGCATGACCGTGAACCCGGCGTGCCTGTCGGACGACGACTGGGCGCGGGTCCGCGCGTTCCTGGACGCGGCGAGAAAGCGCGGCGAGGTGGTGGACTTCTCCACGCGGGTGGAGCTACTCACCCCCGCCCAAGTTGCGAAGCGGTTAGGGATGTCGCGCTCCACCGTACTGCGCCGGATCGCCGATGGTGACCTCAAGGCCACCAAGGTCGGCACCCATCACCGCATCCCGATGAACGAGTACGAGCGGTTCAGTCGCGAGCTCATGCACCGTATGGCTGAGGCCTCCGTCGCTGACATCGAGGCCGAGCTGTTCGGTGAGTGAGTCGCCGCTGCTCTTCCTCGACGCCAACGCGCTCGCCTCGCCTGTCACCCGCACCCTGCTGATCGCCGGAGCGCGTGCGGATGGTTTGCGGTGGACGTGGTCGAAACATGTAGAGGTCGAGGCCGACCGGCACGCCCGCGGTCGGGCATCGCGAACGTCGCTCGTGCGTAGTGAGATTCTCCGCACCGAGCTATCACCGACAGCACGCAGCACGGAAGGCCTGCTGACCGGCGCAGCTGAGGATCGGCAAGTGATGGCCGATGCGATCCGTGCGGGCGCCCGGTACCTGGTCACGACCGACGTGGACGACTTCGCATTCGATGATCTCGCGCAGCACGGGATGAGCGCAGTCAACCCCGACTACTTCATGGCGTCACGGTTCACCCTGCAGGCATACCGGGAAGGCGTCGATCTGCTTGCAGCCGTACAGAGGAATCCCGTGCGCACCGCGGCCGAGCTGCACCGGATGCTCGGCCGCAGGCACCCTCATCTGGTCACACGATTCGCGGATGCGTACGTCACGACACCGATCCCAGCCGACCCTGACCAGCCGGGCACCATCTTCCGAGGCGTTGCCTGCATCCGCTGCCAGTCCATGTTGGAGGAGGTGAGTCTGCGTAACGGGCTGTGCACCGAACACCTGAGCCGCTGAACGAGCATCCCAATAGCTACATGCCGATCTCCGCCGGCGGCCCAAGTCGACGAGCTCTGGTCAGCGGGAGCCGTCGCGTCAACGGCGAGGGCTCCAGCCTTCCCGACCGCAACGGCTACCGCGCATACGTCTGGAGTACACAGGGGAACGGCGACGGATCCGCAAGGGCGCCAGAGGCCACGCACGCCAGGCAGTGCGCGTTAAGCCCCCGTCGTGACGGGGTGTTGCTGCACTTTGCTGCTGCACCCTCACGTCGAAGGCCCTTCCCCACATCGGAAAAGGGCCTCTGACATGCGTGGAGCCTAGGGGACTCGATCCCCGCAACTCGCTTCGCTCGTGGCGCGGCTCCACCTGCGGGTTCGAGTCGCTCAGTTCAATCGAGGCGCTGCAGGCCGGGCTTCGCCCGACCCACAGCGCCTCGGTGGAAGCAATGGAGCACTACGGGAACAGGCGACCACGGGTTGAGAGGCTGGTTTCCGCGTGGAATCAAGGCATCCGTGAGGATCCCGAGACGGAGGACAGGGCCGACGACCCGTTGATCGGCGCGTCGGCAGAACCAATGAAACGATCTCGAACACGCCTCACGGACGAGGAAGTGGACGCTATGCGAACAGCCCGCGCCGGCGGTGTCAGCGTGAAGACGCTGGCACGCCGGTACGGAGTTCACCGAGGCACGGTGTGGGCGAAGACGCGGATACCTCAAGATGCCTAGCACTCAGCGCGACCGGCGAGGAGGCACGCCGCTGGTCCGAGTTGGCGAGTGCATCGGAGTGACGGCCGACTCGCTGTGGCGCTACCTGCTCCAGCGAGGTGTTACGAAACGGGACTCACACAGGCGGGAGAGGCAGCTGTGGTTGGTTGCTCCCACGCCCTCATGGCAGCACGGCTGGATTGGTGCTCGTGGCCGCGCACATGCGCTCGAAATGCTCACCATCGACCGCTCGCAGGAACTCCATACAACGCCGGATCTGCCCGTAGACAGCTCGGGCGTCGAGCACGTCGACACTCTCGCTGCCCTCGCCGTGGGAGAACCGGTTACAGAAGTCGTAGACGTCCCGGTATGGTTCTCCGTCTTGGGCCTGGACAAGCACCTCCAGCGCCTG
>JBDIAS010000126.1:0-9433 GCA_039812465.1 Austwickia sp. | reverse complement strand
TGGGGTACTTCACGCGGCCGTACATCGTCTACCGGTCCGCGGATCGCCGCCCCGGCGCGGGCACCGGCACCCACGCCCCCCGACGCGGCTGGGAGTCCCGCCCCGAGCTGCAAGAGCGCCGCTGACCCCGACCCCACCGAGACCCGAGAACGATCTACCGAGGAGCGACGATGTCCGACCTGGCCCAGACCGAAGCGCGTTGGCAGGAATGGATGGAGGTGACGGCCAGGGATCTGGGCGTGGACCCGCAGCTGGTAGACATCGCCGCAATCCACGACCTGACCAGGGTGATCGCCCACGATCTGGACCGTCCGATGGCGCCCGTGGGCGCCTACCTGCTCGGGCTCGCCGTCGGCGCTCAGGGCCCGGCGGCAGACCGGGACGCCCTGGCGAAGGTGATCGAGGCGACGGTGGCGAAGCAGTCCGCGAGCTGACCCGGCAGGGTGCGTCCGGGAGCCATCTCGCGTTGGATCGAGAGAGGGCAGCCCCACCCCCGGAAAGGACGTGCTCATGCCAGAGCGCTCGGCGATCGACGATGAGACCGACCCCCAGCCCGCCGATCCTCCACCCCACGCCGCGCCGGCCGACGAGGTCCTCGATCGCCTCGGCGTCGACCGCGACGGCCTCACCGGCGACGCCGCCCGGGCGCGGCTGGAGGAGCACGGAGCCAACCGGCTTCCCGAGCAGCCGAAGGAACACGTGGTCAAGCGGTTCCTGCGGCACTTCCACGACGTCCTGATCTACGTGCTCATCGGGGCCGCGCTGGTGACCGCGCTGCTCGGCCACTGGCTGGACACCGTGGTGATCCTCGCAGTGGTCGTCATCAACGCCCTGATCGGCTTCATCCAGGAGGGCAAGGCGGCCGAGGCGCTCGCCGGGATCCGCGAGATGCTCTCCGCGCACGCGCAGGCACTCCGGGACGGCTCGTGGGGCACGGTCGACGCGGAGGAGCTGGTGCCCGGCGACGTGATCCGCGTCGGGCCCGGCGACCGGGTGCCCGCCGACGTCCGGCTCCTGGAGACCTCCGACCTGCTCATCGAAGAGGCGGCCCTCACCGGCGAATCCGAGCCGGCGTGGAAGTCGCCGGAGGAGGTGGACGCCGCCGCCGGCGTCGGGGACCGGGCGTGCATCGCGCACTCCGGCACGATCGTGCGGGGCGGGACCGGTACGGGTGTCGTGGTGGCCACCGGCGCCGACACCCAGATCGGCCGGATCAGCTCGATGCTGGCGGAGGTCGAGCCGATCGGTACGCCCCTGACCCGGCAGATGACCCGGTTCGGGCAGTTCCTGTCGGGCGTCGTCGTGGCCATCGCGCTGGTGCTGCTCGCGGTGGGGCGGTTCGTCCACGGCAACGCCCTCGCGGACCTCTTCCTGGCGGCGATCGGGTTCGCGGTCGCCGCGATCCCGGAGGGGCTGCCAGCGGTCCTCACGATCACGTTGGCCCGCGGCGTGCAGATCATGGCGCGGCGCAACGCGATCACCCGTCGCCTCAACGCCGTCGAGACGCTCGGCTCGGTGACCGTGATCTGTTCGGACAAGACGGGGACCCTCACCAAGAACGAGATGACCGTACGCCACCTCGTGACGGTGGAGGGGACGTACGAGGTGACCGGCACCGGCTACGCGCCCGACGGCGAGATCCGACGCGACGGGGTCGCGGTGGATCTCGCGCAGCACGAGGACCTCGCCTCGATGGTGCAGGTCGCCGCGCTGACGAACGACGCCCAGGTGAGCTGCCACGACGGGCGTTGGGAGCTGACGGGCGAGCCCACCGAGGGAGCGCTGCGCACCCTGGCGCTGAAGGCCGGGAACGGCGGCGAAGGAACGCGGCGTGACGAGGTGCCGTTCAGTTCCGAGAACCGGTTCATGGCCACGCTGGACGAGCTCGACGGCCATGGCCCGCTCCTGCACCTCAAGGGAGCCCCCGATCGGCTGCTCGAGCGGTGCGACCGGCAGGGCACCAGCCCGCAGGACACCGCCCCGCTCGACGCAGCGTGGTGGAACGAGCAGGTGGATGAGCTCAGCGCGCAAGGCCTGCGGGTGCTGGCCGCGGCGGTCAAGGACCCGGGCGACGCGACGCAGGTGAGCGCCGAGGACGTACAGGAGGGCGGGTTCGTCTTCCTCGGACTCTTCGGGATCATCGACCCGCCTCGTCCCGAGGCGATCGAGGCGGTCGCGATGTGCCAGGACGCCGGGATTCGCGTGAAGATGATCACCGGCGACCACGCGGGCACCGCGATGGCGATCGCCCGCGAGATGGGGATCGGGAACGGCGAGGGCGCCGTCACCGGCGCCCAGATCGAAGAAACACCGGACGCAGGCCTCGCCGAACTGGCGCGCGCCTGCGACGTGTTCGCCCGGACCAGCCCCGAGCACAAGATCCGCCTCGTGACCGCGATGCAGTCCGACGGCGAAGTCGTCGCGATGACCGGCGACGGTGCCAACGACGCACCCGCGCTGAAGCGCGCCGACGTCGGCGTGGCGATGGGCGTGAAGGGCACCGAGGCCACCAAGGAGGCCGCCGAGATCGTCCTCGCCGACGACAACTTCTCCTCGATCGAGCGGGCCGTCGAGGAGGGCCGCACGATCTACGACAACCTCCGCAAGGCGATCGTCTTCACGCTGCCCACCAACGGCGGGCAGGCGCTCGTGATCCTCGTCGCCGTCCTGGCGGGGTGGACGCTGCCACTCACCCCCTTGCAGACCCTGTGGGTCAACATGGTCACCGCGGTGACGCTCGCGCTCGCGCTCGCGTTCGAGCCGGCCGAGCCCGGCGTGATGAACCGCCCGCCGCGGGACTCCTCGAAGGCGATCATCGGCGGGGAGCTGGTCTGGCGGATCATCTTCGTCTCGGTGCTGATCGGCGGCTCGACGATCGCGGTGTTCTTCCTGACGCTGGGCGGCGCGGGCGCCACCACGGAACTGGCCCGGACCGTCGCGGTGAACACGCTCGTGATGGCCCAGCTGTTCTACCTCTTCAACTGCCGCTTCCTGGAAGGCACGAGCCTGCGCGCCTCGCTGCTGTTCTCCAACCGGGCCGCGTGGGGATCGGTGGCGGCGCTGATCGTGCTCCAGCTGGTCCTGGTCTACGCGCCGTTCATGCAGGCCGCCTTCAAGACGGCCTCGATGGCGCCCGGCGACTGGGTGGTGCCGGTCCTGGTCGGGCTGGGCATCTTCGTGGTGGTGGAGATCGAGAAGACGATCACCCGCCGCGTGACGTCGAGGGCCTGACGTCAAGGCCGTCCGCCACGTTCAGGCCGCCAGGATCAGCCGCAGCGCCACCCAGACCATCACCACGGCGACGAGCAGGTCGATCACCCGACCGACCGCATCCCCACCGAATGACGAGCGCTACGATGTAGCGCATGGCCGCCAGCTCTCCCCTGTCCATCCGATTCGACCGCACCCTGCTCGACCGCCTGCGCCGCACGGCCGCAGCCCGGGACACGACCCCGTCGGGACTCGCGCAACGACTCGTGGATGAGGGCCTGAGGTCGCAGGAGATCCCCGGCATTGTCTTCCGTGACGGTCCGTCCGGTCGCAGAGCCGGACTCGCGGCCGGTCCGGATGTGTGGGAGATCGTGGCGGCGCTGCGTGATTCCGAGCTGCGCGGCGAGGCTGCGGTCGAGGCGTTGGCTGCGGATCTGAGCCTGACGCCGGGCGTGATGCAGACCGCGCTGGCCTATTACGGTGCCTACCCCGAGGAGATCGACCGGGAGGTCGCCGACAACGACCACGCGGCGGAGGTGGCGCTGCGATCGTGGGAGTCGCAGCAGCGGCTTCTGACATGACGATCCGGCTGCTGCTCGATGAGCATTATTCCGAGGAGATCGCCGCTGCCTTGCGGGAGCGGGGGCACGACGTCGTCGCTGCGGTCTCGAATCCTGATCTGCGAGGCGCGAGCGATCCAGCGGTCTTTCGCTGGGCCGCCCAGGCCGGACGCCGGATCGTCACCGAGATCATCAAGGACTTCCGCCCGCTCCTCCTCCACGGCGCCACGTCAAACACTCCGATGGCGGGCCTCCTCTTGGTCCCGCCCCGGCGGTTCCCCCGCGGTCGTGGAGATCGCGCGGCCATGATCGTCTCGGCACTCGACAGCTGGCTCAATCGCCGCGATGCCGCCCGGCGACCGGTCGAGGACTGGCTGACCCACGTGTGAGACGAGTGCTGATCATGTGCGCTCCGCCAGGGCGGCCCGGTGCTCGGCGGCGAAGCCCGCGTACCGCTCCGCCGTCGCCCGCCCGGCCCCCGCCTGCGCGTCGTCCAGCTCGCGCTTCACCTTGCCCGGGATCCCCATGACCATCGAACGCGGCGGGATCACCACGCCCTCGCCGACGAGCGCCCCGGCCGCGACAATCGACCCCTCGCCGATCACCGCCCCGTTGAGGACCCGGGCGCCGATGCCGATCAGCGCGCCCTCCTTCACGTGGCAGCCGTGCAGCATCGCCATGTGCCCGACCGTGACGTGGGCGTCGATGCGCAGGTGCAGGCCCGGGTCGGTGTGCAGCACGCTGCCGTCCTGGATGTTGGCGCCCGCGCCGATCGTGATCGTGTCGCGGTCGCCGCGCAGCACGCACCCGTACCAGACGCTGCTCCCCTCCTCCATCACGACGTCGCCGATCACGGTGGCGGTGGGCGCGATCCACGCGTCGGGGTGGATCTGCGGGCTGCGTCCGGGCAGGTCGATGAGCATCCCCCTACGCTACGGGCCCACGGGCGACGGCGGACACGTACGAGCACTCACCGCCCTCACGCACCACAGGCGACGCCCACGACCCGCCGAGCACCCCATCCGCCGCGGTCGAGGCACTCACTCGTCGCCGCCACTGACCGCAGCGCGCGGCTCAGTGGCCGGGGAGGGCGGGAGAGGTACGCGGTGAGCGGGCCCGGTCCGTCGCCGGGGCGGTCCACGTCAGCAGCTGGTCGCCGACGTGCTCCAGATACTGCTCGCGCCCGGAATGCCGCGCCACGTCGACCTCGAGGCGCGCGGTGCGGCCCGCCAGCACCACGGTCATGATCCCGTTGCGGAACCACGGGCCCGAGGTCAGCTCCCAGTCGAGCCCGGTGTCGCGCACCCGGAACGCCCGCGCCAGGCCGCGCAGGCCGACCCGGAACGGCGCCTTCTCGAAGGTCCGGTTGACCAGCTTCACGGGCACCGGCAGGTAGTTGCGGAACGGGGACATCGTGAGCTGGACGATGTGCGTCCCCGGGTGCGGGGTGTCGGCGATCGTGGCCCGCGCGGTGTAGGAGCAGTGCACGTCGCCGGACAGGATCAGGACGCTGCTCGGCGGCTGATCCTCGCGGACCACTCCTCGCAGCAGCTCGACCAGCCGGGCGAACGAGTCGCGGAACGCCGCCCAGTGCTCCAGGTCAACGACCTGGCGCAGCCGCTCTCCCCAGCGGGTCACGAGGGACCCGTACCGGCCCGAGGTGAGCGCCTCGTTCCAGCCCTCCACCTGGTGGATGCCGCGCGGCAGCAGGACGGGCAGGGTCGAGCCGAGCAACAGATGGGCGACCGGTTCGGACGTCGCCTGCTCGATGATCCAGTCCCATTCGTGGTCGTCGATCATCCGCCGGCGGCCGGCTCCAAGCTGCCGCGAGGCGCGGCATTCCATTGCGACGAGCCGGACCCTCCCCTCCCCGGTGCCGTAGTCGCGCACGAAGCTCCATCGGGCCGTGTCCTTCTCGGCGTCGGCCCGCCAGGCGAAGTCGTCGAGCAGCTCTGTGCGCTGCGCGTCGTCGTCCAGGCCGCGCACCTGCTCGAACAGCGCGTCGCTACCGAGCTGCTCCGGAGAGAGGTTGCCGAGGTGCTGGTAGACCCAATAGGAGCCGAACGCCCCCACCACCCGGTCACGCCACCAGGCCTGCGAGGTCACCTCCTCGCGCCAGGCGAGGGAGGTGTTCCAGTCGTCGCGCAGGTCGTGGTCGTCGAGGAGCATGCAGGTCGGTACGGTCGACAGCAGCCAGCGCACCGGCGGCGGCGACCAGGTCTCGTGGTAGAGCCACGTGTACTCCTCGAAGGACCACACCTCGTCCACCACCTCCTCGTGGCCCGGCGGCGTGGGGGTGTGAGCGGCGTGGAGCCGCGCCACGAGGGCGGGGGACGGCTCGTCGGCGTAGATCTGGTCCCCCGCCATGAACAGCGCGTCCGGCCATGCCTCGTAGTCGGTGTGCCGCATCCGCTCGGCGAGGGCCGCCAGGGCGTCGGCGCCGTACTCCTCCAGCCCGGCCTCGTCATACGGCGCCCACCGCCGGCACGAGCCGAACACGAGCCGCAGGCTGGAAGCGGGCGTGAGGGTTCGGATCACGCTCGGCGGATAGGGGGAGTCCGGCTCCGGCCACACCAGGGTGTCGTCGAGGCGGACCTCGTATGGGGTCACGGTACCCTCGCCCAGCCCGCTGAGCTGCAGCAGGGCGTAGTGATGGCCGTGGACGGCCCAGGTCGCGCTCGACGCGGACAGCGGGCCCGCGTCGATGGTCACGACGCAGGCACGGTCGGTCTCGACCCAGATGGTCGCCTCGCCGTGATCGACGTAGCGCAGCATGGGGCCGAGGAGAAGGCTCGGTGCGCTCATCCCCGCAGGCTAGTGCGCCGACCTGCACTCGGCAGGTGCGGACCTCTCACGACGTGAGCGGTTCTTCGAACGGCGGCATAGCCCGCGGCCCGGCTTCGTTAGGTACGATGCAGGCCGACCGGAATCCGTCTCCAGCGCCCGAACGACCGGCAGAAGTCGCGAGTGATCGGGCGCACCTAGAGGTCCATACCTGGGCCCGTCCGTACGAGCACGAGCCGCCACGTCCCGAGGAGTCCCACTCAGGCCGCCTAGCGTCACGCACACCCCGCGTCTCGCGTCGGTCGTCACGACCCCACCTCCGCTCGGCACCGGTCACCACACCCCGTATCCACGGCCGGTCGTCGGCATCCTCGTCGGATCTGCGAACGCTCACGCACCAGCCACGGAGCGTTCGCCGATGTCATCCGGCGTTCACCCCATCGTCCGCCCGCCCGCTCACGAATCGATTCCGTCCCGGAAGGAACACCACGTTGCAGTTCAAGACCATGGTCAGCGGAAAGATTCACCGCGCCCGCGTCACTGCTGCGGACCTGCACTACGTCGGGTCCATCACCGTCGACGAAGACCTCCTGGAAGCCGCCGGGATGGAGCCGTTCGAGCGTGTCCAGGTGGTCGATATCGACAACGGGGCACGGCTGGAGACGTACACGATCGCGGGCCGCCGCGGTTCGGGGGAGATCCAGCTGAACGGCGCCGCCGCCCGCCTGGTGCAGGCGGGTGACCTCGTGATCATCATGGCGTACCAGCAGATTCTCACGCCCGTGCCCGCCGACTGGCATCCGAAGGTGGTGCTGGTGAACCCGAAGGACAACAGCATCGCGGAGGTCATCCGCGACCGGGATCACCCGCACGCCCTCAAGGGCGCCACCCTGCACGACCCGACCCTCGACCCGACCGGGCGAGGCGCCTCGCTGGGCCTGGACGCCCTCGACTTCCAGGAGACGCCATGCGGGTGAGCCTCGCCGACGTCGCGGCGATGAAGGAGCGGGGCGAGAAGGTCACCATGGTGACGGCGTACGACTACACGAGCGCCCGCCTCGTCGACCGTACGTCGATCCCTCTCATCCTCGTCGGCGACTCCCTCGGCATGGTCATGCAGGGGCGCGACTCGACGCTGCCGGTGACGCTCGACGACATCGTCTACCACCTGCGCGCGGTCATGCGCGGCTGCAGCCGTCCCCTGGTGGTCGGCGACCTGCCGTTCCTGACGTACGCCACGCAGGAGGACGCGCTGCGCTCGGCCGGTCGGCTCATGGCCGAAGGCGGCTGCCAGTCGGTCAAGCTGGAGGGCGGCGTCAGCCAGGCGCCGGTGATCCGCCGGCTCGTGGACGCCGGGATCCCGGTGATGGCCCACCTCGGGTTCACCCCCCAGTCGGTCCACCAGATCGGCCTGCGGGTGCAGGGCAAGGACTCGGCCCGGGCGCGGCAGCTCGTCGAGGACGCCCTGGCCGTCCAGGAGGCGGGCGCGTGGGCCGTCGTCCTGGAGCTCATCCCGGCGCCTCTGGCCCGCGAGATCACCGCGCGGCTCACGATCCCCACCATCGGGATCGGCGCGGGCGCGGACTGCGACGGGGAGGTGCAGGTCTGGCACGACATCCTCGGGCTGTACGACGAGTTCCTGCCCCGCCACACGCGCCGGTTCGCCACGCTCGGCGAGCAGGCGGTGGCCGCGCTGGAGGAGTACGCCACCGACGTACGGGAGGGCCGCTTCCCCACGTCGGCGAACAGCGCCCGCCTGGACGAGGCGGTGCTGAAGGAGGCCCTGGCCGGCCTGCCGGGCCCGGTGCGCCACCCCGGCCGCGTTGCCCCCGGGCTCGCCGGCCCGGACGTCGCTGGCCCCGACCTCGCCGCCCCCGACCTCGCCGCGGCCGACCTCGCCGACCCCGACAGCGAGGTCGCATGAAGGTCGTGACCACCCGGGCCGAGCTCCGCGCGGCCCGGGCCGCCTTCTCGACGCTGGCCCTCGTGCCGACGATGGGCTACCTGCACGACGGGCACCTGAGCCTGGTCCGCGCGGCCAAGGCGCAGGGCGGCCCGGTGGCCGCGTCGATCTACGTCAACCCCAAGCAATTCGGGCCCAGCGAAGATCTGGCCACGTACCCGCGCGACCTCGACCGCGACCTCGCCCTGCTGGAGGAGGCGGGCTGCGACCTGGTGTGGACGCCGGAGACGCAGGACGTCTACCCGCCCGGGTTCGACACCCACATCGACGTCGGCGGCGTCACGGAGGTGCTGGAGGGTGCGCACCGGCCCGGGCACTTCCGCGGCGTGGCCACCGTCGTGAACGTGCTGTTCAACGCGGTGCAGCCGACGGCGGCGTACTTCGGGCAGAAGGACGCCCAGCAGTGCGTGGTGCTCCGCAAGATGGTGGCGGACCTCGGGATGCCCGTCGAGATCGTGATCGGCCCGACCGTGCGAGAGCCCGACGGTTTGGCGATGAGCAGCCGGAACGCGTACCTGTCCGGCGCCGACCGGGAGGCGGCCGGCGTGCTGATCCGCGCGCTGCGTGCCGCCGAGTCCGCCTGGGAGGCAGGCGAGACCGACGCAGGCGCCCTGCGCAGCGCGATGCTGCGCGTCCTGGAGGCGGAGCCGCTGGCCGACGTCGACTACGTGAGCGTGGCCGACCCGGACACCCTTGCCGAACTGGACGAGGTCGACCCGACCCGCGGCGCGCTGGCCTCGATGGCGGTGCGCGTCGGCCCGCCCCGGCTGATCGACAACCTGATCCTGCCGCCGCGCGGCCGATAGCCCCGCTTTCCCCGCGGCGGCGGCCTGGCCATTTCCCGCCCATGGGCGGCAAATGTACGCACGCACCCGCGATTTCCCGGACACTTCACGCCCATGGGCGGCAAATGTAC
>JBDIAS010000125.1:0-9452 GCA_039812465.1 Austwickia sp. | reverse complement strand
CGGGGTCGTCGTACTCCCGGGCCAGCCGCTCCCGCAGCTGCTCGTCGGCGTCCGACTGACCGGTCCAGCGGATCACCAGGCGTCCCAAGGACTCCGGCTGCTCGAACGTCACGGCACCCTCCCGGAACAGTTCCAGGACCACCAGGAACCGGGCCACGACGACCAGGCGGTTGTCCGCGCCGTCGGCCAGCTCCCCGAACGTGACCTCCCCGGCCTCGCGGAGCCGGGCGGCGACGATCAACGACTCCTCGCGCACGCTGACGCGGGCCGCGTGCAGGTGGTCGAGCGTGACGGTCGGCGGCAGCCGCGGGACCATCGCCAGCGCCGCGATCCGCGCGAACCTGTCGGGATCCACCCCCAGGACAAGTTCCGGCAGGAGCGTCGCGAACCGCGCCTCCAGACCCACCTGCCGCGGCTGCGCCCGCCCCACAGAGCCCATCCGCTCTGCGAACGTCGCGGCGACCTCCTTGAAAGCCCGGTACTGCAGGAGCCGAGCGAACAGCAGGTCGCGCGCCTCGATCAGCTCCAGATCCTCTTCGGAGCCCTCCGGGCGGGGCAGCAGGCGGGCCGCCTTGAGATCCAGCAGCGTGGCGGCCACCAGCAGGAAGTCGGTGGTCTGCGAGAGGTCCCACTGCGTCTGCGCGCGCAGGTGCGCCAGGAACTCGTCGGTGACCGCGGCGAGCGCGATCTCGGTGACGTCGAGCCGGTGCCGCGCGATGAGACCCAGCAGCAGGTCGAAGGGCCCGTCGAACTGGTCCAGGTGGACCTCGAACGGCGCGGCCGGGGCCCGTCGCGTCAACACGCCGCCCGGGGCAGCCAACTCGGGGGGCGCCTGCCCGTCCTGCGCCGCTGATCCGCCCTCCCCGGGGTGCTCCGGGGTCAGGCCGCACCTCCGCGGGAGATCAGTTCCCGGGCCAGCTGGCGGTAGGACTCCGCGGCCGGGGTGCCGGGTGCGTACGCGGTGATCGGCTCGGCCGCGAGCGTCGCGTCGGGGAACTTCACGGTGCGGGAGATGACCGTGTGGAACACCAGGTCCTGGAAGTGGTCCACGACGCTGCGGACGACCTCACGGCTGTGCAGCGTACGCCCGTCATACATCGTGGCGAGGATGCCGTCGACCACCAGGCGCGGGTTGAGCCGGTCGCACACCTTGTCGATGGTCTCGACGAGGAGCGCCACGCCGCGCATCGCGAAGAACTCGCACTCCAGAGGGATGATCACGCCGTGCGAGGCCGTCAGCGCGTTGACGGTCAGCAGCCCCAGGGAGGGCTGGCAGTCGATGAGCACCACGTCGTACTCGTCGAGGACCGGGCGCAGGCAGCGGGCCAGCACCATCTCCCGGGCCACCTCGCCGACCAGCTGCACCTCGGCCGCCGACAGGTCGATGTTGGCGGGCACGACGTCGAGCCCGGGGACCTTCGTCCGCACGATGATGTCGTGGATGTCGTGGCCGCGTTCGACGAGCAGGTTGTAGATCGTCGTGTCGAGGTCGTGGGTGGGGATGCCGAGCCCGACCGACAGGGCGCCCTGCGGGTCGAAGTCCACCAGGAGCACCTTGCGCCCGAGCTCGGCGAGCGCTGCCCCCAGGTTGATCGTCGTGGTCGTCTTGCCGACGCCGCCCTTCTGGTTGCACATCGCGATCACGCGGGCCGGTCCGTGTCCGGTGAGCGGGCCGGGCTCGGGGAAGTCCGGTGTGACCCGCCCGGTCGGCCCGACGCGCGCGAGCGCGGCCTCGGTGCCGGGGAGGTAGCCGACACCGCCGGTGTCCTGATCGTCCTGGCGGTCGTCCTCGTCCGACTCGGGCGGGATCGCGGACGACGGCCCGCCGTTCGGGGCGTCGACCTCGGGCTCGCCCGGCGCGAGCGGGCCGCTCTCCGTAGCGGGTTGGTGCGTCGGGGTCTGCCAAGTGGACGTCTCGGACGTCATGTGGGCGCCTCCCGTCGTCGATTCCGTTCGGCCTCACGCCGATCGACCGTTCGACTCTATCAATGCCAGGTCATCGCCCCGCGCGGGCGGGCGGCGCCACATCGTCGGGGGTCGCCGGCGTTGGAGGTCACTGCGCGCGCGGATGCGTCTGCGCGTAGACCTCGCGCAGGTGCTGCACGGTGATCAACGTGTAGATCTGGGTGGTCGCCACCGAGGCGTGCCCGAGAAGCTCCTGGACGACCCGCACGTCAGCTCCCCCCTCGAGCATGTGGGTGGCGAACGAGTGGCGCAGCGTGTGCGGGCTCACCGGGCTGGTCAACCCGGCCCGGTCCGCGGCGCTCTGCAGGAGCGCCCACGCGCTCTGCCGAGACAGCCGCCCCCCGCGCTGGTTGAGGAACACCGCGCCCTCGAAGCTCCCGACGCTCTGCGTGACCAGGGACGGCCGGCCCCGTACGAGATAGGCAGAGATGGCCTTGCGCGCGTACCCGCCGAGCGGCAGGACCCGCTCCTTGCCGGCCTTGCCGCGAAGCCGCACCGTACCGGCGTCGAGGTCGATGTCGTCGACGTTGAGGCCCACCGCCTCGCTGATCCGGGCACCGCATCCGTACAGCAGTTCCAGCAGCGCCCGGTCCCGCAGGCCGACCGCGTTGTCGCTGGCGCCGGCGGCGGTCAGCAACGCGTCCACCTCGTCGTGGGTGATCGCCTTCGGCAGGCGCTGGACCGGCCGGGGCGGCTGCACGGACGCCGCCGGGTCGTCCTCGGTCACGCCCTCGGCGCGCAGGAAACGGTGCAGGCCCCGGACCGCGACCAGAGAGCGCGCCGCCGAGGACGCCGAGAGCGCCACCCGTCCGTCTTCGCCCCCGCGCAGGTGGGCCAGGAAGGCGGTGACATCCTCCTCGCTGACCGCGGTGATGTCCTCGATCCCCCGCCCGCGGAGGAACTCGACATAACGTCGAATGTCGCGCCCGTAGGACAGCAGCGTGTTGCGCGCGACCCCCCGCTCGACCCGCAGGTGGTCGAGCCAGGCCCGTGAGACGACGTCCAGGGACGACGTGGCGGCCCCTGCCTGGGGGGCGGCCCCGGGCTCCTGGCCCACGGGATCTGATCGAACGTCCGACACACTAGGAATATGACACGAGAGCCACGACCGCGTCGCGCTCCCCCACCGCGGCGCGTCTCGGCGGGCGGTACCCGGGACGGCCCGGGGCTGGCCGAACTCAACCCGCCGGGCGACGACGAGGTCGGCCGCCGACTTGAGCGGGCCGCTGAATACCATGGGCGCCAACCCCTTCCACGCGACGGCGCCGACCGGCGGTCCGACGATCCGCGGCCCGCGGCACCTGAGCTCCGCCTAGGCGTTGTGACGTAATTCACATTCAACTCTGGTCCGCAGGATGGACCTCGCTCCCGTCCCGACCCGGCCGGCCGGGCGGCGCAGGCGCGTCGGCGGCGCTTCAGGCGGTCGGGCGCCGGTCGATCCCCGGCCGCAGGTCGGCGGCGGGCGGAACCCACGACGAGTGGTCGGCCTGGACCTGCTCTCCGCTTCGGATGTCTTTCACGGAGCCGGGGTGCTCCGTTCCGTCCTCCTCGGTGCGCGCTGGGAACCATACGTACGGGATCCCCCGACGATCCGCGAAGCGGATCTGCTTGCCGAACTTTGCCGCAGCCGGCGCCACCTCGCAGGCGATCCCGCGGCGACGCAGGGCCGCCGCCACCCGCATGGCCTCCGGGCGGTCCCGCTCGGCGGCGAGGCTCACCAGCACCGCGGAGGGCGTCGCCCGCGTGGCGACGAGATCCGGCAGCAGCTTGGCGACGAGGCGCGAGACGCCGATCGAGATGCCCACCCCGGGATAGGTCGTGCGCCCGTCGGAGGCGAGCGCGTCGTACCGGCCGCCCGAGCACACCGATCCGTACGACTCCTGGCCGATCAGCTGGGTCTCGTAGACCGTCCCGGTGTAGTAGTCGAGGCCGCGGGCGACCTTCAGGTCGGCCACCATCAGGCCCGGCGCGTGCTCGGCCGCGGCGTCCACCACGGCGGCCAGTTCGGCCAGACCCTCCTCCAGCACGGGGTGCTCGACGCCCAGGGCGCGCACGGCGGCGACGAACGAGGAGTCCGCCGCGCTGATCGCCGCGAGATCGAGGCAGGCGCGGGCCTGCTCCGCCGTGCACCCAGCCGCGCGCAGCATCTCGTCCACCGCGTCGGCGCCGACCTTGTCGAGCTTGTCCACCACGCGCAGCACGCCCGCCAACTCCTCGGCCGCGATGCCGAGGCCGAGGTAGAAGCCCTCGGGGATCTTGCGGTTGTTCACCTGGATCCGGAAGGGCCCGACGGGCAGGCGGGCGAACGCGTCGGCGATCACCAGCGGGATCTCGACCTCGTAGTGGAACGGCAGCGTGCCCGCGTCGATGATGTCGATGTCCGCCTGGCAGAACTCCCGGAACCGGCCGTCCTGCGGCCGCTCGCCCCGCCACACCTTCTGGATCTGGTAGCGCCGGAACGGGAACGTCAGCTTGCCCGCGTTCTCCAGCACGTACCGCGCGAACGGCACGGTCAGGTCGAAGTGCAACCCCAGCTGGTCCTCGGCGTCCCCGCGCGCGTCAGAGCGGGCGGCCAGGCGAGAGACGGCGTAGATCTCCTTGTCGGCGTCGCCGCCCTTGCCGAGCAGGCGCTCCACGGGCTCCACGGCCCGGGTCTCGATCCCGACGAAGCCGTGCAGCTCGAACGTCTCGCGGACCACGTCGAGGACGTGTTGCTCGATGATCCGCTGCTCGGGCAGCCACTCCGGGAACCCCGACAAGGGGGTAATCTTCGCGCTCATCGCGGGTCGTACGGCTCCTTCGGGCGGGTCTTTAGAGATTGTGCAGGAACGGGTTGGTGAGCCGTTCCCGCCCGATCGTGGTCGCGGGGCCGTGCCCCGGCAGGACCAGCGTGTCGTCGTGCTCGGCGAGCACCACGTCGCGCAGGGACGCGCGCATCTGCTCGTCGTCGCCGCCCGGCAGGTCGGTGCGCCCGATGCCGCCGGCAAAGAGGACGTCGCCCGCGATCAGGGTGCGGATCAGCCCCGAGTCGGCGGGCAGCGAGTCGGGTTGGCCCTCCAGGCGGAACATCACGGACCCCTCGGTGTGCCCGGGCGCGTGCTCCACCCGCATCGTCAGCCCCGCCATCTCCAGGTCCACGCCCCCGTCGAAGGTGACCACGTCGTCCGGGTCCTTCCAGGTGACGCCGGGGAACTCCATCCGCAGCATCGCGAGGATCCCCGGGTCGACGGCCGCGAGCGCGTCGTGCAGGCGGTAGGCGTCCGCGCCGTGGATGTGCGCGGCGATGCCGTGAGCGCCGCAGACCGGGGTCACCGAGTACGTGTGGTCGATGTGGCCGTGCGTCAACAGCACGGCGCTGGGGCGGAGCCGGAACTGGGCCAGCACATCGCGTAGCTGGTCGACCACACCGACGCCGGGGTCGACGATCAGGCACTCCTCACCCTCGGCGGGCGCCAGGACGAAGCAGTTGGTGCCGAAGGCCGCTGCGGGGAATCCGATCGTGAGCACCCGGCCAGACTAGCCGGGCCGGTTCGGGCGTCCGCGGGAGTCCCCGACGCTCCGGCTCGCCGCGTCTCACCGCCGCACGGCACGCATTAAGGTGTTATCCACGTCACGCCCGTGGCACAGTGAACGTTGTATGCGCGGCGGCAAGCGCCGCCAGTCGCGCCACGAGAGCACATATCGCCATTCACGTTTCGTCTTCGAACCGGCGGCCGCGACCGCCGGTGTCTTACAGGAGGGCCCGCCGTGTCCGACCCCACCCCGTCCGATCCCGTCCCGACCGAATCCGTACAGCCGGAGTCCGCGCAGACCGAGTCCGCGCCGGCTCCGGTTGCTGAGGCCGAGGCGGTCCAGGACGAGCAAGCTCGCGACGAGGGGGTCCCCGCCGAGCAGGCCCCGGACCAACAGAGCCCGGCCGAGCAGGCCCCGGACCAAGAGAGCCCCGCCGAGCAGGCCCCTGGTGAGCCGACCGAGGACGAACCGGCCTCGGCAGCCGCCCCCGCCGTCGCCTCGCCGGCGCTGCTGGCCAAGGTGGCGGGCGGCGCTCCGAACCCGGCCACGCTGGCGGGCCGACTCCAGCCGCCCCCCGCGGCCGGTGCGCGCGCGAGCGAGTTCGGCCGCGTCGCCGAGGACGGGACCGTCTTCGTCACGACGCCGGAAGGCGAGCGGGAGGTCGGGTCCTACCCGGGCGCCACGCCCGAGGAAGCGCTGGCGTACTTCACCCGCAAATACGACGAGGTCGACGCCCAGGCCGACCTGCTCCTGCAGCGGGTGACCCAGACCGAGCTGTCCGCCAAGGAGGCGACCGACGGGTTGGGCAAGCTCCGGGCCACGATGAGCGACCTGCGCGCGGTCGGCGACCTGGTCGCCCTCACCATCAAGGTCGAGAACATCGCGACCGCCGTCGAGGCGCGCAAGCAGGTGGAGGCCGCGGATCGGGCACAGGCGCGCGAGGCCGCGACCGCGCGGCGGCTGGAGATCGTCGAGGCCGCGGAGAACATCGCCAACCAGCCAGAAGACCGCATCCAGTGGAAGGCGAGCAGCGCGGCGATGCGCGGCCTGCTCGAGGACTGGAAGACCGCGCAGCGGGAGGGCCCCAAGCTGGACCGGGAGACCGAGCAGGGCATGTGGCAGCGCCTCTCCGGGGCACGCAACAGCTTCGACAAGCTGCGCCGGGTGCACTTCGCCCAGCTGACGTCCCGGCAGGCCGAGGCCAGGGCCACCAAGGAGGAGTTGGTGGAGGAGGCCGAACGGCTGGCGGCCAGCAGCGAGTGGGGTCCGACGGCGGGCGCGTTCAAGCGGCTGATGGACCGCTGGCGTCAGGCGGGCCGGGCCTCTCGCGCGGAAGACGACGCGCTGTGGGCGCGGTTCAAGGCCGCCCAGGATTCGTTCTTCGCCGCCAAGGACTCGGTCGTCGCCGCCGAGAACAAGGAGTTCTCCGCCAACCTGGCGGTCAAGGAAGAGCTGCTGAAGCAGGCGCAGGCCCTGCTCCCGGTGAAGGATCTCGAGGCCGCCAAGGCCGCGTTGCGGGCGATCCAGGACAAGTGGGATGCGGCCGGCAAGGTGCCGCGGGCCGACATGGACCGGATCGAGCGCGCGATGCGCCGGGTCGAGGCCACCGTGCGGGAGGCCGAAGACCACAAGTGGAAGCGGAGCAACCCCGAGGTGGCGGCCCGGGCTCGCAGCCTGGTCGACCAGCTCGAGACGGCCTGCGAAGGCCTGCGGGCGGACCTGGCGTCCGCGCAGGCGCGCGGCAACGCCAAGGCCGTGGCCAAGGCGCAGGAGGCGCTGGCCGCCCGCGAGGCGTGGCTGGCGCAGGCGCGCCAGGGGCTGGCCGAGTTCGGGTCCTGACCGTCCGCACCGTCCGCGACGGTCGGCTCGTGCACTCGCGTACAGGCTCTCGCGTACAGGCTCACGCGTACGGGCTCACGCGTACGGGCTCCCGCCGACGGCGGGACGCGACCTCAGCCGCTGCGCAGCGGGTTCCCGTCGTTGACCCGACCGACCTCGTAGACGCCGCCGACCTGTTTGACCGCGTTGATCACGTGGGCCAGGTGGCTCGGCTCGCCCATCTCGAACTCGAAGCGCAGCCGGGCGACCCGGTCCTGCAGCGTCTGCACCTCCGCGGAGCGGATGTTGACGTGGTGGTCGGCCAGGACGCCGGTCACGTCCGACAGCAGGCGCGGCCGGTCCAGCGCCTCGGCCTCGATCTTGACCGTGAAGATGCTGGTCGCCGATGGCGCCCACTCGACGTCGGTGAGCCGCTCCGGCTGGTCGGACAGCCGGATCGCGTTGGGGCAGTCCTTGCGGTGCACCGACACCCCCTGCCCGCGCGTGACGAATCCCAGGATCGGATCGCCCGGCAGGGGCGTGCAGCAGCGGGCGAGCTTCACCCACACGTCCGAGGCGCCGACCACGACCACACCTGGATCGGTCGGCCGCTTCGCGCGGCGGTGGGTACCGGGGATGGTCGCCTCGGCGAGGTCCTCGCTCGCGCCGTCCTCCCCGCCGTGCGCGGCGATGACCTTGTCGACGATGCTCTGCGCGGACACGTGGCCCTCGCCGACCGCCGCGTACAGCGCGTCGATGTCGTTGTAGCGCAGCTGGGTCGCCAGCGCGGTCAGCGTGTCGGCGCTCATCAGCCGCTGGACCGGCCGCTGCTGCTTGCGCATCGCGGTCGCGATCAAGTCCTTGCCGGACTCGATGGCCTCCTCGCGGCGCTCCTTGGAGAACCACTGCCGGATCTTGTTGCGCGCCCGCGGGCTCTTGACGAAGTTCAGCCAGTCCCGCGACGGGCCGGCCCCGTCGGCCTTGCTGGTCAGGATCTCGACCATGTCGCCGTTGTCCAGCGGGCTCTCCAGCGGCGCGAGCCGGCCGTTCACGCGGGCGCCCATGCAGTGGTGCCCCACCTCGGTGTGCACGGCGTACGCGAAGTCAACCGGCGTCGACCCGGCCGGCAGCCCGATCACGGTGCCCTTGGGGGTGAAGACGTAGACCTCACGAGTGTTGATCTCGAAGCGCAGCGCCTCGAGGAACTCCCCCGGGTCGGAGGTGTCCCGCTGCCAGTCCAGGACGTGCCGCACCCAGCGCAGGTCGGTCTTGCCGTCGTCCGCGCCTTCCTTGTATTTCCAGTGCGCGGCGATCCCGTACTCCGCGCGCTGGTGCATCTCGTGGGTGCGGATCTGGATCTCCACCGGCTTGCCGCCAGGGCCCATGACCGTCGTGTGCAGCGACTGGTACATGTTGAACTTGGGCATCGCGATGTAGTCCTTGAAGCGCCCCGGCATCGGCTTCCACCGGGTGTGCATCGAGCCCAGCACCGCGTAACAGTCGCGCACCGTGTCGACCAGGACCCGCACCGCGACGAGGTCGTAGATCTCCTCGAAGTCCCGGCCCCGCACGATCATCTTCTGGTAGACGGAGTAGTAGTGCTTCGGCCGCCCGGTGACGATCCCGGTGATCCGCGCCTCGCGCAGCGCGTCGGAGACCTCCTCCTTCACCCGCGTCAGGTACTCGTCGCGGGCGGGCGCCCGCTCGGCGACCATCCGCACGATCTCCTCGTGCACGCGAGGGTAGATCGCGGCGAACGCCAGGTCCTCCAGCTCCCACTTGATCGTGTTCATCCCGAGGCGGTGCGCCAGCGGGGCGTAGATCTCCAGGGTTTCCTTGGCGTTGCGCTCGGCCTTGCCCTCCGGGAGGTACTTGTAGGTCCGCGCGTTGTGCAGCCGGTCCGCCAGCTTGATCAGCAGCACCCGGATGTCCTTGGCCATCGCGACGACCATCTTGCGGACGGTCTCCGCCTGCGCCGCATCCCCGTACTCGACCTTGTCGAGCTTCGTGACCCCGTCCACCATCATCGCGATCTCGGGGCCGAAGTCGGACATGAGCTCGGCGAGGCTGTACGGGGTGTCCTCGACCGTGTCGTGCAGGAGGGCCGCCGCCAGGGTGGGCGGGGTCAGGCCGAGTTCCGCGAGGATCAGCGCCAC
>JBDIAS010000124.1:0-9484 GCA_039812465.1 Austwickia sp. | reverse complement strand
AACAGGATGATGTCGCCGCGGGTGCGGATCTCCTTGAGGACCTTCTTCAGCCGCTCCTCGAAGTCACCGCGGTAGCGCGACCCGGCGACGAGCGCGCCGAGGTCGAGCGTGTAGATGTGCTTGTCCTTGAGGGTCTCGGGGACCTCGCCGCGCACGATGTCCTGGGCCAGCCCCTCGACGACGGCGGTCTTGCCGACGCCGGGCTCGCCGATCAGGATCGGGTTGTTCTTGGTGCGGCGCGACAGCACCTGCATGACCCGCTCGATCTCCTTGCCGCGCCCGATGACCGGGTCGAGCTTGCCCTCGCGGGCCGCCTGGGTGAGGTTGCGGCCGAACTGGTCGAGCACGAGCGAACCCGCGGGCGTGCCCTCCTGCGTCGACTGCCCGCCGACGCCGGCGGCCGCGGTCTCCTTGCCCTGGTAGCCGGACAGCAGCTGGATCACGGTCTGCCGCACGCGCGACAGGTCCGCCCCCAGCTTGACCAGCACCTGCGCGGCCACGCCCTCACCCTCGCGGATCAGGCCGAGCAGGATGTGCTCCGTACCGATGTAGTTGTGGCCGAGCTGCAGCGCCTCGCGCAGGCTCAGCTCCAGGACCTTCTTGGCGCGCGGCGTGAACGGGATGTGCCCGCTCGGCGCCTGCGTGCCGGTGCCGATGATCTCCTGCACCTGCTCGCGGACGGCGTCCAGCGAGATGCCGAGGCTCTCCAGGGCCTTCGCGGCGACGCCTTCACCCTCGTGGATGAGGCCGAGCAGGATGTGCTCCGTCCCGATGTAGTTGTGGTTGAGCATGCGCGCCTCTTCTTGCGCAAGCACGACCACCCGACGCGCTCGGTCGGTGAACCGTTCGAACATGAACCCGCTCCTGCCTCTCGAGTTACCTCGATGGTATCCGTGCCTATCACTACCCCTTCCCTGTGCGCGGTCACGCCGGACCGGCGGGGTAGGCATCTGAGACTTGTCAACGTCCCCGGTCGGCTGGGGATTCCATCGTCTGAGGGGTTGTGCTTCAGCGCGCGCCCGTGGGAACTGTGTGTGACAGCATGCTCGGCGTGAACGCCGTGTATCCCTCACTGGACATCGACCCAGCCCACCCCGTCGTGGACGTCCCGTGGCTGGCGCAGCGGGTCGGCGCCCCCGGCCTGCTGGTGCTCGACGCGAGCGTCCCACCCTACGGCCCGGCCGGGGTCCGTGTCCCGGGGGCGCGCCGCTTCGACCTGGAGGGGGCGATGTCGGACCACGCCGCGAGGCTGCCGCACGCGATGGTCGGCGCGGACGCGTTCGAGGCGGAGGCGCGGCGGCTCGGGGCGCGCGAGGGTGGGGCGGTGGTGGTGTACGACACCGCCGACCTGTTCTCCGCCCCGCGGGCCTGGTGGATGTTCGCCGCGATGGGCTACGAGCGGGTCGCCGTGTTGGACGGGGGGCTGGCCGCCTGGGCCGACGGCGCCGGGGCGCTCGAGACGTGGCCCGCCGACGAGGCGACCCGCGACGACCACGGCGACCTGGTGGCGCGACCGCGTCCCGGCCTGATCGTGGACGCCGACCACGTCGCCGACGCGCTGGGCCGGGACGACGTACGGGTGATCGACGCGCGATCCCCCGCCCGGTTCGCAGGCTCCGCCGTGGAACCCCGCGCAGGCATGCGTTCGGGGCACATGCCGGGCGCGGCCAACCTCTACTTCGGCGACCTGCAGGAGCAGGGGCGGCTGCGCCCCGCGGCGGAGCTCCGCGAGCTGGTCGCCGCGGCCGCGGACGGCCGAGACGCCCTGGTCTTCAGCTGCGGCTCCGGGGTGACCGCCTGCGTGGACGCGCTGGCCGCGCGGATCGCGGGCTACTCCGACCTCGCGGTGTACGACGGCAGCTGGACGGAGTGGGGCGCGTCGGACTCCGGCCGCCCGGTCGCGACCGGCTGAGGCGTCACCCGTGAGGGCCCACGCGGTCAGCGCGCCAGCCCGAGGCGCGGGTAGAGCAGGTCGTAGCCCTGGTCGAGGGCCTGGTACATCGCCTCGGAGCCGTGCCCGCCGGTCGGGAACTCCAGCGCGATCACGTGCGCCCCGGCCCGCCGGGCGGCCTCGGCCACGCGACGCACGCCGGCGAGGTGCGTCTCGTCGTCGAGCGCCACCGAATACAGCGCCCACGTGCCGCGCAGGTCCACCCCCTGATAGATGCGCGGTAGGTGTTCGGCGTCGTAGGCGCGTTGGTCGCCGCCGAAGTAGTCGGCCAGCGTCCGGTCCGGGTAGTCCGAGCCCGGGAACTCCTCGGGGCTGATCGATAGCACGTTGCCCCACACGTCCGGGTGCCGCGCGAAGAACCGGGCCGAGCACAGCCCGCCGTTGGAATACCCGGACACCATCCACCCCGAGCGGTCCGCGGAGACCCGCAGGTGCGCGCGGATCCAGTCGACCACGTCGGTGTTGACGTACGTCTCGACCTTCCCGAAGTACGGGGTGTCCATGCACAGCGTGTCCGCCATCGACTCGCCGGACTGGTCGGCCACCACCACGATCGGGGCGAGCCCGCCGTGCGCCGCCGCCTTGACGTCGAGGTAGTCGGCCACATAGTTGACGTCCGGGGAGCCCGGCTGGCCCATCATCATCACGACGACGGGCAACACCGGAGGATCCTCGACGAGGGCGGCCGGCGGCAGGTAGAGCCCGGCCGGCCGCGCGTCGAAGCGGGACACCGTCCCCGGGATCACGACCGCGCTGCGCCGACCGACCGCCGGCATCCCGGGCGGCGGGCGCCAGGTGCGCGCGAGCGGCTCGGTCGGTTGGTCGGCCGGGGCCACCGGGCGGGGCAGCTCGTCCTCCGCCATCACGGGCACGGTCGGCTTGCCGAGGAGAGCGCCGACGCTGGTGAGGACTCCGTACGCGGCGTTCACGCCGAGCGCCCCCGCGACCACGATCGGGAGGACGGCCAGCGCCGCCGCCACACCCCTCAGCCACGCCCGCCGGCGCCCGCCGGGACGCGGGCGGGTCAGGTTCGCGGCCACCAGGCCGAGGCCGGCGAGCGCCGCCACCAGCCACCCGCGCGCGCTGGTCGGCAGGCCGCCGGGCACCTGGCCCGCCAGTTCGTCGACGACCAGGATCGCGAGCACGCCGAGGGCTGCGCCGCCGGCGGTCCACGCGGCGGCCAAGCGGACCCACCCGGGGATGCCGCGCCGCCACGCCAGCAGGGCCAGCGTGAGCACGAACGCGCCGGTGACGACGCGCCGGGATGCCTCCGAGGTGATCGGCAGGGAGAGGATCGAGAGCATCCACGGCTCCTGCCAGACCCCGTACCCGGCGCGGATCACGAGCCGGGCCCCCGCAGTTGGCCCCGCAACGACCAGGCCACCTCGAGTGGGGAGTCTGACAGGTAGGCGGTGGCCACGGCTCGGCCGATGGCGGGCAGGACGGCGGGATCGGGATAGACGAGCCAGAGGGAGCGGTAGCGAGGCTGGAACTTGGACTTGAAGCGCAGCAGCGAGCGGAACCCGTAGACGGGCTCCAGGCTGCGGCCGAGGCGGTCCAGCACCGAGGTGAGGGCGCCGCCGAAGCCGCGCGGCGGCGGCAGCTCCGCGGCCCGGGCGAGCGGGGCCCCCGAGAGGCTCAGCTCCACGTACCCCTCGGCCTGCAGGTCGAGGGCGGCCTGCCCGATCAGCACCTCCATCGCGAACCGGAAGCCCTCGGGTCGGCGGCGCATGAAGTCCAGGGTCCAGCCCACCCGGGCGCCGTCCCGGTGGATGGGCAGCCACGAGGCGACGGCCTCGATGCGCCCCTCCGCATCCAGGCAGAGCAAGAGCCGCACGTCCGGGTCGTCGAGCTCCTGCAGGCCGCCGAGGGTGAAGCCCATCTCGGGGAGCGTCTGCTCGGCCACCCAGGCGGCCGAGATCTCGCGGATCTGGAGGCGCTGCGCGACGGACAGCTCATCCCAGGTGGTCCAGTGAGTGCGCAGGCCGTCCCGGCGCGCGTGGTTGAACGCGGTACGCACGTCTTGGAACCGCTTGCCCTTGAACGCGAGGTCCGGCAGGTCCAGCACGGCTTCCTCGGCGATCTGCACCCGCTCCCAGCCGCAGCCGGCGAGCGCGTCGGCGAGCTCCTCGGTGGCCGAGTAGAAACAGACCGTCCACCCCTGGTGGTCGGCGAACGCGAGGAACTCCTCCAGCACCGCGTCGGCCGTCTCCGCCGGCCCGACCGGGTCACCGGTGGTGAGGACGATCCCGCCGGTGCGGCGGTAGGCAACGTACGAGCTGCCGTCGGCGCTGAACCAGTGCAGGTTGCCCTCCCACAGGCCCATCCAGGCCAGCGAGCTCCCCCCGTTGCGGACCAGGATGTCGCGGGCCCGGGCGATCTCCGCCGTGGCGGCCACCCTGCGGGCGAGGCTGACCAGCAGGGCGAGGATGATCGCCAGCCAGGTCAGGACGCCGACCCAGGAGTACAGCGCGGTGGCCGCGGGCCCGACCGGCAGGAGGGCGGGGAACGCGTCGGCCAGGGGCAGCAGGTACTCCAGCGGGACGAGCCGACGCGGCGCGTCGGCGAGGAGCTGGCCCGCCGTGGCGGGGTCGGTCCACTGATCGGCGACCGCCAGCCCGCCGAGCACGTACGCGACAGGCAGCGCCACCAGAGCCGCGGCGACCCGCGCGACGAGGCGGGCCGCCATCCCCGGCGGCGACGCCACCGCGAACCGACCCCACGCGCGGATCAGGACCGTGATCACCACGATCGGGGCCAGGCACGGGAGGACGACGGTGACGACGTCGCCCGCGTCGATCTCGGAGCCGTCCTCGACCGCCGCGAGCAGCACGCCCGCGAACGTCTCCACGAAGAACACCCCGAGGACGGACTGCACGGCGACCGCGAGCCACCAGGCGCTGCGGCGGCCGCGCCGCAGTCCCAGGGCCGCCACGAGCAGCAGCGCCGTCGGGACGCAGGTCAGCAGGAGCAGCCCGGGGTTGGGGTCGAGGGTCAGCCGCAGGGCCGCGCAGTCGCGCAGCGAGGCGTCGACCGGGCACCCCTCGGCGATCAGGGCGACCGCCTCCGGGTCCGGCGCCGCGATGAAGGCTCCGAGGACGGACAGCGGCCCGTCGCCGAAGCCGAGCGTGGCCCCGATCAGCGGGCCGACGCCGCTGGCGGCCACGACCAGCGCGACGAGGACTCGACGCTCGTAGAGCGACCCCCGCGGGTTCACCTCCGGACGCCGCCGCCGGATCGCCAGTTCGCCGAACGCCAGGCCGACGCCCGCGCCGGTCGCGGCGAAGAGCGAGACCGAACCGCCGTGGTACAGGACCGCGGTGACCAGGATCGTCGCACCGGTCACGCGCAGCCGACGGCGCCACAACCGCGGCATGCAGGAGGTGGCGGCGGCAGCGGCCGCGAGATAGCCGACGGCGGGGCCCGCGATCGCCGTGGACTCGATGTCGAGGGACCAGTGCGGGAAGAGGTCGGCGAACGCCGCGCCGAAGGCGCCCGTGAGGACCGTGGCGCCGACCTGGCCGAGCAGGACTCCGGCGAGCAGAGCCGGCCGACGAAGGAGCCGCTCGGCCGGAGGACCCAGCACCGCGAGCGCGATGAGGTTCCACACGAGCGCGGGCGTGACCGGGGGGTCCAGGGGGCTGCTCGGCAGCAGCAGGCTGGTCAGCGGCGTCCAGGGGGCCTCGGCGGCGCTGCCCGGCCGGACCAGCGCGGCGTCGAGGGCCTCTTGGGCGGCCGGCGGGACGAGGTGCATCAGGACGGCGGCCAGCGCCAGCCAGAGGAGGTACGCCGTCGTCAGCGGCGCCGTGCGCATCGCCGCCCGGCAGCGGCGGCCGGCGAACTTCGCCAGCGCAAGATGACCCGGGGGGTGCGCCAGATCCTCGTCCGGCTTCATCCCCACCCCCCGACATCTCGTGCCCGTGGGCGATAAACGTACGCGACCCCGCAGGACCCCGCGATCACTTCCCGCCCACGGGCAGCAACCGCACACAACGCCGCAGCCCCGCCCGTACATTTCCCGCCCACGGGCGGCAACCGCACACAACGCCGCAGCCCCGCCCGTACATTTCCCGCCCACGGGCGGCACCCGCACGGCCGGCGCGGCCGGCCTCGGCTCTAGGGCATCCGGGCGCCGGGTGGCGCCTCGCGGGCCCAGCGTTGCGCGACGACCGCGCAGGCCATCAGCTGCAGCTGGTGGAACAGCATCAGCGGCAGCACCAGCAAACCGACCGGCTGCCCCGGGAACAGCACGACCGCCATCGGCAGCCCGGTCGCCAGCGACTTCTTGGTCCCGCAGAACTGAATCGCGATCTGGTCGCCCCGGTCGAACCCGAGGAGCCGCGCCGCCGCGACCGTGCCCCACAACAGCGCCGCCAGCAGGACCGCCAGCACGGCCGCGAGCGCGCCGATGTCGGACCACCCGACCGCCGACCACATCCCCTCGACCATCCCCTTGCTGAACGCCGCGTAGACGACCAGCACGATCACCGCGCGGTCCACGTACTTCAACCAGCCGTGGTTCGCCGCGAGCCATTCCGCGGTCCAGCGCCTGCTGAGCTGGCCGAGCGCGAACGGGATCAGCAATTGCACGACCAGGTCGATCACCGCGCCGCCCTGCAGGGTCAGCTGGCCGCCCGTCGCGAGGAGAAGCAGTACGAGCAGAGGGGTGACCACGATCCCGACGAGGTTGCTCAGCGAGGCGCTCACGATGGCGCCCGCCACATTGCCCCGCGCGATGGACGTGAACGCGATCGAGGACTGCACGGTCGAGGGGATCGCGCACAGGAATAGCACGCCGGCGTAGAGCTCAGCGCTCAGCAGCCGCCCCTCCAGGGGGGCCATCGCGAGTCCCACCAGCGGGAACACCACGTACGTGAACCCCAGGATCACCGCGTGCAGCCGCCAGTGCGCGAGCCCGGAGCGGGCCTCGGACGGCGCCAGCCGCCCCCCGTACATGAAGAAGAGCACCGCGATCAGCACCCGGATGACCCAGTCCATGCCCTCGGCCGCCCGGCCCGTGGCCGGCAGCAGGGTGGCAATCCCGACCGCCAGGAGGATCGCCAGCAGGAACCCGTCGGGACGCAGCCGCGGGCTCCAAACAGGGGCCCGGCTCACTGCGCGGCCCGCCGCGGCGGAGCCGCGTCCTCCTCCTCGTCCTTCGTGCCCGCGGCCCGCGCCGCGGAACCCTTCGACGACGCGGTCTTCGAGGCGGCGGCGTCCTTCGACGTGGCGCCCTTCGAGGGTGCGGCTCTCGACGCGGCCGCCTTCTTCGCGGCCGCCTTCTTGGCCGCCGCCCGCGGGGAGGCGGCCTCCTTCGGTGCCGCGGCCTCCTCCGGCGCAGCCTCATCCTGACCGGCCTCAACGTGACCGGTGTCGTCGGATGCGGCGCCGTCGGACTCGGCGCCGTGCCGGCCCTTCCCGTCAGCGGCCGCCGCCTGGCCGCGGGCGGCCTTGGCCCGCTCCACTGAGGCCTGCAGCGCCGCGAGCAGGTCGATCACCTGGCCGGAGGTGTCCTCGGGCTCAGCCGGCTCGGCCACCTCGCCGCCAGCGACCTTCGCCGCGACCAGCTCCTCGACGGCCTTGACGTAATCGTCCTCGTAGTCGTCCGGATCGAAATCGTCCGCGAGCGATTCGACGAGCAGGTCCGCCATCGCCACCTCGCGCTTCGTCGGCTCCGGCACGTCGGTCAGGACGTCGAAGTCCGCCGCGCGGATCTCGTCCGGCCACAGCAGCGTCTGCAGCACGATCACCTCCCCGCGGGCCCGCAGCACCGCCATGGTCATCCGCTGCCGCACGCTGACCGTCGCCACGGCCACGCGGTCGGTGTCCCGCAACGCCTGCAGCAGGAGCGCGTACTGCTTGGCCGCCTGCTTCTCGGGCTCCAGGTAATAGGAGCGGTCCAGCCAGATCGGGTCGATCTGGTCGGCGGGCACGAACTTCTCGACCGAGATCTCCTTGCTCGAGCGGTTCGGGAGGGAGGCCAGGTCCGAATCGGTCAGGACGACCATGCGCCCGTCCGGCGTCTCGTACCCCTTGGCGATGTCCGCGTAGGCGACCTCTTCGCCGTCGGCCTCCGCGACCCTCCGGTAGCGGACGCGGGACCCGTCGCTGGCCCGGACCTGACGGAACTGCAGGTCGTGGCTCTCGGTCGCCGAGTACATCCGGACCGGCACGGTCACCAGGCCGAACGAAACGGCCCCCTTCCACATCGCGCGCACCCGCCCATCGTGGCACGGCTCCCGTCCGGCGCACCCCCGCGACGCTTCGGGCGCACGCCGCCCCGAGGACGAGGCGCGGCACGGTCCCTTCGTGAATGATGGGCCCATGCTGCCGATGCTGGCCGTCAGGGCGACCAGGCCACCGGATGGCCCCGAGTGGGTCCACGAGGTGAAGTGGGACGGCATGCGCGCCCTCGCCGACCTGCGGGACGGCCGCGTCCGGCTCTCCACGCGCAGTGGCTCCGACGCGACCGACCGCTTCCCGGAGCTCGCGCGGCTCGGCGAGAAATACGAGGACGTCCTGCTCGACGGGGAATTGTGCGCCATGCACCGCGGGGTGCCGTCGTTCGCCTCCCTCGCCGAGCGGATCCCCGTCAAGGATCGCGCCACGGCGCTGGCCCTGGCGCAGGTCCAGCCGGTGACGTACCTGATCTTCGACCTGCTGCGCTTGAACGGTACGGATCTCACGGTCCTGCCCTGGCGCAAGCGTCGAGAACTCCTCGAGCGCCTCGACCTGCACGGCCCCCTCTGGACAGTCCCCGGCGTCCACGCCGACGGCGAGGCCCTCTTCGAAGCGACCCGGGAGCAGGGCCTGGAGGGGACGATCAGCAAGCGGCGGGACTCGACGTACCTGCCCGGGCGGCGCAGCCAGAACTGGCTGAAGGCGCCGCACCGGCCGCAGCTGTCCTGCGTCGTCGGGGGCTGGAGGTCCGAGACCGGCTCTACGAGCCGGATCGGGTCGCTGCTGGTGGGGCGCCCGACGCCGGATGGGCTGATGTACGTGGGCCGGGTCGGCAGCGGCCTCGCCGAGCGCAGCCAGGTCGACCTGATGGCCGAGTTGCGCCCTCGGCGCCGCGAGACCAGCCCGTTCACGCACGGCATGTCCGGGGTCGACACCGACGGCGTGACGTGGGTGGAGCCGGAGATGGTGGTCGACGTGCGCTCCCTGGGGATGGCGGGCATCTCCGGAGCCGGGAAGCTGCGGCAGCCGAGCTACCTGCGAATGCGGCCGGACCTGAACCCGGAGGAGCTCCTGGAGGAGTGGGACACCGAGTCCGGCTGGTGGGGCCTGTGAGGCCCCGGCCGCGTCGGTGAGCGAGCCGGCGCGGGTCCGGGTGTCGGTCGAGGATCGGACGCTCACGCTGTCCAGCCTCGACAAGGTGCTCTATCCGGCGACCGGCACCACGAAGGCCGAAGTCCTGGCCTACCTGGCGGCCGTCGCCCCCGCGTTGTTGGCGCAGCTCGCCGACCGGCCGGTGACGCGGGTGCGCTGGCCGCACGGGACCGGGGACGACTCGTTCTTCGAGAAGAACGC
>JBDIAS010000123.1:0-9534 GCA_039812465.1 Austwickia sp. | reverse complement strand
TCGCGTACATTTCCCGCCCGCGGGCAGGATCTGGCGCGGTCGACCTGCGGGAATGCGTACCTTTCTCGCCCATGGGCGGCAAGTTGCCCGGCTCACCAGCGCCCCGCGTACGTTTCTCGCCCGCGGGCAGGATCTGGTGCGGTCGACCTGCGGGAATGCGTACGTTTCCCGCCCATGGGCGGCAAGTTGCCCGGCTCACCAGCACCCCGCGTACGCTTCCCGCCCGCGGGCAGGATCTGGCGCGGTCGACCTGCGGGAACGCGTACGTTTCTCGCCCATGGGCGCGAGCTGGAGGCTCTGGTTGTCGGCGTGTGGGCGCAGCGGACTCTCCCGGCGTGGGGTGAACTCTCCGCAATCGGGGTGAACACCAGCGACCGGCCCGGTGATTGCCCGTACTGAGCTCCTGGCGGTGCGGGTGAACCCCTCTGGGTGGGGGTGAACCCTCGCCAGGACGAGAGTTCACGCGGGCCCGGGAGAGCTCACCCGGGGCGATGAGAGCCCGCCGCCACCGAACCCGGCTCCGCTGGGGGGTGCCCACCCGCGGTGACGAGAGTTCACCTGGTCTCGGAAGAGTCCGCCCGGAGCGACGAGAGCTCACCAGGCCAGTGGGTTCGTAGCGCCATCGTCGGGGTAAGTGCGCACGCCCAGGCAGGACGTAGGCGGGATGGCGCAGCGGGGCGCATTAGACGTCTCGACCCCCGGCTGACGCTAACTCGGCGACCGCCCGTACATTTCCCGCCCACGGGCGGCAAGTGGCCACCGCTTCCTGCGGGATCGCGTACGTTTCTCGCCAATGGGCGGTCGGCGCGCAGGTGAGGTGCCCACGGGCGGGGCAGCGCAGATCAGGTTGCCCAGGCGGGCCAGCGCTGGCGCACCTGCTGCCCGACCGCGATCGACGCGAGGTCGTGCAGCAGCGAGGAACCGCGCTCGTAGTACGACTCGTGGCCCATGTTCAGCTTCGTCCAGGAGCGCCCCCCGTCCGGGTAGGTCGCCAGGTGCGGGACCGGCGCGACCAGCTGGGCTCCGGGCAGCTTCGCCACGTCCGGGCCGAAGATGCCGAGTCGCGCCACGACGTCGCCGGTGGCCACGGACGCGTACATCTGCCCCGGCGGGATCTGCAGCTTGCTGACGTCGTCCGTGAACAACCCCGGGCAGCCGGCCACCATGCACGCGTCGAACACGCTGGTCTCCCGCAGCGCCAGCCCGAGTACGGATGCGCCGTAGCTGTGTCCCGACGCCACCAGCCGTACCTGCGGTCCCACCACGGCCCGCAGCCCGCGCGCGAACCGGATCAGCGACGGGGCGGCCTCCCGCGCGTACCGGTCGTTGACGGCCTCGCCGGGCACCAGCCAGCGCAGCCCGCTCTCGCCGAGCGCCCGCCGGCTCGCCACGTCGTACGGGGCCTGGTACCCGATCCAGTCGACCACCGCCACCGCGTCCGTCCCCCCGCGCTCCTCGCCGAGGATCCGCCCGGCCTCGTCGCGCAGAGCCGACATCCAGGTGGCTTCCCGGTAGAGCCTGAGGTCCACGGTGGTCGTTGTCCCGGGGACGTGGAGGATCACCGTGTGCGCGAGGCTCAGGTCACCCAGCACGAACGCGGCTTTCAGCGGGAACGCGCCCGCGTCGAGGAGGTAGAGCCCGCGCAGGTCCAGGGGCGTGGTCACGTCGCCGAGCTCGGCGAGGGACTCAGCGGGCACGACCGAGTCGGGCACACCGAGGCCAGTCCCCGGCGGGGAGAGCAGCGCGCGCAGCTTGAGCAGCCCGCGCAGGTCGGCGCGGGCCTGCTCCTCGGCGTCGTCGCGGGGGTCGGCCTCGGGGGTGGCGGCGTCCCCGAGGCTCCCGGCAGGGTCGCTTCCGGCAGCGGCGGCGGCATCTCCAGCGTCCTTGGCGCCTCCGGGATCCCCGGCATCCCCGGCGTCCCCGAAGTCTCTGGTGTCCCCGAAGTCTCTGGCGTCCCCAACGTCCCCGGTACCCCCGGCGTCCGGCGGGGCGGTCTTGGCCGACTCATCCGGCCCTTCGGCCGCCGCGATCTCGTCGGCGATGCTGCTGGCTCGGGCGTGGATCTCCTCGGCGAGCTGGGCGACGTTAGCGCGGTGGCGGACGTCGGCGGGCAGGCCGTCGGTGCGCCCGCACCAGTTGCCCAGCCGGTGCGCCACCAGCTCGCGGTCGGGCTCGTCGAGGTCGTCCCACCAGAGCGCGACGGCGTACGGATCGTCGCTCGGGGGCTCCGGCGGCAGGCGGGTGCCGCTCGTGTCGACCTGCGGGAACCGGGCGTGCGCCTGCGCGGCGTCCTCCCGGAGGGCCTCGGCGAGCCCCCCGGCGGCCTGGAGCATCACCTGGATCCGGCGGTGGCGCAGCTCGTCGCCGAGGATGACGTCGCGCCGGTGCGTGCCAGGGTCGGCGGTCGCGTGCCGGATGAAGCTCTCGTGCAGGGCGCCGCAGCGGCCCAGCGCGTCGTCGAGGGCGTCGGCGGCGGCGTCGAGCTCGGGGGCAAGGCGGGGAAGCGGCAGCACGCGGTCGGGGCGCTCAGCCCCGGATCCCGTACGGTCTGCCGCGCGTTCGGCCCCGCGTCCCGTACGGTCTGCCGCGCGCTCGTTCATCTCGCCCCCGCGCATGACGTCGTGCTCCTCCTTCACCGTGGCCCCGGGTGCGCTGGCGTCGGTCCCGGGGGCTCTGGAGTCGGTGGTTCGCCGGTAGCGACATGTTACCTACGTGTTAACAACGCTTGCTGAACGTGATGGGCGTCTCACCCGGCGGGCGTGCACACTAGCCCCATGAGCGCGTGGAACCTGTCCGAAATGCCGGATCTCACCGGGCGGGTGTTCGTCGTCACCGGAGCCACCTCGGGGATCGGGCTCGTCGTGGCCAGGGAGCTCGCGGAGCGGGGCGCGTACACCGTGATGGCTTGCCGCGACCTGGACCGGGCCCGCGAGGTACGGGGGCGCATGGCACCGAACACCGAGGTCCGCCACCTGGATCTCGCGGACTTCGACTCGGTGCGTTCCTTCGCCCAAGAGCTCTCGGACTGGCGGATCGAGACCCTCGTCAACAACGCGGGGGTGCTGCGGCCGACGCTGGAGCGCACGCCCTCCGGCCACGAGACGCAGTTCGCCACCCACGTGCTCGGCCACTTCCTCCTGACCCAGCTGCTGCTACGCCAGCACAACCTCACCGACCGGGTGGTCTGGCTCTCGTCCGGGTCGCACCGCATGGGCGGCCTGGACCTCGACGACCTGGACTGGCAGCGCCGCCGCTACTCGATGTGGCGGGCCTACGGCGCGAGCAAACTGGCCGAGCTGATGCTCGCCTACGAGCTGCAACGGCGGTTCACGGGGTCGGGATCGCACCTGCGGTCCATGGCCGTCCACCCGGGTTTCGTGGGGACGCGCTTGTTTGGGCGGGAGCACGAGCGTGTCCGGGATCGCCTCGCCAGCAGCGTGGTCCGGCTCAGCTCCCGGTTCCCGGTCCTCTCGCAGCCTCCCGACCGCGCCGCGCTGCCGGTCCTGTACGCGGCCACGGTGCCCGACCTGCCGGGAGGGTCCTACATCGGCCCCGGCGGTCCGGGCGAGCTGACCGGTGACCCGCGTCCGGTGGGTTCCAGCGCGCTCTCGCACGACCGGGAGCTAGCGGCCCGGCTATGGCGTACCTGCGAGAAGCTCACCGGCCTGCGGTGAGCCGCGGGCGCCTGGCGGGCGCACCGGCTGGCGCCCCGGCGGGCGGGTGTTCAGTCCAGAACGCCCAGTGCGTGTTCAGTCCAGGACGCCTGGGGCGTGTTCAGTCCAGGACGCCTGGGGCGTGTTCAGTCCAGGACGCCTGGGGCGTGTTCAGTCCAGGACGCCGAGGCGGTACCGAAGGAACGACCCGTAGCGCCGCAGCGCGTCGTCACCGGCCCGCTGGCACGCGGGGGACTGCTCGTCCAGGGCGAAGAAGTCGTGTACCAGGTGCCGGAAGTGCAGGTGCTCGACGGCGGCGCCGGTCGCGCGCAGCCGGTCCCCCAACCAGAGCCCGTCGTCGCGCAGCGGATCGTGCTCGGCCGTGACGAGGAACGTCGGCGGCAGGCCGTCGAGGGCGGCGTAGCTCGGGCTGACGTCCGGGTCCATGCGGTCCTGCCGGCGCGGCACCCACTGTTGCGCGTACCACTCCAGATCGGGGCGCTCCATCCCCCAGCCGTGACCCTTCTCGGCCACGCTGGGAGCGGTCAGGGTCAGGTCGGTCTGCGGGGTGAGGAGCAGGAGGGACGTGGCGGGCTCTCCGCCCCCCGCCCGGGACTCGTCGCGCAGGCGCCGCGCGGCGCAGATCGCCAACAGCCCACCGGAGGTGTCCCCGGCGAGCCCCACGCCGGTGCGTTCGTCGCCGCCGAGGAGGCCGAGCATCGCCTGCGCCCAGCGGACCGCGCTGACGGCGTCCTCGATCGCCGCCGGCGCGACGTGCTCGGGCGCGCGGCGGTAGTCCACGGACAGGACCGCGACGTCGCCGTACCGCGCGATCCTGCGCGCGAGCCGGTCGTGGGTGTCGAGATCCCCCAGCACGAACCCACCCCCGTGCAGGTATACGACCACGGGACGCAGCGCCGCCGCGGGACGGTAGAGGCGTGCTCGGAGGTGGCCGCCGAGATCATGCTCGGAGACCTCGGCGACCTCGGGCCCACCCGCGCCGTCGCGGGCGCGGGACTTGCTCACGACCCGCAGCCGGGCCACCCCGAGCGTGGCCGCCAGCGCCTGGGTGCCGGCCGCGGCCTCGATCCACGCGCGCAGTTCGCCGTCCATCGGGGTGGCGACGATCTCGGCGCCTCCCGCTCGGCTCGGCGCGTCGGGGCTCACCCTGCGAGGTTAGACCACACGGCCCGAGACGATCCCGCGACGGCGCGGACACGGGGAGCCCCCTAGCATCGGACGATGTCGCTCGCGCTCGTGCTCGCCTTCCTCGCCTACACGGGCGTGTTCGTGGCGGTCTTCGCCGTCATCGCGGCGGTGCTGCTGCGTCGCCGGCGCTGACCTCCGATCGTTCGTCGAGTGGCCCGCCAGATCCCTTGCGGGTGCGCGAGTCTGGAGTCCCCCCAGGACGCCCGCCCCGATATGCTGCCAAGCGGCCGGCGCCGCCCGCGTCGCAGAACGCGGCCGGTCGCCGGCGAGCCGCGGGGGACGAGGGAGGGCAAGACGCCATGGACGAGCGGGAGCAGGACACGGCCGCCTCGCGTCGGTTTCAAGGGGCGGAGGTGCTCGCCGTCGCGACCCTGGCGCTCGTGCTCGCGATCGTCTCCCTGTGGCGACCGGTCGGATGGTTCGCGGTGGTCGCCGCGGTGGTCGGGCTCGCCCTCGGCGCGTACGGTCTTCGCGCCCGCTCCTTCTCCGCCTGCGGCGATCTGATCCCCGGCGGCGGGGACCGACCCGCGGAGGCGCCGCCGCCGTCGTCCTGGGCGCTGGGCGGGCTTGCCGCCAGCGGCGTGGCGCTCGTGCTGGGCCTGATCACCGCGGTGGGGCTGGTCGGTGGCTCCAGCGGCGACGAGGCGCCCGCGGTAGCCTCTCCGCCGGTCACCGGCGGCGGGGCCACGTTGGGCCCGGCCCCCACGGGGACACCCGCCGCGGATCCCACGTCGACCGGCACGACCGCCGCTGGGACGACCGCCGCTGGGACGCCCGCTGCTGGGACGCCCGCCACGGGAACGACCGCGGGGCCGACGTCGGGGCCGACCGATCGGGCTCCGACCGTGTCGGCGCCCCCGGGGGCGCCCCTCGTTCCGGGTACGGATCCGGGCTGGTCGCGTCCCCCGCGGTCCGCAGCGCTGGGCGAGACCGTCCAGCTGATCACGAAGAAGGACCGGGTCGCCGTCGACGTCACGGCCACGGCGCTGGACAAGGACGCCTCGGCGGTCCCGGCCACGTTGCTGCCGACCCCGGGCCATCGGTTCTTCGCCGTCTCCTACACGGTGCGCGCGCCGGGCCCGGCCAGTTACGCCCAACCCCCCAGCTCGCAACTGTGTCGGCTCATCACCGCCGACGGCGTCGCGCACCGGCCCTCGTACTTCATGGCCGGCAACGGGCCCGCCCTGGACGCGGCCCCGCTGGTCGCCGCCGGCTCCTCGGCGACGGGCTGGGTGCTGTTCGAGATCCCGGAGGGCCAGGAGCCGGTCGCGGTGTCGTACTCCCCGACGGCGGAGTGGCGCCTCTGAGCCGACCGGCCCGCAGGTGGCCGTCCCGCAGGGTGATTGTCCCGCGGGGTGATTGTCCCGCGGGGTGATTGTCCCGCGGGGGTGACCTGTCCCGCAGGGGGCCGCCCGCCGGTCACGGGGGCGGGAGCGGCTCGGCGTCCCAGCCCGCGCACCAGTAGTCCGCCGCTCCGACTCGGCGCAGGCTGATCAGGTACCGCTGCTCGCCCGTCGGGTCGATCCAGTCGACCCGTCCGGTGGGCGCGGGTACGTCGGTATGGGGCGCGTACGACGTCGTGAGGCAGACCAGAGTGATGGCCCCCTCCCAGGCCGGGGCGGGCGACCCCTCATCGTCCCCAGGCCGGGACAGCCGGAGGGGCCGGCCGGCCGCGGACCGCAGGATCCCGACAAGCGCCGCGTCCTGCGGGTCATCCGCGCTGATCAGCCCCTCGCGGGCCGCCTGAGCGATCCGCAGCTCCTGGTGCTCGACGGCCACGCGCACGGCGTGCTCGATCCGCGCCTCGCAGCGGGCGGCGGCGTCGAGATCCTCGTACCCCTCGATCAGCTCCCCGAGGATCTCCTCCGGCGAGTCGGCGTGGACAGACGCGCCCGCGGGCAGCCCGAGGACGTGCGGCCACTCCGTACCGTCCGGGCGCACCGGGGAGAACCCGCAGCAGCCGACGTGGTGGTTGACGACCTTCACCCGGTCAGTATCCCTTGGGGCTGACTCCTCGCGCTCCGCCGCGGCCACGGCTCGCTGCGCTCGCCGGCCCCTTCGCTGCGCGCTTCGTCGTCAACCCGTATCGTCTGGGCCGACTCCTCGCGCTCCGCCGCGGCCACGGCTCGCTGCGCTCGCCGTGCCCTTCGCTGCGCGCTTCGTCGTCAGCCCGTATCGTCTGGGCCGACTCCTCACGCTCCGCCGCGGGCCCGCCTCGCTGCGCTCGCCGGCCCCTTCGCTGCGCGCTTCGTCGTCAGCCCGTGGCTCGCCATGCCCTTCGCTTCGCGCTTCGTCGTCAGCCCGTATCGTCTGGGCCGACTCCTCACGCTCCGCCGCGGGCCCGCCTCGCTGCGCTCGCCGGCCCCTTCGCTGCGCGCTTCGTCGTCAGCCCGTATCGTCTGGGCCGACTCCTCAGGCTGCGCCGTGTCCGGCGGACCAGGTCAGGTAGCCGCCGTCGAGGTTGCGCACCGTGCGGCCGTGCTGGGTCAGCAACCGCGCGGCCACGTGCCCGCGCAGCCCGACCCGGCAGTGCACGATGAGCTCCCCCTCCGGAAGCTCATCCAGCCGGTCGCGCAGCTCGTCGACCGGGATGTTGAGCGCGCCCGGAATCGCCCCGGCCGCGAACTCACCTCCCGTGCGCACGTCGATCAGGTGCGCCCCGGCGGCCATCGCCGCGTCGAGCTCGTGCCACTGGATCGTCGCGGCCTGGCCGGTCGCCAGGTTGTCGGCGATCATCCCGAGCAAGTTGACGGGGTCCTTGGCCGAGCCGAACTGCGGAGCGTACACCAGCTCCAGATCCGCCAGATCGCTGCCGGTCAAGCCGCCGCGCATCGCGGTCGCGATCACGTCGATCCGCTTGTCGACGCCGGCCGGGCCGACGCCCTGGGCGCCCAGGATCGCGTCAGTGTCGGCGTCGACCAGCAGCTTCAGGCTCATCTGGGAGGAGCCCGGGTAGTACCCGGCGTGGTCGCCCGGGTGCGTGTGGATCACCCGGATCGACCGGCCCGCGGCCCGCAGCCGCTTCTCGTTCCAGCCGGTGGACGCGACCTGCAGCCCGAACACCCCGACGATCGCGGTGCCGAGCACGGGCGCGGCGCTGGTGTCGCGGCCGGTGATGACGTCCGCGACCAGGCGGCCGTGCCGGTTCGCGGTCTGCGCCAGCGGCACCATCGCGGGCCCGCCGTCGATCGCGTCCCGCTTCTGCGCCGCGTCGCCGACCGCGAAGATGCGCGGGTCGGACGTGCGCTGCGCGTCATCGACCACGATCCCTCCGCGATCGTTGACCTCCAGTCCGGCGTCGGCGGCCAGCCCACCCTCGGCGCGCACGCCGATGGCGGCGACCATCAGGTCCGCGGGCAAGGTGGAGCCGTCGGAGAGGATCGCCACCGCGCCGTCGTACGAGGTGACCTGGGCGCCCGTGACCACGGTGACCCTGCGCTCGGCGAGTCGCGCCGCGACGATGGCGGCCATCTCCGGGTCGAGCGGGGCGAGGACCTGGTCGGCGAGCTCGACGACGGCGACCTGCAGACCGCGATGGACGAGGTTCTCGGCCATCTCCAGGCCGATGAAACCCGCGCCGAGGACCACGGCCGTCCGGGGCGGGGCGCCGGTGGTCGCTCCCGCGACGGCGGCCGCCATCCGGTCGACGTCCGCCACGTTGCGCAGCGGCAGGGCGCGGTCCGCGCCCGGGAAGTCAGGGACGAAGGGCGCCGCGCCAGGGGAGAGCACCAGCGCGTCGTAGGCCTCCCGCAGGAGCTCTCCGGTGCGCAGGTCGCGGACCCGCACCTCACGCGCTTCGCGGTCGATGGCCGTGACCTCGTGGCAGGTGCGCACGTCGATGGCGAAGCGGGCGGCCAGCGACTCGGGGGTCTGCAGCAGGAGCGCGTTTCGGTCGGTGATCACGCCGCCGACGTAATAGGGCAGCCCGCAGTTCGCGAACGACACGTACTCCCCGCGCTCGAAGACGACGATCTCCGCGTGTTCGTCGAGGCGCCGCAGACGGGTCGCGGCGGACATCCCACCGGCGACGCCTCCGACGATGACGACCTTCATCGGCCCAGGAGGCGCCCGAAGATTCCGCCGGACGCTTTCGGGGTGGACGCTGCGGCGGCTGCCGCGGTGGTGGTCGGGTTGCAGGTGCAGCGGCGGTTCACGGGGACGCTGGCGAGGACCTGGTCGACGTGCTGGCCGCACCCGGCCCAGGTGGTCTTGCCGCACTTCGGGCAGGAGACTGCACGGCACATGGGGACTCCTTGACGGGACGTCGGGGTGAGGGACCGCTTCAAGATACCCCCAGGGGTATTCATCAGGCAAGAGGGGCGCGCGTGTTCGTTTGCGCGCGGGGAGTGCGGGGCGGCGTGCGTCAGGCCGGGTTGCGGTACGCGTACGCGTGGTGGGGCGTGAAGCCGGCGGCGGCGTAGAGCCCTCGCGCGGCCTCGTTGTCCTCGCGAACCTGCAGGTAGGCGAACCGCGCACCCGACCGACGGCCCTCAGCCAGCGCCTCCGCTAGGGCGGCGCGGCCCCACCCGGCGCCGCGGTGCCCCGGGGAGACTGTGAGGTTGCCGACACCGCACCAGTCGCGGGTGACCACCAGCCGGGCCGCCGCGACGGGGGAGTTGTCGGTGCCGGCGGCCGACGCCCATGAGGCGCCCGTCGCTCCGGTCGCCTCTGT
>JBDIAS010000122.1:0-9629 GCA_039812465.1 Austwickia sp. | reverse complement strand
CAGACCCACCAGGACGTGCGCGAGGGTGGACTTGCCGCAGCCGGATTCGCCGACCACGCCGACGGTCTCGCCGCGGCGCACCGCGACGTCGACGCCACGCAGGGCATGCACCCGGTCGGGGCGGAAGAGCCGCCCCGTGCGAACCGCGTGCGCGACGTGCACCCCGCGCAGCTCGATCACCGGTGCGCTGGGCGCGCTCATGACGCTGGCTCCCGCCCGGCGTCGTCGTCCCCGCCAGCGCCGGCCGCACCCCGGTCCCCGCCAGCGCCGCCCGTCCCGCCCGCGCCCCGATCCCCACCAGCTTCGGCCGCACCCCGGTCCCCGCCAGCGCCGCCCGTCCCGCCCGCCAAACGGACCGCGCGCGCCGCCTCGAGGGAGTCGGTGGAGGCGTACCGGTGCTCGCCTCCGGGGTCGACGGACCGCAGCGTCGGTCGCTCGTGGAGGCCCACGTCCGTGTACGAGGACCGCGGGGCGAACCGGTCGCCGCGCGCGTAATCCCTCGGCGAGGGCACCGCGCCGGGCACCTGGTACGCGCGGGAGGCTCCCGCCTCGATCAAGGCGACCGCGCCGAGCAGGCCCCGCGTGTACTCGTGGCGGGGGTCGGCGAGCAGCGACCCGGTCGGGCCCTGCTCGACCACCTGCCCCGCGTACATCACCGTGATCCGCATGGCGAGCTGCGCCACCAGCGCCAGGTCGTGGCTGACGAACACGATCGCGAAGCCCAGCCGCTCGCTCAGGTCGTCGAGGAGGTCGACCACCTGCCGCTGCACGGTCACGTCGAGCGCGGTCGTGGGCTCGTCCGCGAGGATCAGCCGCGGGTCGCGGGTGAGCGCCATCGCCAGGAGCACCCGCTGCCGTTGCCCGCCGGACAGCTCGTGCGGGTAGGAGGCGAGGGTCCGCGCCGGGTCCAGCCCGACCATCTCCAGCAGCTCGGTGGCGCCGCGCGTGCCGCCCTGCCGGAGGAGTTGGCCGAGCTGGCTTCGGATTCGCATCGACGGGTTCAGCGCGCTCAGCGCGTCCTGATAGACCATCGCCATCTCGTGCCCGCGCAGGGCGGCCAGATCGGCGGGCCCCATCGCCAGCAGGTCCCGGCCGTCGAAATCGATCCGCCCGCTGACCCGTGCGGTCGCCGGCAGCAGCCCCATCACCGCCAGCGCGGTGATCGATTTCCCGCACCCGGACTCCCCGACCAGACCCATCGTCTCGCCCGGGCGGACCTCGAACGACACGTCGTCGAGGATCGGCACCTCGCCGTGGACCGCCGGGAACGCGATCGAGAGGCCCTGCACCGACAGCAGCGGCGCGCTGTCCCCGGCGTAGACCCGCCGGTCCGTGCGCTCCCGTTCGCGCTGCGCCAGCAACGCCAGGGGGCGAGCCAGCGCAGCGTCCGCGGCCTCGCGGTCGCCCACCCCGAAGGTCGGCCCCGCGTCGGAAGTTGCGACGGCCGATTCCGTACGAGCTCCGCCCGCCCCGAGAGTCGGCCCCGCGTCGGGAACTGCGACGGCGGATACCGTACGAGCTTCCCCCGCGCGCTCGCCGTCCGCCGGCCCTCGACCGTCCGGGTAGGCCAGGGCGTCGGTGAGGCCCTCGGCCAGGACGTTGAGGGACAGCACGGTGATCAGGATGAGCACGCCGGGGAAGAACGTGGGCCACCAGTAACCCGACAGCAGTAGTTGTTTGCCGTCGGACAGGATGTTGCCCCAGCTGGGATGCGGCGGCTCGACCCCCGCGCTGATGAACGACAGCGACGCCTCGAAGACGATCGCGTCGGCCACCAGCACCGTCGCGAACACGACGATCGGCGCCGCGGCGTTGCGGGCGACGTGCTTGATCAGGATCCGCGAGGTCCGCGCGCCCATCACCCGGCTGGCGCTCACGTAGTCCTCGCCGAACTGCTCCAACACGCCCGCGCGCACGACGCGCGACAGCTGGGGCACGTACAGGAAGGCGATCGCGAGTACGAGCACCGGCAGCGCGTTGCCGAACACCGCGACGAACACCGCCGCCAGGGCGATGCCGGGGAAGCTCATGACGACGTCGAGAAGGCGCATGAGGGCCTCGGAGGTGACCCTGCCGCAGGTGGCCGCGAGCGAGCCGAGCACCGCGGCCACCGCCAGGGCCGCCCCGGTCGCGAGCAGTCCGATGGTCAGGGAGGAGCGGGCGCCCCACACCACCCGGGAGAACAGGTCGCGGCCGATCGCGTCGGTGCCGAAAGGGTGCTCTCCACCGGGGGGCTGCACCGGCGTCCCGGTGGCCAGCGGGTCCCCCGCGAGCACCGGCGCGAGCAGGGCGGCGAGCGCGATGACGACGAGGATCCCCGCCGCCACCCTCCCGGCGGGCGGCAGGGCGCGCAGGTCCGCGAACGGCGCCCCCGCACGGGACTCCCCCCGCGCCGTCAACCGCGCCGTCAACCGTGCCGTCAGCGCCCGCCGCATCACACGCTCCTGATCCGCGGGTTGACCAGGACATAGAGAAGGTCCACGACCACGTTCACGAGGATGAACGCGATCGCAACCGTGAGAGTGACCCCTTGGACGAGGAAGACGTCGCCCCGCGTCACGCCATCGAGGATGAGCTGCCCCATCGCCTGGATGTTGAAGACGATCTCGATGATGACCGCGCCGCCCATCAGGTAGCCGACGCGAAGGCCGAGCACCGTGATCGGCGTGATCAGGGCGTTGCGCAGGACGTTGCGGCCGATCAGTTCGGCGCGAGGCACGCCGGAGCCGATCGCCGTGCGCACGTAGTCCCGGCCCAGCTCCTCCAGCATCGAGGCGCGCACGACGCGGGTCAGGGAGCCCGCCACGGGCACCCCCAGCGCGAACGCGGGGAGGGCGACGTTGGCCGCGTACGTACGCGGGTCGTCCGTGAGCGGGGTCCACGTGAGCACCAGGGCGGGGAAGAGGCCGAGCCCGCCCGGGACCTGCCCGAGCAGGCGGATGAGCAGCATCGCCAGCCAGAACGACGGGGTCGCGAGGGCCGCGATCGAGACGACGCGGATCAGCTGGTCGGGCCAGCGGTCCCGGCACAGGGCCGCGAGCACGCCGAGCGGCAGCGCGAACAGCACCGCGACCGCCAGCCCGATGAGGGTCAGCTGCGCCGTGATCGGGAAGGCCGCGGCGACCATGTCCCGCACCGGCGTGTTGCCGCTTGTCGTGCCGAGGTCGCCGCGCGCCAGGTCCCCCAGGAAGGCCGCGTAGCGGGCGAGCAGCGGTCGGTCGAGGCCGTGCGCGGCGCGGTAGGCGGCGAGCGCCTCCGGCGAGGCGGCTTCGCCGAGGGCCAGCCGGGCCGGATCCGCCGGGGAGAACGACATCACGACGAAGACGAGGAACGTCACGCCGAGGACCATCAGCGGGAGCGCCATCAGGCGGCGCCCGATCAGGCGTAGCGCGTTCGTCACGTCGGGGGCTACTTCGTGGAGGCGACGCCGAGGAAGCTGAGGCCGGTCAGGGCGATCGGGGTGAAGTCCACGAGCGTGGAGCGCTCGAAGCCGGTGGGGGTCTTGCGGTGGAGCAGCGGATAGAGCGGCACCTCGTCGGCGAGGGTGTCGTACAGCTCGCCCCAGATCTCGCGGCGACGCCCGGCGTCGGGCGCGCGCAGCCCCTCGTCGAGCAGGGCCTGCACCCGTTCGTACGAGGCCTGTCCCTTCCAGTGCATCCGCCGGTCGGTCCAGACGTCCCCGGCGTACCACCACCGCATGAGCAGGTCCGGATCGTTGCCGAAGACGCTGGGGTCGCCGGGGGCGATCACGACGTCGTACGCGTCCGGCTTGCCGTCGATGGTGTTGTAGAGGTCGGAGGACTTCCGCTCGGCGAACTCCACCTCCAGTCCCGCGGCCGTGACGGACTCCGCGACGATCGGCGTGCACTTGCGGACCCAATCGTGGTCGGTGCACAGCATGCGGATCCGCCGCAGGCCAGCTCGGGCGAACTGCTCCCGGGCCCGGTCCGGGTCGTGGGTGTAGACGGTCCGCGCCCGTTGGTAATCGGGGTGCCCCTCCTGCAGAAAGCCGGTCGCGGGGGTGGCCTGACCGAGCAGACCCGTCTGGACGACCTTGGCCACATCGACGGCGCGCAGGAAGGCCTGGCGGTTCTCCTTGGCGGCGAACGGGTGGCCCGCCGCATGGTTGAACATCGCGAAGAGCAGCCCGAACCCTTGGACCGAGTCCACCGACGCGACCGAGGTCAGCTGCTCGATGGACAGGTAGGGCACGGAGTCGATGACCTGCACGCCGCCAGACTGCAGGGCGTTGGTACGCGTGGCGGGGTCGGCGATGATCTGCCAGCGCATGTGCGCGGCGCGCGCCGGCCGCGGCCCGGTGTACGCGTCGAAACGCTCGAAGACGACCTGCTTGGACGCGGCGCCGTTGTCGGTCATCCGGTAGGGCCCCGACCCGATCGGGTGCGCGTCGAAGGCCTTGGCGTCCCCCGTGGCGGCCCGGGGCACGATCTTCACGACCGAGAGCCGGGAGGCCAGCAGGCCGGTCGGGTGCTTCAAGGCGATGGTGACGGTCCGGTCGTCCTTCTTCGTGACGCGCTCGATGAAGGTGATGAACTGGGCGTACATCGACATGTTCGCCGGGTCCTGGACCCGCTCGAACGAGTGGACGACGTCGTCGGCGCTCACCGGCGTCCCGTCGTGGAAGGTGGCCCCCTCGCGCAGGGTCACCTCGACGCTGGTCCCCTCCGTCGCGGGCAGCGCGGTCGCGAGGGCTGCGTACGTCTCCCGCGTGGCAGGGTCGATCTCGGTGAGGCCCTCGAGGGTGTGCCAGTTCGCGGCGACCGTCAGCGCCGCCGACGTGGTCATCGGGTCGTACCCGTTCGTGCCCAGCTCGTAAGAGATGGCGGCGGTGATCGTACCGTCGTCCTTCCCTCCCCCGGCGCCGGTCCGCGACCCCGTCCCCTCGCCCGTCCCCTCGCCCGGCGACGCGCAGGCGGCGAGCGACGCGGACCAGCCCGCGGCCAGACCCATCGCGGCGGCGCCCTTGAGGAAACCGCGCCGCGAGGCGTGTTGCTCGAGAAAGTTCACGGGTCGCCTTTCGGCCTCAGCGGGCACCACCAGCGAGTACGGGTGACCGGCAGGGTTATTCGGGTGTGTACGCCACCGTAGCGGGGGCGCCCGCGAATAGATCAGATGTCTGATGTTCATCGGTGATATCGTGACCATCAACAGCTACCGGACGCAGTCTCGGTCGGCAGGCCCTCGGACTTCGCGCGGCGTCCTGGTTAACTTGCCTGGATCACCCTGTTCTTTTGTTCCGCAGCGTTTCTCCTTCACCCGCAGCGAGATATCTCCAGGAGGCGAGGCCATGGCGACGGCGCGGCGACGCCCAACCGCCCGTTCCACCGCAGAGTCGATCAAGCAATACATCATCGACCACGCGCTGCGCCCGGGGGACCTAATGCCCACGGAATCGGAGCTGTGCGAGGCCCTGTCGGTCTCCCGGTCATCGGTCCGAGAGGCCGTCCGCACGCTCGCCTCGCTGGACATCGTCGAGGTGCGGCACGGCCACGGCACCTACGTCGGCGCGATGTCGCTCGCGCCGCTGGTCAACGGGATGGTCTTCCGGCTGTCCCTGGACGAGGAGCGCACGCTGAAGTCCCTGGTCGACGTCGTCCAGACACGGATCGCCCTGGATCTGATGCTCGCCGACGAGGTGGTCGAGTTGCACCGGGGCGGGCACGACCGGGAGTTGCACCGCCTCGTGGAGACCATGCGGACCCGCGCCGAGGAGGGCCAGAGCTTCTTCGAAGAGGACAAAGCGTTCCACGCCCGGCTCCTGGCGGACGTCGACAACGCGGTGATCTCCGAGCTGGCCGGGGCGTTTTGGGAGATCAACATGCGGGCGCTGCCGGGGCTCGGCCACGCGCCCCCGCAGGACATCGCGGCCACCGTCGACGCCCACGCGGCCATGCTGCGGGCCTGTGAGGACGGCGACGCGCAGGCCTACCGCGACGCGGTGCACGAGCACTACGCGCCGCTGCGGCGGTCGATCCGGCGGCGCCTCGAGGCCAGCGACGCGACCGACCTGGCCGCCGCCTTGAGCCCCGCCTGAGCCGACGGCCTGCGGCACGCCGAAGTCAACAGCCTGCGCCCCGCCTGAAGCGACGGCCTGCGGCACGCCGAACAAGCCGGTCCGCGGCGCTGTGCAGCACGCCACGCCGGACCCGTCTTCTCAAGACCGGAGGGCGCACGGCATCCTGACAGGCGTGCCAGAGCGTCAATCCACGCCCCTGACCGGCCTGCGAGCCCTGCAGGACGAGCCATCCATGCACGACGAAGTGCGCGTCGCGATCCCGTCGGCGCGCTTGTCCCCCTGGCGTCGGCTGTTCGTCCGCGTGGGCGCCGCCGTCGCGATCCTGGTCATCTGCGTCGTGCTCGTCTACTTGGACCGTGACGGTTACAGGGACGGCAACGAAGACGGCATGACCCTGCTGGACTGCGTCTACTACGTGACGGTCACCCTCAGCACCACCGGCTACGGGGACGTCACCCCGGCGTCGCCGTCCGCCCGGTTCGTCAACGCGTTCGTCATCACCCCGATGCGCATCGCGTTCCTCGTCCTGTTGATCGGCACCACCCTGGAGGTGCTGGCCAACGAAGGGCGCACCCAGCTCCAGGTCGCCCGTTGGAGGAAGCGCATGAAGGACCACGTGGTCGTGGTGGGTTACGGCATCAAGGGCCGCAGCGCGGTGGACACGTTGCTGGCCAACGGCCGCAGCCCGGAGAGCATCGTCATCGTGGACGCCGGGGATGACGGCCGCCGGGACGCGCTGGCCGCCGGGTTCACGGTCGTCGCCGGCGACTCGACCCGGCGGGAGGTGCTGCAACGGGCGGCCGTCGAGCGCGCCCGGCAGGTCATCCTCGCGACCAACCGCGACGACACCAACGTGCTCACGACGCTCGCCGTACGTCACCTCAACCCTGACGCCTTCATCGTCGCGGCGGTGCGCGACCGCGACAACGTGCCGCTGATGCGCCAGAGCGGGGCCAACTCCGTGATCGTGTCCGCCGACTCGGCGGGCCGGATGCTCGGCAGCTCGGCGGTGTCGGCGCACCTCGGCACCGTGCTGGAGGACCTGATCACGTTCGGTGAGGGGATCGAAGTCGCCGAGCGGGAGATCCTCATGCGGGAGGTGGGGCAGCCGCCGAGCACGCTCCCGGACAAGGTGGTCGCCGTGGTCCGGGACGACACGCTGCACTACTACTACGAGCCCGCCGTGTCCCACCTCGCCCGCGGCGACCGGCTCGTCGTCCTCCGCTCGGCCGTGGAACGACCTTGGGCACCGCGTCCCGGTACGCACGGAGAGCGCACATCTACCGACGAAGACTGAATCCCCCGGGATAGGGTGCGGCAAATCAGCAGTATCCCTTTTCAAACGGGTGCTGCATCCGCCAGGCTGGGCCGAAGCGAACGTTCGGTCGGGATCACCGGCGGGGATTCGCAGCGTCGTTAAGGAGCGAGATGAGCGCGAAGATCAACAGTGCCGGCCGGGTGGTCGTGGGTTCCGACGGCTCGCGGATGGCGTCGGCCGCCGTCGAGTGGGCGGCGGCGTGGGCCGAGGGCACCGGCCGCGGGCTGACCCTCGTGGGGACCGTCCGGCCGTTCCCGCCGCGGTCCCGCCACCGCACGTCGGACGATTACGACAACAGCCTGCGCGTGGTGGCGCAAGAGCACCTGGATTCCGAGCGCGCTCGTCTTCTGACCGAGCACCCAGATCTCGACATCATCGCGGAGGCCATCACCGGCACCGCCTCGCGCGTCCTCGTCGGGGCCTCCAAGGACGCCGCCCTCGTCGTGGTCGGCACGCGCGGTGTCGGCGCGATCGCCGGGATGCTGCTCGGTTCGACGTCCGACGACGTCGTGACCTATGCGACCGGCCCGGTCGCGGTCGTCCCGGACGAGGCCAAGCCTCCGAAGCTCGGCGAGATCGCGGTCGGCGTCGACACGGGCGAGGACTCGCTGCGCGCCGCCGCCTTCGCGATCGGCGCAGCCCGCTCTCTCGGAGTGGCGGTGCGCGCGGTCCACGCGGTCGACGTCGACGCGTACATGCGGATGACCAGCATTCTCGCGATCACGCTGACCAAGGAGGAGCTGGTGGACGAGGGCCGGCGCGACCTCACCGAGGCGCTGGAGCGCCTCGGCGGGGCCGAGGGCGTCCAGGTGAACGAGGTCGTCTCCCCCGACAGCCCGATCGAGGCGCTGCTGGCCACGGCCAAGACCTCCTCGGCCGTCGTGGTCGGCAGCCGGGGTCACGGCGGGTTCGCCGGCCTGCTGTTGGGCTCCACGAGCCGTCGGCTCGCCCAGATGTCGCGCGTACCCACGATCGTCGTCCGCGGGCACTGATCGCGCGCACGCGTCGCGACGGCCGGTTCCGTTCCCACGCCCGGGGGCGGGACCGGCCGTGGCGTGTCCGGGGTTCCCGCGACGGGGCTGCCGGTCACGCCCCGGCCGCGACGCCGGACCTGTGGTCGATGAGCGCGAGCAGGTCACGCGCGGCCGCCTCGATCGACCGGTCGCGGTAGGTGGCCGCGCGCGCCGCGCACTCGACCAAGGCGCTGCGGTGCAGCCGCATGAAGTCGCCGACCACGAAGTCGTAGCGCGCCAACGTCCTGTCGGCGGCCCCTTCGGTCAGCCCCAGGTGCCACAGGGCGTAGTCCTCCCACGGGTGCGTCTCCAGGAAGGCCCGGCGTTGGGCCTCCGTCGGCTCGTGCTCGGCCCACGACGTGCCGATCACGTAGTGCCGCGCCTGGATCAGATCGTGGGCGAAGGCCAGCGCTTCAGAGTTGAGCGCGCACTCCGCCCACTCCTGCGTAGCGGCCGACTTCTGGGTCGTGTCGAGCGACGCGGGACGGTCAAAACTCTGGGACATGTCCGTCACCTCCGGGACCACCGCGGTGTGGTGTGGGCGGACGGTCGCCGGTGGTCCGATCGACGAGCGCCGCGATGCACAGACCGGGGGCGACCTCGGCCTGGAGATCGCGCACCTCCAGCGGGGCGTCGAGCTCGGCGAGGATGCCGCGCATGAGCCCCAGGTGCGCCGAACACGCCATCGCGCGATGCTGGTCCGCGACCTCGCGGAACGCGCACCGCCGCAGCTCGATGACGGCGGCGTCGCCATCCTCGAGATCAGCACCGCTGCGGGGCGCGAAACCGAGGTCGCCAAGCGTCTGCAGCAGGGCGCCGGTGGCAGCGACCCGATCGACGTCGACGTCGGGCGCCCGCCGGGCGAGGTAGCGGCCCCACGCCTCGCCGCCGTCGTGGGCGGCGCGCTCTGGTTCTGGCGCGTGGCGCAGCAGCGCGCTGCTGAGGATGAGCGCGAGCAGTTGATGGCTGAACTGCCCCTCCTCCATGGAGTGCGAGCGCTCGGCCGCTGCGTACAGACGTCGCGGTCGCCCGGGCGTGCCCCGGTCCTCGGTGGCGCTGGTCGCGAGCCCGCGCGCGACGAGCGCGTCCAGGTGAAACCGCGCGGTGTTGACGTGGAGGCCGACGTCACCGGCGACGGCCCGAACGGTCAGCGGCTCGGCCGACGACCGCAGGGCGGCAAGCACCCTGCCCCGGGTCGATTCGGGGACCGGTTCGGCGAGGGTGCCCGGCGAGACCTCGCCACTGCCCGCGATGGCGCGCA
>JBDIAS010000121.1:0-9696 GCA_039812465.1 Austwickia sp. | reverse complement strand
ATGGCCACTTCGGTGGCCGTGATGCGCTCCACGATCTGCGCGGCGGCGCCCTGGTCCAGCGTCCCGGCGGCGATCCGGCGCGCCAGCACGCGTTGGGAGTGCGACCGGCCGTGCTCGGCGCGCTCGCGGGTGACGTCCTTCAGCACGACGTCGACGCCGCGGGACGCGCACGCGTACGCGATGCCGGCCCCCATCATCCCGGCACCGACGACGCCGACCCGGCCCACAGCGCGCCGCTCGACGCCCGCGGGGCGGTTCGCGCCCGACCCGATGGCCTGCAGGTCGAAGAAGAAGGCCTGGATCATCGCCTTGGCGACGCGCCCTGTGACGAGCTCGGTGAGATAGCGCGTCTCGATGCGTCCGGCCGCGGCGACGTCGACGGCGGCCCCTTCGACCGCGGCGCACAGGATGGCGCGCGGCGCCGGCAGGTCGGCCCCCTTGAGTCGGGCGCGCAGGCGCGCCGGCAGCGCGGGCAGGATCGCGGCCACGGCCGACGAGGTGGGGGCGCCGCCGGGCATGCGGTACCCGGGGGCGTCCCAGGGCTTCGTGGCCGCCGCTTCGGGGTGCTCGCGGTGGGAGCGGATCCACGCGATCGCGGCGGGCAGCAACTCTTCGCGGGAGGAGACGAGCTCGTCGATGAGGCCGCCCGCGAGCGTCTCCGCGGGGGAGCGGGTCGCGCCCTCCAGGAGCCAGCCCGTCAGCGCCTCGACGATCCCGAGCATGCGGACCAGCCGGGTGATCCCACCGCCGCCCGGCAGCAGGCCGAGCGTCACCTCGGGCAGGCCGAACCGGGCCGCCTCGTCCGCCACCGCGATCCGTCGATGGCAGGCCAGCGCGATCTCGAACCCGCCGCCGAGCGCGGTGCCGTTCAACGCCGCCACCACCGGCCGACCGAGCCGCTCGAGACGGCGAAGGTCGCCCTTGATCCCCTCGACGCGCTCGAAGAACCCGCCCGCCTCCGCGGAGGTGATCGCCTGCAGGTCCTTCAGGTGGGCGCCCGCGAACCAGGTCTTCTTCGCCGACATGAGCACGACCCCGGCGATCACGTCGCGCTCGGCCTCGAGCCGGTCGAGCGTGGCGCGCATGGACGTCACGTAGGCGTCGTTCATCGTGTTCGCGCCCGAGGACGGATCGTCCATGGTTAGCACGACGACGTCACCCTGGTACTCGTACCGGATCATGTCCCTAGCCTCGTACTCGCGGTACCCGCGCGGGCTGCACGGGCTCCTCCGGTGTTGCCCGGTGTCGTCGTCATGGGCGCTCGATGACGGTGGCGATCCCCATGCCGCCCCCGATGCACAGGGTGACCAGCGCCCGCCGGCCGTCGCGAAGCTCCAGCTCCTCCAGGGCCGTGCTGAGGAGCGCCGCGCCGGTCGCACCGAGCGGGTGACCGAGCGCGATGGCCCCGCCGTTGACGTTGGTCACTTCGGGGGAGAAACCCGTCTCACGCATGAAGTGCAGCGGTACGGCGGCGAAGGCCTCGTTCACCTCGACGAGGTCGATGTCGGCGACGGACAGCCCAGCGCGGTCGAGGGCTCGCCGGCTCGCGGGCGCCGGCCCGGTGAGCATGATCGTCGGCTCGGTGCCGACCAGACCGACCGACACGATCCGGGCCCGCGGGGCCAGCCTGGCCTCAGCGCCCGCGCGCTCGCTGCCGATCAGCACGAGAGCGGCGCCGTCCGCGAGCCCGCTGGAGTTGCCCGCGTGGTGCACGTGCCGGATCTCGTCGACCCAGTGGTAGCGCTCCAGAGCGAGCGCATCGAACCCCGCGGCCCCCGCGTCCGCGAAGGACGGCGTGAGCGCGCCCAGCGCTTCGGGGGTCGTGCCCGGCTGCACGAGTTCGTCGCGGTCGAGCACGACCAGGCCGTTGCGGTCGCGGACCGGGACGATCGAGCGGGCGAAGCGACCGGCCTCCCACGCCTGCGACGCCCGTGCGTGGCTTGTTGCCGCATAGGTGTCCAGTTCTTCACGTGTGAGGCCGTTCAGGGTCGCCAGGAGGTCGGCGGCAACGCCCTGGGGCACGAAGTCGGCGGCCCACGCCGTCGCCGGGTCCAGCATGATCGCGCCACCGGCGCTGCCCATGGGGACCCGGGACATCGACTCCACGCCGCCGGCCACGATCAGGTCGGCGAACCCGGCGCGAACCCGGGCGGACGCGGAGTTGACGGCCTCCAGACCGCTGCCGCAGAATCGGTCGAGCTGCACGCCCGGCACGTTGTGCGGCCACCCGGCGGCGAGGACCGCGGCCCGGGGGAGGACCCCGCCCTGCTCGCCGGTCGCGCTGACGATGCCGAGGACGACGTCGTCCACCCGCGCGGGGTCGAGGCCGGGATGACGGTCGGTCAACGCACTCAAGAGCCCTGCGACGAGGTCGACGGGCTTCACCTCATAGAGGCTCCCCCCGGGGCGGCCCCTGCCGCGCGGCGTGCGGACCGCGTCGTAGATCCAGGCCTCGCCTCCGAAGGTCATGGGCGCGCCCTCCTTCGCGGGGGGTATCGGTGGGCTCACATCAACGTACGGGTATTTCGCGCGCCCCGTCAGAGGCGGACGGGCCGGATCGCGACGCACCGCCGCAGGTGGCGGAGCAAGGCTCAGGCGGGGGCGGGGAGGGTCGTTCCGTCGTCGCGTCGGACCCGCAGGACCCGGAAGCCCTTGGCGGAGGCGAAGCGGTCCACCGACAGGTGCGACTCGAGCGTCCCGGCCAGCCAGGTGTGCAGCGAGTCCGAGCCGAGGTTGCGCTGGACGACGAGGTAGGCCGCGCCGCCGGGGGCCAGCCGGGGCAGCCAGTCCAGGAGGAGCCGGTGCAGGGCGGTCTTGCCGACGCGGATCGGGGGGTTCGACCAGATCGCGTCGAACCGGGCCTGCGGCGGGACCTCGTCGGGGCGGCAGGCGCGCAGATGGTTCAACCCGAGCGACGCGGCGTTCGTGACGACCAGGTCGAGGGCGCGCTCGTTGACGTCGACCGCCCAGACCGTCGCTTCCGGGGCGAGGAGCCCCATCGTGAGCGCGAGCGGCCCCCACCCGCAGCCGAGGTCGAGCAGCTCGCCGTGCGCCGGCGGGTCGGGCGCCTCCCGGAGCAGGACGGAGGTTCCGAGGTCGATGCGGTCTCGGCTGAACACCCCGGCGGCGGTGACGACGTCGACGTCGCGGCCCGCGAGGGTGACGCGCAGCGTGGTCCGGTCCTCAGGCGCGAGCGGGTGGGCCGTGAAGTAGTGGTCTCCGGTGCCCCTTGTGCCGCCCGGAGTGTCGACGCCCGCCATGCGCCCATCGTAGGGAACCCGACGGTAACTCCACCCCGGCCCGTGGCGCGCGTTGATCCCGGTGCCGTCCGCGGAGGTGTCGGTGGCCCGGACACCTCGAAGGGGCCACGGTCGCGGATTTCCGGAGTCGTCATGGTGACACCACCGCGCCGTGAAGGCTGCGGGCGCAGACCGCACGGCACCGGGGTGAGGTGTCCGGCATCGGGAAATGGGTTGGCCACCTGAACGGCAGGGTGTCAGGCTGGGCGGACCATGAATCGACCCACACGACCTTTCGCCCGCGACGACTCCGCCTTCGACGCAGGCTCCGGCCTCGACGCAGGCTCCGGCTTCGACGCAGACTCCGGGCTCGAACAACCCGAACGGGACGACGACTCCCAGCCGAGTGGGCTGGTCGACCTCTTCGGGTCCCGGGCGAGCGCCCTTGCCGACGAGGACGACTGGCATCTCAGGGACCCTGACTTCTCGTACGACGGCGACCAGCTCGACCGCGAGGAGCGGGCCGCGATGCGGCGCGTCGCCGGGCTCTCCACCGAGCTGGAGGACGTCACCGAGGTCGAATACCGGGAGCTTCGCCTAGAGCGTGTCGTGCTCGCGGGCATCTGGGGCGAGGGCACCGCGCAGGAGGCTGAGAACTCGCTGCGCGAACTCGCCGCGCTCGCCGAGACCGCCGGCTCGCAGGTGCTGGCCGGTGTCCTGCAGCGGCGCGCCCGCCCGGACGCCGCGACCTATGTGGGCTCCGGCAAGGCAGCCGAGCTGCGCGACCTGGTGCTCGAACAGGGCGCCGACACGGTCGTCTGCGACGACGAGCTCTCGCCGAGCCAGCGCCGCGCGCTGGAGGACATTGTCAAGGTCAAGGTGATCGACCGGACCGCCCTGATCCTGGACATCTTCGCCCAGCACGCCAAGAGCCGTGAGGGCAAGGCGCAGGTCGAGCTGGCGCAGTTGCAGTACCTCCTGCCCCGCCTGCGCGGCTGGGGCGAGTCGATGTCCCGCCAGGCCGGCGGCCGCGTCGCCGGCGGCGAGGGGATCGGTTCCCGCGGACCTGGCGAGACCAAGATCGAGCTGGACCGGCGGCGGATCAACTCGCGGATGGCCAAGCTGCGCCGCCAGATCCGGGAGATGAAGCAGACCCGGGACACCAAGCGCGGCTCGCGCAAGGCCAACGAGGTGCCGGCGGTCGTCCTGGCCGGCTACACGAACGCGGGGAAGTCCTCCCTGCTGAACCGCCTGACCGGCGCGGGCGTTCTCGTGGAGAACGCGCTGTTCGCCACCCTGGATCCGACGGTGCGCCGGGCGCAGACGCCGGACGGGAGACCGTACACGATCTCCGACACCGTCGGCTTCGTCCGCTCCCTGCCGCACCAGCTGGTCGAGGCGTTCCGCTCGACGCTGGAGGAGGTGGCCGACGCCGACGTCCTGCTGCATGTCGTGGACGGGTCGCACCCGGATCCGCAGGGCCAGATCGCCGCCGTCCGCGCGGTCCTGGGTGAGGTGATGGCGCAGGGCGCCGACCGCGCCTCGTTGGCCACCTCGGAGTCCGAGCCGGACCCGGAGCGCGATGCGTGGTCCGCCGACCCCCGCGATCGCGCGGACGCCGACGCGCGCGGGGCGGACGCGCGCGGGGCCGACGCCCCTCGGGTCGGACCCCGGGAGATCGTCGTGATCAACAAGGCCGACACCGCCGACCCGCAGGTCCTGCAGTCGCTGCTGCGCTGGGAGCGCGACGCGCTGGTGGTCTCCGCCCGCACCGGAGCGGGGCTCGACGAGCTCATCGAGCGCATCGCGGAGGAAATCCCGCGGCCCGACATCGAGATGAACGTGCTGGTGCCGTACGACCGCGGTGATCTCGTGCACCGCCTGCACACCGAGGCCGACGTGTTGGCCGAGGAGCACACGGCCGACGGCACGCGGCTGTCCGTCCGGGTCGGGCGGCGCCTCGAGCCGGAGCTGGCGGAATTCCGGCTCTGAACGGCGATGCCCCTTACCGGGCGGAACCCTCCTCGGCAGCGTGGCCTGCCGGGATCGGCAGCGGGTCTGCCCCGGCTGGACTCTTCGGAGGTGGGCTGGGCTCTCCTGGCCTCGGCCGGACCCTCCTCACGCCGGGTGAACACCCCGGATCGGCGCTCTTCCTGGCTTGGCCGGGCCCTCCTCACCTCGGTTGGGCCCTCCTGGGGCCGGGTGAGCTCCCGTTGTAGTGAGAGTCCACCCGGGGACGGAAGAGCCGACCCCACCCCAGGGGGGTCCGGTGCCCTGGCCGCAGCGACCCGAAGCGAGAGTTCACCCGGACCCACGAGTGGTCACCCGGCCCGGCGAGGGTTCGGCCGCCCGTACACGTCCTGCCCGTTGGCGGCTTTTGCGCGCGACCACGGAGGCGTTCGCCTTGATGTCCCGCCCGTGGGCGGCAACAGGTTCTGGGATCTCACCCACCGGGCACACTCGCACGCTTTCGGCCGGCGCAGGCGCCTTTGGCCGGCCTGGACTCGCGTTCCTCGACGAGGACTCGTCTACAGCTGAGTCCACGTCGAGCAAGGCGTGTCCCCACCGACGACACGCATCACCGCCGAGGAACCGAGTCACGGACGGCGTCCCGTGCGCCCCAAACCCTACGTCTTCGCGTGCATGTCCCGCCCACGGGCGGCAATTGCGTGGCGCCATCAGGGCGTTCGCTTACATTTCCCGCCCACGGGCGGCAATTGCACGCCGGGACCTGGCGTTTCGCGCACAGATGCCGCCCACGGGCGCTAATTGCGCGCCACCACGTGGGCATTCCGGTACATTTCCCGCCTCCCGTGGGCGGCATCCGCGCAAAGGTGACAGCGCTCAGCCGGGCAGCAGGGCCTCCATGCCCGGCAGATTCCGCACCACGCCGAAGATGATGCCTATCACCAGGATCATCCGATAGAGCCAGCGGGTGGGGGGAACGTTTGCGCTGCGCCCACGGGCTGCCCGGACCATCCAGAACGCCCAGAACCCCGCGGCGACGGCGAGCGTCGGTGGGACCAGGAGGTTGTACGAGAGCGCGGCGGGCACATCGAGTGCGGTGAGCTCGTGGACCGCGCGCAGACCGCCGCACAACGGGCAGGCGTGCCCCGTCACCGCGAGGAACGGGCACAGCGGGTACCGGCCCGGCACCCCCGGATCCACCAGGGCCACCAGCGCGCTCGCAGCGAGGGCCACACCTGCGGCGCCAAGCGGCGGGCCGAGGCCGCGGGGCGCGGCACGGCTCGCATCGACGGTCACGCCTGCCCCCTCCCGCGTGAGATCCGGCGTCCGCCTGCTCTGCCGGCACAGCGACGATACCCGCCCGGGGTCCCGCGACGAGGGCGTGGCGGCTCCCCGGCGAGCGCCCCGGTGCCGTTGGGGCGGGGCGCCTACGCTGGGACGGTGCCTGCTTCCCGCGCGACCGGTCCGACGCCCCGGCTCGACCGGCTCGACCTGCTCACCCGGGCCGTGGCCGCGATCGACGGCGTGGAGCGCGCCGGGCAGGTGGAGATGACGCGGGCGGTCACTGACGCGATCGCCTCGGGCGAGCACCTGCTGGTGCAGGCCGGTACGGGGACCGGCAAGTCGCTCGCGTACCTCCTCCCCGCCGTAGCGCACGCCTTCGAGACCGGCGAGCCGGTGGTCGTCGCCACCGCCACGCTCGCGCTGCAGGCACAGATCGTGGACCGAGACATGCCCGCCCTCGCCGAGGCGATCCGGCCCGCGCTCGGCCGTCGCCCCGTCGCCGCGCTGATCAAGGGTCGGCGCAACTACCTGTGCAAGTACAGGCTGGCCGGCGGGTTTCCCGACGACGACGAGGGCGCCCTGCTGGGGGTCGGTGCGGTCGACGAGGGGGCCTCGCGCCTCGGAGCCGAGGTGCTCCGCCTGCGCGCCTGGTCGGAGGAGACCGAGTCGGGGGACCGTGACGGCCTGGTGCCCGGGGTCTCGGAGCGGGCCTGGCGGCAGGTGTCGGTGTCCGCCCGCGAGTGCGTCGGGCAGGCCTGCCCGATGCGCGACGAGTGCTTCGTGGAGGTCGCCCGCGCGGGGGCCGGGGACGCCGACGTCGTCGTGACCAACCACGCGCTGCTGGCGATCGACGCGTTCGAGTCGGCGTCGCTGCTGCCGGAGCACGACGTGCTGATCGTGGACGAGGCTCACGAGTTGATGGACCGGGTGACCGCCACGGTGACCTCGGAACTCGCCCCCGGCGGGATCGCGGCGGCGGCCAAGAAGGCGGCGCGCCTCGCCGACACACAACGGCTCGCCGACGCCGGCGACACGCTGGCGGGCGTGCTCGAGACCCTCCCCGAGGGGCGGATCACGCGGCCTTCCGAGTCGCTGCTCGTCGCCCTGGGCGGGGTCCTCGACGCCGCGCGCAGCGCCCTGCGCGACCTGCAGCCGGCCGCCGGTGAGCGGGCCGACCCGGGCGACGGCTCCCGCGCGGCGGCCAAGGCGGCGGTCGAGGAGACGTACGACGCGTGCGAACGCATCCTCGAGGGGCGAGAACACGACGTCGTGTGGGTCAGCCACGACCCGCGGCGGGGCGCCCTGCTCCGGGTGGCACCGCTCAGCGTGGCTGGTCCGCTGCGGGACGGGTTGTTCGGTCGCCGCACGGTCATCCTCACCTCGGCGACGTTGGCGCTCGGCGGCTCGTTCGATCCGGTGGCTGGGATGGTCGGGCTGCGCGGCGAGGGCGCGCCCTCCTACCGGGGGCTCGACGTCGGCAGCCCGTTCGACTACCCGCGCCAGGGCATCGCCTACGTCGCCGCGCAGCTGCCGCCGCCGGGCCGCGACGGCACCCCGCCGCAGGTCATGGACGAGCTGGAGGCGCTCATCCGGGCTGCCGGGGGACGCACCCTGGGCCTGTTCTCCTCGATGCGGGCGGCCCGGGCGGCCGCCGACGAGATGCGGACTCGGCTGGGGGAGGAGTTCCCGGTCCTCTGCCAGGGCGAGGACCAGACGCCTACGCTTGTGCGCGAGTTCGCCCGTGAGGCGGCCACCTGCCTGTTCGGGACGCTGTCCCTGTGGCAGGGGGTGGACGTGCCGGGGTCGGCCTGCCAACTCGTCGTGATCGACCGGATCCCCTTCCCGCGCCCCGACGACCCGCTGATGTCGGCGCGGGCCGAGTCCGTGGCCCGGCAGGGCGGCAACGGGTTCATGGCGGTCTCGGCCACTCACGCGGCGCTGCGCCTGGCCCAGGGGGCGGGCCGGCTGATCCGGCGCGGCAACGATCGGGGCGTGGTGGCCTTCCTCGATCCGCGGATGGTGACGGCCCGGTACGCCGGGTTCCTGCAGCGCTCGATTCCGGGGTTCTGGCCGACCACGGATCGGGCGCTGGTGCTCGGCTCCCTCGCCCGCCTGGGCGCGAGCGCGGAGCCCGTCCTGCCGATCGGCGCGTCCGGCGTGCGCGCGGCCGGCGAAGCCGTCGCGGGCGAGGATCCCGTACCAGCGGAACTCCTGGCAGCAGAAACCGCGGATACGGAACCTCCGGCGGTGGAGCACCCTGCAGATCTCCCTGGGGCAGTGCTGCCTGGGACAGAGCTTTCTGCGGCAGAGCTTCCTGGGACAGGGCTCCCTGGGACAGGGCTCCCTGCGGCAGGGCCCCCGGGGGAGGAGCCCCGACCGGCCGTGAGCACCGGCGCGCCGGTGGCGCCCTCCCCGCGGACCGCGGTGCTCGCGGGCCGCCCGTGGTCCGAAAGCGACGACGAGGAGTTGCGGGAGGGCGTCGAGTTCGGTTTGACCCTGGAGGAATTGGCCGAGCATCTCGAGTTCCCCCCGGAGGTCGTGGCTGACCGGGCACGGGCCCTCGGATTGAGTTTCCCCGCCTGAGCGCGCGGCTCGTTTGCCCTGTTCACGCGCATTGCGCGCGCCATCACCGGACGACCGAGGGCGGCGCGTCGAATGTCGCATCGTGCCCACTTCGTGAAAGATGGACACGAATGCGTCGGATCCGGCAAGATCATGAAGACCGACGCCCAGATGGGCATCGGCCTGAACATCGTCGTCGGCATCGTCGGCGGTCTGCTGGGCGGTTTCCTGCTCAGCCTGTTCGGCGTGGACGTGGCCGGAGGCGGCCTGATCTTCAGCATGCTGACCGCGATCCTGGGCGCCTGCATCCTCCTCTGGTTGGTGGGTCTCGTGACACGACGCCGCTGACGCCGGGGCGCCATGAGCGCTCACTCGTCGTAGCGACAGGGCCGGTTCCGGAACCTCCGGGGCCGGCCCTGCGGCGTACGTACGTTTTCCGCCCGTGGGCGGGAGGTGGTGCCGGGGTGCTGGGGTGATGCGTACGTTTGCCGCCCGTGGGCGGGAGGTGGCTCCCGGGTGCTGGGGTGATGCGTACGTTTGCCGCCCGTGGGCGGGAGGTGGCGCCGGGGTGCTGGGGTGATGCGTACGTTTGCCGCCCGTGGGCGGGAGGTGGCGCCGGGGTGCTGGGGTGATGCGTACGTTT
>JBDIAS010000120.1:0-9876 GCA_039812465.1 Austwickia sp. | reverse complement strand
GTCAGGACCTGCAGGTCGCCCCGCGGTCGGCCCCCGGGATCGGCACCGGGAGCTTCCCGCGCGCGGGGCGCTCCCCCACCAGCACCGCGGCGAGCGCGTCCCACGTAGCTGGCGTCCGGCCGAACGTCGCCAACTTCGCCACGGACGCGCGGGCCATGCCCAGGTACGCCGGGTTGTCCGTCGCCACCACCACCTCGGCGCGCACCGACCGGGCCTGAGCGGCGTTGACCGTCCCCGCGTACCACCCCAGGCCCCCCACCAGCGCCACCGACGTCACGTCCGCCCCGGAACCCGCGACCACGCGCAGCCCCGCCCGGCGCGCCGCCGACCCGAGCGCCGAGCGGTCCTCCGCCGTGCCGCCGCGCACCGCGATCGCGCCCTTGACCAACCGCACGCCGCACTGACCCCCCACCTGCACGATCGACGCCCCGGCGAGCTCGTCGGCAACCGGTTGGTTCGCGCCCGGCTCGTCCCCGACCGCCCCGGCCGGCGACCCGGCGCCGGAAGGCGAGGTGGTTGATGTGGCTCCCGGCGAGGTAGTTGAGGTGGCACCCGGCGGGCGTGAGCTCGGCGACGATGTCACCGGGGCAGTTGCGCTCGGTGAGGACGTGGCGCGCGAGGAGTCCCGGTACGTCGCGTCGTTGCGCGCACCCGCCCGCAATGCTGCCACCATCCGGGCGCTCGCGTCCTCGAGCCGTTCCCGGCTCAGCGTGCCTGCGTTCACCGCCGCCACGATGCCGTCGCGGGCGGCGATGGGGTCGGTCGGCATCAGTACGACGTCCGCGCCCGCCGCCACCGCCCGCGCCCCGACGTCCCGTGCTGACACATAACGCGTGATGGCTCCCATGCCCAACGAGTCGGTGACGACCACGCCACGGAAGCCGTACCGGTCCCGCAACACCTCAGTGAGCAACGTGAACGACAGGCTGGCAGGCGCCTCGGGGTCGATCCCGCTGGTCACGATGTGCCCCGCCATGACCGCGGGGGCGCCCGCCTCGATCGCGGCCCGGAACGGCGCCAGGTCGCCCCCGCCCAAATCTCCCTCCAGTTCCTCGATCGCCCCCGCCAATGTGGGCCGGTCCGCGTGGCTGTCCGTGCCCAGTCGGCCGTGGCCTGGGAAGTGCTTCACCACGGGCACGAGACCCGCGTCCGAGTAGCCACGCACCATCGCCGTCGCCAGCCGCCCCACCTCGCCAGGGTCCGAGCCCAGCGCCCGCGTGCCGATCACGGCATCCGTGCCGTCCGTCACATCGGCCGTCGGCGCGAACACCATCGTGAACCCCAGCGAGCGCAGCTCCCGCCCCGACGCGAGCGCTACGCGACGCGCCAGGTCCTCAGATCCAGTGGCGCCCAACGCCATCGGCGCCGGGAACTGCGTCAGCGGCGCGTGCACTCGCGTGACGATCCCGCCTTCCTGGTCCACGGCCACCAGCGGGGGCCAGTGGCGGCCGGTGCGGGACATGGCGGTACGCGCTGCCGACGAGGCGGCTTCCAGGGACTTCACCCGTGAGGAGGGAGGGGACGGTACGTTGTCCCCCATCACGATCACTCCTCCCAAGCCAATGTCACGCATGAGGTAGGAGACTTCGGCGGCGCGGGTCCCCGGGTACTGCGCCACGATCACCTGGCCGGCGAGCGCCCGCGTTGACAGCTTGGCCACGTCGGCCCGAGCGGCGGCCAACTCCGCATCGCTCGGCAGCCCGAGACCGGCGGGCGGCGGTCCCGGTCGTTCACCGCCGCCGGCGCCCGGGCCGCCCGTGCCCTCGGCTCCCGGCTCACTCGCCCCCTGGGCATCCTGGCCGGCCGGGCCCCCGGCGCCCTGCCCGCCGCGCTCCCCTTGCCCCGAACCCCCCGAGTCTGACGACTGGTTTCGCACGCCGAGCCACTGAGGTCCGCCGCTGGACCCGGCGAGCGCGCCCAGGCCGACGGCGGACAGGCTCACGACCCCGGCGGCCACCGCCGCGACGATCCCGACCCGGCGTCGAGTGGCCTGGCTCGGCATCCGCGCGTCGTTCGCCTGTTCATCACCAGCGCGCTCATCGCCAGCCTGTTCATCACCGGCCCGCGCGTCGCCGCCGGGCGCGTCAGAGTTTTGCGCGTCGGTCACTGGTCGAACCCCCTGAGCTTTTCCTGCCCAGGCTATCGACCCGCGGCACCGACCGACCGGGCAGCTCAGGGGCCGATCTGCGCGCAGTACCGTGGTGTCACCGACGCACACAGGGGGATCTCGTGAGCAACTCGCCGAACGACCCGACCGCTCCGGATTACGGAGCCTCGCAACCGCCGCCGCTGCCCGACCCGCCCGGCGGGCAGGGTGGGCCGGCGTCACCGATTCCGCCGTACGAGGGCGCGCCCCCCTCCTCCCCGTACGAGCCGCCCGCGCCGCAGCAGCCCCCACCGCACCAACCCCCGCTGGGACAGCCCACCGACGGCCAACCCGACTTCGGGCAGCCGCCCTATGGCCAAACTCCTTACGGTCAGCCGCAATACGGCCAGAACCCCGACGGCTCCGGGCCGCAGGACCGGCCGGGCTACGGCGCGTTCCCCGCGGTGGGCGACAACGTGTGGCAGCAGCCGCAGTACGGCCAGGTGCCGCAGTGGCAGGCCGACTACGGACAGGGCGGTTTCGGGCAGCAGATGGTCACGGCCCCGCGGATGCCGCGACTCGGCTCGTACCTCATCGACTGGCTGATCGTGTCCATCCCTTCGTGGGTGCTGCTGACCATCTTCGGCGGGTTGGCCAACAACCAATCGCCGTCTGAGTTTCCCGGCATCTACGCCCCCATCGCCGTCATGGTCTACGTGGTGCTGCCGATGCTCAGCTACGCGTATTACGGCTACTTCGGCGGCATCAAAGGCGCCACCATCGGGCAGCGCGCGGTCGGGCTGAAGGTGGTCGGGGATCGGACGGGCGAACCGATCGGATTCTGGTGGTACGTGCTGCGGATGCTCGTGCTGAGCATCACCGGCTCGATCTGCTTCCTCGGGTACCTGTCGATCTTCTTCGACAGCTCCGGCAAGGACCGCGGCTGGCACGACCTGGCCGGCCGCTCGCGCGTCGTCAAGGACCGCTGACCAGCAACGTCGCCTCGCCGGACCCGTCCGAGTGCCCCATCACTGCGGAACTCGGGACCAAGCACGCCATCCGGGACCGCTGGCCGCCCCCTTCCCCGGAACGGCTGACCATGCTCGTCATCCGAGGGCGCCGACGCGATGCTGCGCCGTGAAAAGGGCACAGCCACTCCCGAGAAGCCGTCCGGATCGTGAGATATGTTCCGAGCGACCTACTCGATCGGGTTCGCGGTCGCTCCAGAATGACAAACATCCAGGTCAGGAGCATCTCAAGGGATGAGATGCAGGATCGAGTAGGTCGCTCGGAACATTTAGGGCCCTTCCGGCCCGATCCGGCTGTGCGTCCGCAGTCCGGAAGTCGACCGGCCGGGCACTCACGACGCCGACTCTTGGCAGGCTGGGCGCTCACGGCGCTGGGCGGCACGACGCTGACCCTTTGGCAGGCTGACCTCCACGTCGCCCGGCGTCACGACGCCGACCCTTGGCAGGCTGACCTCCACGTAGCTGGCCGTCGGCAAGCTGGCCCCACGTAGCTGTCGTCGGCCGAGTTGACGCATCGCGGCGCTGGCCGTCGGCAGGTTGGGCGCCGACGGGGGTTCGACGTCAGTCGAGTTGACGCCAGCTGCGCTAGCGATCAGCGCGCGGTGCGGCGTGAGATGTCGATCACGCGTTCGGTGTTGACCGTGGCCGATGCCGTGGTGGAGGCTGTGGCCGTCGTGGTCGCCGTGCGGACGTGGACGACGCGGACAGACTCTGGCAACGCGGCGACCGGCGCCGGGATGGTCGACGGCGAGCTCGATGAGCTCGGTGAACTCGAAGTTCCCCGCGCGACCGTCACCGTGGGCTTCGGGGAGCCGTCGACGCGGGGTACGACGACCGTCGCCGCTGAGCGCCTGATGGTCGCGTGAGTGCGCGCGCCAGCCGGGGTCTGCGCCCGCGTGCCCGCACTCGCCTGAGGGGATACGACGGACGTCACCGGGGTGGGAGTTACGGCCGGTGACTCAGCGCGGACGACCACGGCCGTCCGACTCTGCTCAGCCGCGGGAACCTGCGTGTGCCTGACCGCGGGCACCGCAGTACGCACCACGGCCGGCACCTGCGTGTGCTTGACCGCCGGCACCGCAGTACGGACGACGGCAGGCGCCGAGGTGCGCGCCACTGCCGGCGCGGCGGTGCGTACGACCGCGCCGCGGGCAGCCCCGGTAGCAGCGGGAGCCCCGGTGGCCGCGGGCATGCTCATCAAGGGCTCGGCGATCGGCGAGCCTGGACTGCGATGCGCGATACCGCCATCGCGGGAGGTCTCCGTGGCCACCTGCTCGAGGGGCAGGCTGGCCGCAGTAGCGCGGCGCGGGACGTCGCCGCCCAGCAGCCCTCGGCCCAGCGGTGTCACGGTCTGCTGCGGCATGCCCTGGCCAGGGATGATGCCGGCCGCGAGGCGGCGGGCGACCGGGCCCTGCGACGGGTTGGGCTGTTCGATGACGCGCGGCGGGGTCACGACGACCGGCGGCGCGGGCTGTGGCGCGGGGTTCGCGTGCGGTACCGGAGGCTGCGGCGAAGGAGCCCGTGGCGCAGGAACCCGTGGCACCGGCGCCCGCGGCGCTGGGGCCTGTGGCGCTGACACCGGGGGTACCGGGCTGACGGAGGGCCGAGAGCCGGACTCGCTCGGCGAGGGGGCGCGCCCCGGGGCGTTGTCGGTCGTCGCGGGCTGGCTCGCGCCCGGCTCCTGCGAGGGCGCGGCAGGCGCGGACGGCGGGGCGTGCTCGGAGTCGGAGGTCGGGGCCGGGACTGCGGGCGCGGACTGGGAGTCGCGCGGCACCACACGCTCGCCCGCTTCGACGTCGCCGCCCGAGTTGCTAGAACCGAAGGGCAGATGGCCGCCGAACGAGCCGGCCGCGACGACGGCCAAAGCACCCGCGAGAAGTCCGTAGGTGAGCCAGGAATTCGCCTGCGGAGGCGCACCTGCGTCGGGACCCAGTGGGTCTGCACGCCCGCCCGGGGAATCTCCCCTCGTGTGCTTTACCATGGCCGCCCCCCAATAGTGCCATCTACAGTTCAAGATTCTGTCATGTTAGTGAATGAATTGGAAGAGATGCCAACTGTTCTCGCTGAGTGGACTGTCAATTAGGACGGTCGTCCGGTATAGTGGGGGGGCCGCTCTCGCCAGGGGCGGCATCTGGCGGTGACGCGCCAGGGATGACCGTCGAGGCCCCGCCTGGTTTCCGGGCGGGGCTTCGATGATTCCCGGGAAAACGGCCCGGCCGCCGCGAGACCGGCTTCGCTGTTGCGGTCCGCGCTCCGAACCTCGTGATCAGGCACCAGAACGCCGGATATCTCGAGATCCGACGAATCGCCACCGGCGCTTTGCGCAGCAACACGGGTGTCCTAGTGGCAGAGTTAGTTTCGTTCGTGTAGGCCAGCTGTGCACCGGTGGTGCGGCTCTGGTTCCGCGAAACGGTCACTACCGAAGGGCGGGGGGACGAGATCAACCCCGCCTGGAGGGAGTGGGACTCTGCGTCGCACCTGAGGCTCCCTGGGACCCTCGCAGACAGGCAGCCGCCGGCTCCCGGCGTCCGAGGATCGGCGGCAACGCCTTCGTCCTGGTGCGGTCTACACGGCAGCGGCCCGTCGCGGGCAACCCAACCCCGCGGCGGGCCGTCTACGCTCCGCCGACCTCACCCTCCGCGCGCGCCACCTCGACGGCGCCGCCCCCTCAACGGAAACCCCGCGCCGCCCCTCAACGAAAACCCCGCACCGACCCGCGCCGCCCATCAACGAAAACGCCCCGTACCGCGGCGCTCCGCCCTCAAGGTGAGAAGAGGCTGGGACCCGCGCCGCGGTACCCCGACCCGCGCGGTACCCCGCGCACGGGCGACAAACGTCCGGCCGGGCTGGTTCTCTCACCCCAACCGGGACTTGATCTCGTCCTCGGCGTCGCGTAGTTCGGGGCATCCGTCGCGAAGTGACTGCCAGCCCGAGGCGAGGTTCAGCCTCACAAGACGTATCCGGCCCCTCCCCAGACTCATTCGATCTCCGTCGGTGAGCAAGGGCTCGAAGTAGCGCTCCTTGGGATCGCGCTCCGCCCTGACCAGACTCCACGGGTCCGGGATCTGCGCGCGTGAGCCCCAGAGGGCCCACACCTCCAGTTCCTGGACGGCGAGGATCACCAGTGTCTTCGCGCGCACGTCAGCGGGAAGCGCAGCCAGCCGGTCGGCGAAGGCTGCTCGCCGATCACCGGCGCCAGCACGCCCGTCCTGGCCGTCAAGATCCGCCACGAAGACGACGCAGGTACCCAGGGGCGCGTACCTCTTCGCCAGTGCAGGGAGGTGATGCAGAAGGCTCTCGACGCCGCGGATCCGCGGGTTCCCCAAGGGTCATGCCTCCGCTGGCCAGCGCGTTGGTGAATCCCGGCAGGTCCACCAGCCGGCTCACGGTCGAACTTGCAGTGTCGACATCCCAGCCGACCGCGACACATGCCTGCACGATCTCGTCGGTGGCCGAGTCGAGCACAGCGGGACTGTGCGTCGACGCGATCACTTGGGTCGTGTCATCCGCGCTCGTGACCTGATCCAGCATCTGCATCAGGAGCGGAAGCCTCGAAGGATTCACGCCGTTCTCCAGCTCCTCGATGACAAGCGTTTTCTGCGCTGGTCCAGGGTCGATCGCGGCGAAGGCCAAGGCCGCGAATCTCAGCGTGCCGTCCGACAATGATGGCGCCGGGATCACCCGCTCAAACGGGGATTCCTTCACCCCAAACACGACTTCTCCGGTGGGGGCACTTTCGGCGCGGATCGAGGTGATGCCTCGGGGGGTGACCTTGATCGATCCAGGACAGCACGGCGGCTAGCCGCGCCTGCGCGGTCGCGCGTTCCCCCTCGGATACGGGGCGGTACGCGGTCATCTCCCCCGCCCTTTCGAGCAGATCTGCGACCGCGCCTGCGAAGTTCTCTCCGTGCTCGCCCAGGATCGCGTTCCCACGGGTCGAGTATGTGCGCAGCACCTCCGGCCGCAGTTCCAGGGGGCTGATAGCTCTCAGTTCCGCACGCACCGCGTCGGCGACGTCCTCATTGAGATTCGATTCGGCTTTGCGTCCGGTGAACTGCGTCAGAATAAAGTCGTACGGCGAGAAGTCCCGCTTTGGGTTAACGCCTCGCTGTTCCTTGTAGAAGCGCGCCGGGATCGCGGGCCCGTCGGGTTCTGGATCCAAGGGACCGCTTTCAGGGCGCGTCGAATAGATGTACGGCCCACCCCGGTCGGCGGAACGTAGCTCCTCACCCACGAGACGATGGCGCCGCGTGTCCACCGATACCCAGTAGGTGATCCTCCGCCCATGCGCGAGGAGATCCACCTCAAGGTCGAAGCCGGGTCGGTCGGAGCCGAAGTACGGCGCCGACGACGAGCCTCCGCGCACACCGTCCACGACGGCAAGCGTCGGTCCGGGGGCGACTCTGCCTTCCAACGCGTCTCGGACCGATCGGCCCTGGCCGATGGCTTTAAGGAATCTCAACGCATCGAAGAGGTTGCTCTTGCCCGCCCCATTAGCCCCAAGGACCACGGTGAACCGGTCGAGAGGCACAGTCGCTTCACGAAACGACTTGAAGTTCCGGAGCCGGATACCGGTGATCATGTCGCGCTTCCTTTCGGAGGTCTGCCGACTCTCCGGTCGGTGTGGCAGCCACCGTGACTATCCTACGGGCCCGGTCGGTCGATGCATCGCCCCTCCGATGCGGCTCACCAGCAGAAATGCGATCGCCGCACCGATTCGCGTCGGCGAGTCAGGCCCATCGCCCGCACGTCACCGAACCAAGTCCCCGCGCGCACGTCAGCGGATCGCGTCGTCCGCTGTCACGTCACCGGATCAGATCCTCCGCGCGCACGACCACCTCGCGCCCGGCGATCCGCAGCGTCACCACCTCACCCACCGCGTCCACGCCCGGCTCCGGATAGTCCCCACCCACCGGCCCCGTCAGCAACATCAACCGCGGCGACACAGATCCCGACGGCACAGATCCCGACGACACAGATCCCGGCGCCACAGATCCCGACGCCACAGAACGGGACGACACTGACCGGGGCGGCACCGACCGGTCGATCACCAGATAGTTCGGAATCCCCACCGACGCGTAGTCCCGCCGCTTCCGTCCCAGGTCCTCCCGCCGTGTCGACGGCGACAACGCCTCCACCACCAGCTCGACGTGCGAAGGGTCGAGAGGGGTGCTGCGCGGGGCATCCGGTCGAAGGAGTGAGAGGTCCGGGTTGCGGTAGGTCAGCAGCGGCTCCCCCGCAATCCGGATCGACGTGCCGGGCTGATAGCTCCACTCATCGCCCAGCACGTCGCGCAGGCGGGACAGGAGCCGCGTGATCGCATCGACGTTGTCGGCGTGTTCGGACGGTGTCATGAGCGGAAGGCCGTCCACGACCTCAAACCGCTCCTCGCGCAACGACCAGTCGCGCTCCCACTCCTCGTGCGTGACGAGGTGATCGAGCTGGACGACGCGGCGCTCAGCAAAGCCCAGCGCGTCAGCATTTCCAAGCGCTTCAGCACCCAGCGCTTCAGCACCAAGCGCGTCCGCGGGGACGATGGGGCTCATGGCGGGTTCCTCCTCCCGATGCTCGTCAGTATGCGCGGGCCGCCAGAGTCGACGTCAACCCCGAAGGACGAACCAACGGTACGAAGGGAGGGCCCACCCGATCACCCCACAGCGGGCACCCTGTGGACATCCTCGCCGAGCCCTGCACCTGTGGACACCCCTGCCGGGTCAGGCCCCCCTTGCCACATCGCCCCACTCCCCCGTACCGCGGCGCTCCGCCCCCAACGAACGACGAGGCTGGAACCCGCGCCGCGGTACAAACCCGCGCGGCGGCACAAGCATCACCGCGCAACGCGGCGCACACGGCGATACCGCGCGGGGCTCGTCAGCGGATCAGGTCGTCCGCCCGAAGCGTCACCTCGTGGCCGCCGATCCGCAGCGTCACTACCTCACCCATCGCGTCCACGCCCGGCTCCGGGTAGTCCCCACCCTCCGGCCGCGTCAGCAACATCAACCGCGGCGACACCGATCCCGCCGACACCAGCCCAAGCGACGCCGACCGGTCGATCACCAGGTAGTTCGGAATCCCCACCGACGCGTAGTCAAGCCGCTTGCGACCCAGGTCCTCCCGGCGAGTCGACGGCGACAATGCCTCCACCACGAGCTCGACGGGAGCAACCTGCAGGGGGAATCCGAACGGAGTCCCCCGGCGGACCAGCGCGAAGTCCGAAATGCGGTAGTTGAGCAATGGCTCCCCCGCGATACGAAGCGTCACGTGGTGGAGGTAGCTCCACGCATCGCTGCCGAGGACGTCGTGCAACCGGAAGGCGAGTCGACAGGTCGCGTCGACGTTGGCCGGGTGCTCGAACGGCGTCATGAGCGGGACGCCGTCCACGATCTCGAACCGCTCCTCGCGCAGGGCCCAGTCGCGTTCCCATTCTTCGTGCGTGACGAGGTGATCGAGTGGCACACGGCGTTCACCGGCGACCGCCCAGTCCAACGGGCCGATCAGAGCCATGACGGATTCCTCCTCCCGATGCTCGTCAGTATGCGCGGATCCTCAGAGTCGACGTCAACCCCAAGCGCGATCCCACGATGGGACGAACCGACCGTACGAAGCCTCGCCCCACCCGATCACCCCCACGAAGCCGCCCTGTGGACGATCTATTGCGCGGACAGCCGCCTCCCGCACGCGGAAATCAGCTTCACTGGACCCTGCCGTGCCAGCTCAATCAGCACGTCGGAGGAAGAGCTCGACTCGGTCTGTCGTCCAGGT
>JBDIAS010000119.1:0-9907 GCA_039812465.1 Austwickia sp. | reverse complement strand
GGCGTGAAGCGGGGCGGACGGCGTGAAGCGGGGCGGACGGCCTGAGGCGAGGCGGACGGCGTGAAGCGGGGCGGACGGCCTGAGGCGAGGCGGACGGCGTGAAGCGGGGCGGACGGCGTGAAGCGGGGCGGAGGCGAACCGGTGAACGGACGGCGCGAACGCGGCGTGGGTGACGAGACCTGGCTGCGGCGGCTGGCGGTCGTGGGCGTGGCCATGCCGGTGGCGTTCATCGTCGGCCTGCAGCTGATGCGTCCGCACGTGTTCCACCGGTTCTGGCCGGAGCGCAGCGCCCAGATCATCGACCTGCTGACCGTGCTGGCGGCCCTCGCGTTCGGGCTGACCATGTTTTGGTGGATCGACCGGGGGCATCGGCTGGTCCTGATGCGCAACCGGGAGCTGTCCGCCGCGGGCGAGCGCTCGGCGGCCCTCGTGGAGCGGCTGGAGCGCGGCCGCGCGGAGAGCGATGCGGTCGCCCGGCTGCTGCTGGACATGGCACGCGAGCGATCGTCGGGACACATCCTGCCGACCCTGGCGTCGCACGCGCGGCGGCTCACCCGGGCCAGCGAAGCCGGGCTGTGCCTCGACGCTGCCGCGTGTCCCGGGCTGGCCGACGACCTGGGCCGACCCGTCGGCCTCGCCCAGCCCGCGGACCCGCCCACGGGCTGGGTCTGCGCCGGCCCGGACGGCGTACGATCCTGCTCCTCCTCCGGGGAGGCGACGTGCGAGCGCGCGGGACGACGCGACGCTGGACACCTGCTGCGCGTGTCGCTCCCGGCAGCGCACGGGATCCTCGGCCACCTCTGGGTCCACCGCCGCGACGCCGACTTCACCGACGACGAACGGGACCTTCTACGGACCCTGTCCGACATCGCGGTGGTCGCGCTCGACCGGGCCCGCCTCCGCGACCAGGAGCGGCGGGCGGCGATGCTGGCGGAACGCGTGCGGATCGCCCGCGAGATGCACGACGGCCTGGCCCAGATCCTCGGCGTGACGCACCTGCGACTGCAGGCCCTGCGGGCCCGGCTGGTCGCGGACGAGCACCGCGACGCTGCGTTGGACCGTGAGCTGGGCGAACTGGAGGGTCTGTGCCAGGAGGGCTACCGCGACGTGCGGGAGGGCATCTTGTGCCTGCGCGAGGCCGGGCGGAGCGACCGCCCGCTCCTGGAGGGCCTGGCGGCGTACGTCGACAAGTTCACCCGCTCGAGCGGGATCCCCACCCGGTTGGACGTCGTCCCCGGCGTGGGCCCGATCCCGCCGTCCAGCGAGGCGCAGCTCATGCGCGTGGTGCAGGAGGCGCTCACCAATGTGCGCAAGCACTCCGGGGCGCGTCGCGCGATCGTACGGGTCCGCCAGGACGAGTCGTGGACCACGTTCGAGATCGAGGACGACGGGAGGGGATTCGACCCCTACCACTCCTCCCACTCCTCGCCCGGCGGCGGCCCTGGGGGCAGCGGGTACGGGCTGCGCTCCCTGCGGGAGCGCGCGGATCTGATGCGTGGCTGGCTGGACATCGAGTCGTCACCAGGACAGGGCACCCGCGTGGTCGTGGGCGTGCCGCGCGCGCAGCTGGCGGTCACCCGTATGGCTCCCGAGGTGAGCTCGTGAAGGACGGTGGCGATTTTCCCCCCGGCGGACCCCGACGGATCCGGCGCCACACCCCAGCGCCGAACTCGGTGACGTCCGAGCCGATTCGGGACCTCCTCGTCGATGACCAGCCGCTCTTCCGGGGCGCGATCGCGACCTTGCTGGACCAACAGACCGACATGCGGGTGGTCGGCGAAGCCGGCAACGGCCTGGAGGCGCTGGACCTCGCCTTCCGGCTGCGCCCCGACGTCGTCGTGATGGACGTGGAGATGCCGGTGCTGGACGGGGTCGAAGCGGCCCGACGGATGCGCGAGCAACTGCCCCACGTCAAGGTCGTGATGCTCACCGTGAGCGACGACGATGAGGACCTGTTGACGGCCATCCGCCTCGGGGTGCGCGGTTACCTGCTGAAGGACCTGCGCCCCGAGGAGCTCTACGAGATGATCCGCGCCGTGGCGCGCGACGAGACCCCGGTGTCGCCGTCGCTGGTGTCCCGGTTGGTCGCTGAGCTGCGCGATCCTCTCCCGGCGCACACCCCGGACGCTCCCGCGCCCGAGGACTCCCTCAGCCACCGGGAGCTGGAGATCCTCCAGCTGGTCGCCCGCGGACTCAGCAACAAGGAGATCGGCGCCACGCTCTCGATCACGGAGGGCACGGTGAAGAACCACGTACATAACGCCTTGCACAAGCTCCAGATGGAGAACCGGATCCAGGCGGCCGCCTACATCGTCCGGCGGGGGTTGGCGCGCCCCGAGGATCCACCCTCGGCCTGAGCTGGACCGCAGACGTGCCGGGACGGGGGGAGCCGGGACGGGGAGTGCCGGTCGGTATCAAGGACACCGGCGGGTATACCGGACTTCTATCGGTCGGGGGATACCGGTGAGTTAACTAAGCGGGCACGATGGCGGGAGGTGCCCGTGCCGGGCACCTCCCAGGCTGCCCCGAGGAGGGGCGGCGTGGGCACGACGAACGTCGGGAACCGGGTCGATGTCGACGCAGGGGCTGTGGGAGCGGGTGCAAGCCTGGGCGACACCGCGCCACGTGATCTACTCCGCCTTGATCTTCGTCCTGGGCTCGCTCATCGGCGTGGGCTTGTTCACGTTCGGGTACGCCAACGGGGCGTCCTACATGACCAACGACCCGAAGACGTGCATTAACTGCCACGCGATGGACGGTCAGTACGAAGGGTGGCTCAAGGGCAGCCACGCCAACGTCGCGACCTGCAACGACTGCCATTCCCCGCACGACAACGTCGTGCACAAGTACCTGGTGAAGGGCGAGAACGGGTTCCGGCACGCCCTGATGTTCACGACCCAGCGTTACCCGGAGAACATCGAGATCCGGGACTACAACCGGCAGATCACCGAGGACTCCTGCCTGTATTGCCACCAAGGGCTCGTCGACCAGATCCACATCACCCGGACCTCGGGCGATCAGATCTCGTGTCTGCGCTGCCACCAAAACGTCGGCCACTTGTAGGTGAGGACGATGACCACGACGACCCGCACTCCCGCCCAGCGCCGCAAGCGGCGCGCCTTCTTCACCGCCTTGGTGTTGGTCGTCGCCCTCGTGACCTTCGGGGTGACCGCGCTGCTGATCAACATCCTGCAGCGGCGCACCGAGGCGCGGGACAGCTTCGTCAAGGTGGTCGAGATCGATGACCGTACCGTCGACGCGGCCCAGTGGGGCAAGAACTTCCCGGCCCAGTACGAGTCGTACTCCAAGACCACTGAGATGGGCGCGACCAAGTACGGCGGCGCCCACCCCGTCACCGTGACGAACTCCGACGGCAGCACCCGGACGGCCGCCAAGAGCCGGATCGAGGAGGACCCGCGGCTCGTGACGATGTGGAAGGGTTACCCGTTCTCCGTGGACTACCGCGAGGCCCGCGGCCACGCCTACATGCTCGAGGACCAGCGGCTCACGCGGCGGGTCACCGAGTTCAACCAGCCCGGCACCTGCCTCAACTGCCACGCGTCCACCTACGTCCTCATGAAGGACCTCGGCGACGGCGACATCAACAAGGGCTTCGCGGCGATGAACGCCACCCCGTACAACGAGATCAACACCAAGGTCGACCACCCGGTCAGCTGCATCGACTGCCATGACCCCCAGACCATGGAGCTGCGCATCACCCGGCCGGCGTTCATCAACGGGATGCAGAAGCTGAAGGAGTCGCAGGGCGTCAAGGGGTACGACGTCAACCGTGACGCCAGCCACCAGGACATGCGGGCGTTCGTCTGCGGGCAGTGCCACGTGGAGTACTACTTCGAGAGCGACACCAAGGAACTGGTCTTCCCGTGGGACAAGGGCCTGACGATCGAGGGCATCTACGAGTCCTCTGCGGACCACGTCGACTTCACCCACGCGCAGACCGGCACCAAGGTGCTCAAGGCGCAGCACCCCGAGTTCGACCTGTGGAACCAGGGCGTGCACGCCAGCGCCGGCGTGACCTGCGCCGACTGCCACATGCCGTACAAGCGGGAGGGCGCGCTCAAGGTGAGCGACCACCAGCTGCAGAGCCCGCTGAAGGACATCAACGCGTCGTGCGGCACCTGCCACAAGGACTCCGAGGAGGTCCTCAAGGAGCGCGTCGAGACCATTCAGGACCGGTTCACGCACAGCCGCGACGTCGCGATGGACGCGCTCATGGACTTGATCGGTGACATCGAGGCGGCGCAGAAGAACAACACACCGGCCGACCGGCTCGAGGCGGCGCGCAACTACCACCGCAAGGCGAGCTTCTACATCGACTACCTCTACTCCGAGAACTCGTACGGCTTCCACGCCCAAGGCGAGTCGCTGCGGATCTTCAACGACGCCACCGACGCCGCACGGCGTGGGCAGCTGGCGCTGCGCGGCGAGCTCCCGACGGCCACCGCCACGACGACCGCGACGACGACCGCCACGCCGTCCGCTCCGGCGGCCGGGTAGCGGACGGGTAGGGAGCGCAGCATGACGTCGGCCGAGGACCTCGGAGGCTCGCCCACGAGCGCCTTGTCGGCGGCGGACGCCGCCGAGCGCGAGGCCCTCGGGCTACCGTCCGACGCCACCGCACACGACGTGGCCCGGACCCGGGAGGCGCTGTCGTCCTACCTGGACGCCGCGCCCCCGGAGCTGGCCGGATGGGCCGCTCGGCAGCGTGACCTCGGGAGCGCCTCGTCCACGGGCCGCGCGCACGCCCCCGGTCTGCGCGCGCTACGCCCCGTCCTGATCGTGCTGCTGATCGCGGCCGTCGTCGTCGGGGTCTACCGGATCGGCGGGGGCGGCGCGCAGGAGGCTGCGACCCCGTCGGCCGCGAGCGGACCGGGGTCGAGCGTCAGCGTCCGGCCCGTCGATCAGGCGAAGGTCGACGACCTGACGGCCAAGGTCAACGCCGACCCGCAGGACGTGGCCTCGCTCGAGTCGCTGGGCGACCTCTATTTCGGCGCGGGTGAGTACGCGAAGGCGGCGGAGTGGAAGGAGCGGGTCGTGACGGCCCGGCCGAGCGACCCCGACGCGCGGCTCACCCTCGGCGTGGCGCGGTTCAACGGCGGCGACCTGGCGGCCGCGGAGAAGCAATGGCTGGAGGTCCTGCGGCTCGACCCGAAGAAGGCGGAGGCGTATTACGACCTGGGCTTCCTCTACATGAGCCAGGACCCGCCCCGGATGGACAAGGCCGAAGCGTCCTGGGCGAAGGTGTCCGAACTCGCGCCTGGCTCGCAGATGGCCAAGACCGTGGAAGGCCACGTGGCCAGCCTGCGCCGCTCCGCCACGGGTGGGACCCCGACCGGGCGACCCCTGCCGGGGGCGAGCGCTCCGACGACGGCGGCGAACCCGGCCCCGACCTCGACGACCGCGACCGGCGGCCCGGCGACCGGCGGGCGGTGAGCTGGCATGGGCGGCGGGGTCACGGTGCCGCTGGCGGCCCTCGCGGGGGTCGTCAGCTTCGCCTCACCCTGCTTCCTGCCGGTGGTGCCCGTCTTCGTGGGATACCTCGTCGGGGGAGACCCGCGCTCCGCCACCGTCTCACGGCGCGCCCGGCGGGTCGCGGCCGCGCAGGCCGTCACCTTCGTGCTCGGGTTCAGCGCGGTGTTCCTGGCGCTGTGGGCCTCGATCGGGCTGGTGGGGCACGTGCTCGGCGAGCAGCGCGGCTGGCTGCGCGTGGTCGCCGGAGCCGCGGTGATCGTGCTCGGGCTGCACGTCGCGGGGCTCATCGACATCTCGGTGCTGCATCGCACGGTGCGCGCGCCGCTGCCGGCCGCGCGCGGGGCGGGTCCGAGCCACCGGCGCTCGGCGCTGCTGGGGATGGCCTTCGGCGCCGGCTGGACCCCGTGCATCGGGCCGATCCTCGGCGGCGTGCTCGCGCTGGCCACCACCTCCGAGAGCGTCGGCGTCGGCGCGGCCCTGCTCCTCGCGTACTGCCTCGGCCTCGGCGTCCCCTTCGTCCTCGTCGCGGTCGGCGCGAGCGAGATCAGCGGGCGGCTGTCGTGGGTGCGTCGACACGAGTCGGCGGTCGCGCTCGCGTCGGGGGCGCTGCTGGTCCTCGCCGGGTTCGCCATCCTGACCGATCTGACCGGACGCGTCGCCGGGCTCGTCCCTGCCGTCGCGTGGATGTGATCGCGTGGAGGCAGTGGCGTGGAGGGAGGAGAGGACGATGAGGAGCGTGACCCTGTGAGCCTGACGACCCGCCGCCCGGGCGAGGACCGCCCCGCGGTGCCGGAGCGCGACCGCCAGGCCCCACCCCCCGGCGAGCCCGCGAGCGGGCCCAGCGTCCTGAGAGAAGCCTTCGACGTCGTCAACGGGTTCCTCACCGCGAAGAAGACCGGTCTGGGCCTGATCCTCGCGATGGCGTTCCTCTCGCTGATGGGAACCCTGCTCGTGCAGTCCCCAGCTGGCGTCCGCGGGGACCCGCAGGCGTACGCGGCCTGGCTGGACTCGGTGCGGCCGAAGTACGGCGGCTGGACCACCCCCCTCGCCGTGACAGGCATGTTCGAGGTCTTCAGCTCCGCGTGGTTCCGCGGGGTCAGCGTGCTGCTCGCGCTGAGCATCATCGCCTGCACCGCCGGGCGGGTCCCGATGCTCTGGCAACGGGCCCGCCACCCGCACACGCACCCAGGGGCGGGGCTCTTCGAGCACGCCCGGCTGCATGAGGACGTCGCCTCGCCCCTGCCGACCGGGGCCGCCCTGGAGGCGGTCCGCGCGACGCTACGCCGACGCCGCTTCCGGGTCCTCGCCGACGAGCGGGCGAGGGACAGCGGGTGCTATGCGGACCGCTTCGCCTGGGCGCCGTTCGGCACCGCGATCGCGCACACCAGCTTCGTCATCATCCTGCTGGGGGTGTTGATCAGCACCACGCTCGGGATCAAGGAACCACTGCCCGTCAGCGTCGGAAGCACGGTCGCGGTCGGCCACGGCAGCGGCCTGGACGTGCGCGCCGACGCGTTCGCCGACACGTACCACCCCGACGGGCGGCCCCAGGACTACGCGAGCGACCTCGTCGTGCTCTCCGGCGGCGACGAGGTGGCGCGCCAGAAGGTCCGGGTCAACGAGCCCTTGCGCTACGACGGGTTCACCTTCTATCAGAGCTCCTTCGGCACCTCCGTCGACGTGCGCGTCGCGGACGCCTCGGGGCAGGTCCTGCGCTCCGGAGGGGTCCCGCTGCAGTGGCGCTCGTCGGACGACCAAAACTCCGTCGGGACGTTCGCCCTGCCCGGCACCGACCTCACCGCCTACGTCGCCACGCCGGCCTCGGGGCGCGTCACCTCTGCGGTCGGCGCGGGCCAGCTCCGGATCGAGCTCTACCGCGAGGGCCAGGACAATCCGTTCGCGGCGCAGGTCCTGACCCAGGGGACGCCGGGGCGGGTCGGCGACCTGACGGTCACGTTCGAGCGGGAACGGCAGTACACCGGCCTCACGGTCTCCCGGGACCCCGGCGCGCCCTGGGTGTGGGTCGGCTGCGCGCTGCTGTCGCTCGGGGTGTGCCTGACGATGTTCTTCCGGCACCGGCGGGTCTGGATCCAGGTGGGTCCCGGGTCTGACGGGGTGGGCTCGCGGGTCCGCCTCGCCTCGCCCGACGGCCGGACCGCCCGCCTGGAGTCGTGGTTCACCGCGCTGGCGGCCGACGTCTCCGCCGCCCTCTCACCGCCCACCGCCGCGGCTTCCCCGGCGACGTTTGCGGCCGGCACCGCCGAGGCCGGCACGCCCGAGCCGGTCGACGCGGCGCCCCCGGCCACCCGTACCTCATCCCGTGACCCGAAAGGCCGGTGAGCGCCGTGTCCGTCCTGGAAACGAGCCAGTTCCTGCTGTTGGCCGCCACGATCATGGTGGCGCTGTCCCTGGTCGCACACGTGGGGGCGCTCGCCCGGCGACGTGGCGCGGCACCGCGCGCGCAGACCGCGCCGGAGCGGCAGCGTGTCGCGGTCGGTGGCCCCGAGGAGCCCGTGGCGATGGACGCCGACGCGGGCCGCGGCGCGTTCGTGGCGCCGTCCGCCCCGGAGCGGGGTCTTGCCTGGTACGGGGTCCGGTGCGCCCAGGTCGCCCTGGTGCTGCTCACCGGCGCGCTGGTCGCGCGGGCCCTCGCGACGGGACACGGCCCGTTCGCGAACCAGCACGAGTTCGCGGTGTCGTTCGGCTGGGGAATGCTCGCGGCCGCGGTGTTTTTCGAGTGGCGCTACCGGATCCGCGCTCTCTCGGTGGCGGTCCTCCCGGTGGCGCTCGCGATGCTGATGTACGCCGACACCGTGGACGCGGACGTGCAGCCCCTCGTGCCTGCGCTGCAGAACCACCTGCTGCTCAACGTTCACGTGGCGACGGCGGTGGCGGCGTACGGCGCGGCGGCGGTCGCGTTCGGCGCCGCCGTACTCTCCCTGCTGCGCCCGCGGCTGCGTATCCACGGCCTGCCGAGCGCGGAGGTCCTGGACGAGGTCGGCTATCGGGCCGTCGTCATCTCCTACCCCTTGATGACGATCATGATCATCCTCGGCGCGATCTGGGCGGACATCGCCTGGGGCGCCTACTGGAGCTGGGATCCCAAGGAGACCGCTGCGCTGGTGACGTGGCTGATCTACGGTGCCTACCTGCACGCCCGCGTCGTGCGAGACTGGCGAGGCAACCGCGCGTCGTGGCTACTGATCCTCGGGTTCGCCGCCGTCCTGTTCACCTTCTTCGGCAACCTCTTCTTCGGCGGCCTGCACTCGTACGCCTGAGGCGCCCGAAGGAGGGACGATGACCGCGCCCACGCAGGGCCCCGCGTCGTCTGGGGAGGCACTGCCGACGAACCCCGGGCCGCCCGTCAGCGCGGACTGGCGGGCTCGGCTGCGGGGTAGCCGCGCGGGAACGCTCGGCGTGTTGGCCGTCACGACGGTGCTGGTGCTGCTGGGCGCTTACCTGGTGCAGCGGCCTGCGGGCGAGCCAACGGCCCCCGGAGACGCGCGGGGGGCGGTCCAGTCGGTGGAGGTCGCGGGCGGGTCCCGCGGCCCGGCGCCGTCAGTGGGCCAGCCAGCGCCGGACTTCACCGCGCCCGCCGTCGACGGGTCCTCGCTGACGTTGAGCGCGCTGCGGGGCCGACCGGTCTGGTTGACCTTCGGCGCGTCGTGGTGCGCCGGCTGCCGGGTGGAGGCGCCGGACATCCAGGACGCCGCGGAGCGGTCCCGCGGCCATGGCACGGCCGTGGTGTCGGTGTACCTGTCGGAGTCCCCGTCGGACGTGCGGGCCTACGCCGACCGGCTGCGGCTCAGCTTCACGCACGTGCCCGACCCGGACACGAGGATCTCTTCGGCGTACCGGGTTCTCGGCATCCCCACGCACGTCTTCATCGACCGCGAAGGGACCGTGCGCGAGATGCGCGTCGGGGTGCTGACGCCGGAGCAGATGGACGCCTCGCTGGCCGCGATCGCCGGCCCCGCCGGCTGAGGGAGGGACGCGGCGACACCCGCCTCGTTATGATGGCGCGGTGCCGGTCGACGCCTCCTATTACGACCTGCTGGGCGTGGACCGGCAGGCGCGTCAGGCCGACATCCGGGCCGCCTACCGGCGCCTGATGCGCTCGGAACACCCCGACCTGGGCGGCGCCGGATCGCACGAGCTGGCGACTCGGCTCAACGAGGCGTACGCGACCCTGTCGGACGCGCAGTCCCGGGCCCAGTACGACCTCGAGCGCGACCCGATGCCGCACCTCAAGCTGCCGGAGCCGTCGCGCTTCGCGCCGCCCTCCGAGGCGTACGGCGGGTACGACGAGGGGTGCTGGGATCTGCCGGACTGGCCGCGCTGAGCCTGACCGGCGACGCACCTGCGACGGACTGGCGACGGGACGCCGGAGGTGCGTCAGACCGTGTTCGGGGTG
>JBDIAS010000118.1:0-10092 GCA_039812465.1 Austwickia sp. | reverse complement strand
ACCCGGAAGCTAAGCCTTTCAGCGCCGATGGTACTGCACTGGTGACGGTGTGGGAGAGTAGGACGCCGCCGGACAATCATTCCAAGAAGGGGTGGGGGTCACCCGCGGAGCCGACAGGCTCCGCAGGTGACCCCCACCCCTTTTTTCTCTTTCTTGGGGTGGTGTGGCCTGTTCGTGTGTCCTGCGGGGTGCACCCACGTGGGCTAGCCTGGCCGGGCGAGCGCCGGTGGGAGCGTGGCCCTGGACGGGCCTGCAGCCACGTGTGGACAACCGGGAACTGCCCGTCTGCGCGTCCGTCTTTTCACCGAGAGCAGCATCTTTCTACGAGAACAGGCGTGTCTACGCAGAGAGCGAGGCCGGCGTGTCTGGCGAAGGGCCCTCTCGATGGGCGAAAGTACAGCCGGACGAGGGTGCCACGGCCTCCGATGACGGAACGGGGAGACCGCGCGCGGGTGCTGGCGCGGGGGACAGGCCGGATCGGGACCCCGCGGGGGACACGCCGGATCGGGACTCCGCGGCGAACGGCGGCCGCCCCGCGGATATGCGGGGGCGAGAGGCCGGTGATCAAAGGACATCGAGCCATCGTGGGCACGCGGGCGACAGGCGCCGCGGTGGCCCGTCCTCGGCTCCGCGGTCAGACGGTGAGCGGCGGGTCGGGGATCGCCGCGGTGGCGAGGCGCGAGGATCGCGATGGTCCAGCGGTGAGTCTGGCGATCAGCGCCCGCAGCACGAGCCAGGGGAGAGGGCGGGTCGCGAAGGCGGCTCAGACCGGCGGGGGCGCCCCGGCAGTCCGGGGGCCCGCAGGGGGGGCCCCTGGCGGCGAGAGGGCGGCCCGGGGGCACGGGATGGACGCCGGCGCGACGACCGCGACGGTCGGCCACCGCAGCCCTGGCAACAAGACGGAGAGACAGGGCAGCGGTCCCGGCACGAGGGCGACGACGGTCCCGACGGCGGGCGCGCGGGGGAGCGGCGTACCGATCAGCGGCACGGCGGACCGCGTCGGGGCGGCCAGAGGGGCGCGGGTCAGTTCGGCGGCGGACGGCCCGGCCAGGGTCGGGATCGCGACGAGCGGGGTCGGGGAGAGTCGGGTCGTGACGAGCGCGGCGGCTGGGGCCGTGACGACCGGGATCGGGAGCGTCGAGGCGAGCCGGGTCGTGACCGCTGGGGCCGTGACGACCAGGGTCGGGAGCGTCGAGGCGAGCCGGGTCGTGACCGCTGGGGCCGTGACGACCAGGGTCGGGAGCGCCGAGGCGAGCCGGGTCGTGACCGCTGGGGCCGTGACGACCAGGGTCGGGAGCGCCGAGGCGAGCCGGGTCGGGACCGCTGGGGACGCGACGACCGGGGCCGGGATCGCGGTCGTGACGAGCAAGGGCGGGACCATCGGGACAACCGGGGTCGAGACGAGCGGGGCCGCGGCGACCGGAGGCGCGACGAGCGCGGTCGTGGTCGTGGGCGTGACGGTGCCCCCCTCCGCCGGGACGGGGCCACCCGCGATCGGGACGGCGCGGGCCCGTCGACGCGAGGACCTCGCCGGGGTGCCACGGGGGAGCGTCTTCCGGATCCGGTCATCGACGAGGACGTGACCGGCTACGAGCTGGATCCGGGCGTGCGGCAGGAGCTGCGCACGCTGAGCAAGGAGAACGCCAAGGGCGTCGCCAAGCACCTCGTGATGGTGGGGCGGCTTCTCGACTCGGACCTTGACCTGGCCCGCCGACACGCCGAGACGGTTGTCCGCAGGGCAGGGCGGGTCGCGGCGGCGCGGGAGGCCCGGGGGCTGGTCGCCTACCGCGAGGGCGACTTCCAGACCGCCCTTGCAGAGTTCCGTACCGCCCGACGGGTGTCGGGTTCCCACCACCTGCTGCCGTTCATGGTCGACTGCGAGCGGGCGCTGGGTCGTCCGGAGCACGCCCTCGAGCTGGCGGGGTCCCCGGAGGCCAGAACGCTCGCGAGGGCCGAGCGGGTCGAGCTGCTGATCGTGTGCTCCGGAATCCGCCGCGACATGGGGGACCTGGACGCCGCGGTCGTGCTCTTGGAGACGCCGGACCTGGACTCCGGCCGTCGGGACCCCTGGAGCGCCCGGCTGTTCTACGCCTACGCCGACGCGCTGTGGGTCCGGGGGGATCAGGAGCTGTCCCGGGCCTGGTTCGCCGCGGCCGCCCAGGCGGACGTGGACGGCTCGACCGACGCGGCCGAGCGCCTCGACGAGATCGACGGGGTCGTCTTCCAGGATCTCGACGAAGAGGCGGACGACGCCTCTGCCGCGACCTCGCAGGAGGACCAGGACGCGGCCGGAGCAGGCGAGGCGACTGCCGAGAACGGACCGTCGGAGCCCGTCGGCCACAAGCTGCAGGAGCCCACCGGCCAGGAGCCGCAGGAGCCCACCGGCCAGGAGCCTCAGGAGCCGCATGCGCCCGCCGACGACGCCCCGGCCACGCCGGAGGAGGACGACGGCTCTGGTGCCGAACCGACCTCCGAGCCCGGCGTCGCGCCCCAGGAGATGCGCTGACTCGGGTCTTTGGACAGGGGGACCCGACACGCCAGGATGTACGCATGACGCGTGACGCCGACCGGACCGGCACCTCCTCTCCTGCACCCGCCCCCGCGGGTGAGCCGCCAGCACTCGGTGAGCGCCGGTCGCCCAGCGAGCCTCCGTCGCTCCTGCAGCGGTACCGCGGGCTGCTCTGCGACCTCGACGGCGTCGTGGTCCGCGGGCATCTGGCGATTCCGCACGCGATCGACGCGCTGACCGGCGCGCAGGACGCGGGATTGGGCGTCGCGTACGTCACCAACAACGCCTCCCGCCCGCCCGAGGACGTCGTGGAGATGCTCCGCGGGCTGGGCGCGCGGCTGGAGGCCCGGGAGGTCGTGACCAGCGCGCAGGCAGGCGCGGCGCAGTTGGCGGCGATGCTCGACCCCGGGAGCCTCGTCCTGGCGGTCGGCGGCCCGGGCGTCTCCCTCGCCGTGGAGCGGGCCGGGCTGGAGCCCCTCACGCCGGACCAGGCGCGTGCGGCGGGGCACGCCGGCGACGCGCGGCCGGTGGCCGGGGTCCTGCAGGGGTACGGGCGGGACGTCGGCTGGGCGGATCTCGCGGAGGCGGCGTACGCCGTGCAGGCGGGCGCGACCTGGGTCGCCACCAACGTGGACCTCACGCTGCCCACCGATCGTGGCGTGGCGCCCGGCAACGGCTCCCTCGTGGCGTGCGTGCGCAACGCCACCGGGGTCTCGCCGCTCGTCATGGGCAAGCCCGAGCCGCCGCTCTACGAGCTGGCGGCGGCGATCCTCGGCGTCCCCGCACGGCAGACCCTCGCGCTCGGGGACCGCCTGGACACGGACATCGAGGGCGCGGTCGCCACGGGCGTGGACTCGTTGTGGGTGATCAGCGGCGTGCACACCCCGGCGGACGTGCTGCTGGCCCCGGCCCGCCAACGCCCCCGCTTCCTCGCCAGAGACCTGCGCGCGCTGGCGCAGCCGTACCTCGACGCGACCATCGACGAGGACCCGCAGGGTCCGCGCGGCAGCTGCGGCGCGGCCCGCGTGATCGTGACCGGCGGCGAGGTGCGCGACGCCGGGAGCGGCTCTGCGACTCAGCGGTTGCGCGCGGGCGTGGCGGCGGGGTGGGCGGCCCTCGACGCGGGGGAGAAGCTCACGCCGGACGCGGCGACACGCTGGTCCGCGGCGATCCTCGAGGCGTTCGGGGAGGAGTCGTGACGCAGCCAACGCCGGGAGTCCCGGGCGAGGCTCCCGGAGAGCAGGCGGCGCGGGCCGCGCTGGAGGCGTTGGAGCGCACGCCGCCGGAGGACCTGGACGCGCAGATCGCGGCGGCGACCGCCCTCGACGAGGCGCTGCGGGGATTGCTGACCGGTACGGACGACGGGTGAGGCCGTGCGCCTCGACGCGGCGCTCGTCGCGCGCGCCCTGGCGCGCTCCCGCGGGGACGCCCGCGACCTCGTGAACGACGGTCTCGTCACGGTCAACGGTGTCCCGGCCCGCAAACCCTCGGCGGAGGTGGCGACGCAGGACGACGTCGCCGTGCTGCCCGGGCGCGCGGCTCGGGTGGGCCGGGCGGCGCACAAGCTGCAGTCGGCCTTCGACGCGTGGGGGAGCGCGTCCGAGGATCCGCTGAGCGCGGCGGGCCGACGCTGCCTCGATGTCGGCGCCTCGACCGGCGGCTTCACCCAGGTGCTCCTGGAGGCCGGCGCCGCGCACGTCGTCGCGCTCGACGTGGGCCACGGCCAGCTCGCCCCGGAGCTCGCCGGGGACCCTCGCGTCACCAACCTGGAGGGGCGCAACGTCCGCGCAGTTACCCCGGACGAGGTCGGCGGACCGTTCGCGCTGGTGGTCGCGGACCTCAGCTTCATCTCGCTACAGCTGGTCGCGCCGCAGCTCGCGGCGCTGACCGCCGCGGACGGCCAGGGCGTCTGGCTGGTGAAACCGCAGTTCGAGGTGGGCCGGGAGCGGCTCGGCAAACGCGGCGTGGTGACGGACCCCGGCGACCAAGCCCGAGCCCTGCGCGCGGTGCTGGCGGCGGCCCGCGCCTGCGGGTTGCACCCCCGGGCAGTGCTGCCCAGCCCGCTCGCGGGCACCCGCGGGAACCGCGAGTATCTACTGTGGGTGAGCAGGCGACGCGAGCTGGGGCTGGTGGAGGACACCGTAGCGATCGCATCCGTCGTACCGTTCGAGGAGAACCGCCCGAAGGACGCTCGACAGGCCCCGCCTGGCCCGCCTGTACCCCGCCTGCACCGATGACGAAAGGCCTGTGATGTCACGCCGGATCCTGCTCATCGCCAACGTGGCGAGACCCGGCATGGTGCGCCACACGCTCGACATGGTCGAGCTATTGGTCGACCACGGCCTCGAGGTGGCCATGCTGCCCGGCGACCTCGCCGCTACCCGGGCGCTCGGCATGACCGGCGTCGTCCAGGCGGACCCGAGGGCGCCCGCCATGGGCGCAGAGCTCGTGTGCATCCTCGGCGGTGACGGCACGATCTTGCGCGCGGCGGACATGGCGCGCGGCTCGGGCGCGCCCCTGCTGGGGATCAACTTCGGCCACGTCGGCTTCCTCGCCCAGGCCGAGCAGGAGGACCTCCGCGAGGTCGCGGGCCAGATCGTCGACCGCACCTACACCGTCGAGGATCGGCTGACGCTCGACGTGGCGGCGATGGACGGCACCCGCGTGGTGGCCCGCAGCTGGGCGCTCAACGAGGTCACGGTCGAGAAGGCGTCCCGGGAGAGGATGCTCGAGCTCATCGTCGAGATCGACGGTCGGCCGGTGTCCACGCTCGGCACCGACGGGATGATCATCGCGACGCCGACGGGGAGCACCGCGTACGCCTTCTCGGCGGGCGGCCCCGTCGTCTGGCCCGACGTCGCCGCGCTGCTGGTCGTGCCGATCTCGGCGCACGCGCTGTTCGCCCGGCCCATGGTCGTCGGCCCGTACTCGAAGGTCGCGATCGAGCTGGTGCCGGACACCGAGGGCGTCGGCATCATGTGGTGCGACGGCGCCCGCCTCGTGGAGCTCCCCGAGGGCGCGCGGGTCGAGGTGTCCCGCGGCCGCAGCCCGGTCCAGCTGGCCCGGCTCAGCTCGGCGCCGTTCGCGGACCGGCTGGTCGAGAAGTTCGCGCTGCCGGTGGAAGGCTGGCGCGGTCGTACGCGCCCCTCGGGCTCCTACCGCTGGCGCTCGGACCTGCCCCCGCCCGTCTGAGCCCGCCCATGTCAGCCCGCCTGCTCCGAGCCCGCCGCTACGCGCCCGCCCTCTGACGCTCGCGGCGTCCCGCTGTTCGACAGTCCGTTCGAGCCCGCCTGCGAAACTCCGTCGACGCCCGGCCCTACGCTGGGCCTGTGTTGCGTCAGATGCGGATCCAGGGGCTGGGCGTCATCGACGACGCCACCTTGGACCTGGCGCCGGGATTGAACGTTCTCACGGGCGAGACCGGCGCCGGCAAGACGATGGTGGTCACCGGGCTCGGACTGCTGCTCGGCGCCCGCTCCGACGCCGGCGCGGTCCGGCACGGCACCCGGGCGGCCGTGGTCGAGGGCGTGGTCGAGGTCGCGCCGGAGCATCCCGCGCGGGAACGGGTCCGCGTGGCCGGCGGTGAAGCCGACGACGATCTCCTGCTGGCCCGTACGGTCTCCGCAGAAGGCCGGTCCCGGGCCCACGTCGGGGGACGGCAGGCGCCCGTCGCCCTCCTCGGCGAACTCGGCGAGCTGCTGGTCGCCGTGCACGGCCAGGCCGACCAGTGGCGGCTGCGCCGCCCGGAGCAGCACCGGATCCTCCTCGACGACTTCGGCGGGAAGCCTCTGGCGGCCGCCCGCGCGGCGTACGAAGCCACCTTCGCCGACCTCGCCGGCTGCCAGGCGGCGCTGCGCGAGGCGCTGGCGGCGGGGCGGGAACGGGACGTCGTCGCGCAGGAACTGCGGGACGGTCTCGAGGAGCTGGAACGCCTGGACCCCCGCCCAGGGGAGGACGAGGAGCTGGCGACCGAACAGGACCGGCTGGCGCACGCCGACGCGCTGCGCACGGCGGCCGGACTCGCCCGGGACCAGCTCACCGGCGGCGACGACCCAGGCGCCGGCGGGGCCGCCGGCGTCCTCGCCACCACCGCCGAGACCCTGGAGGCCACCGGGAGTGTCGACCCCCGGATCGGCGACCTGGCGCGGCGCGCCGCCGAGCTCGCGCTGCTCGCCGCGGACCTGGGCGAGGAGCTGTCCGCCTACCTGGACTCCCTGGAGGCAGACCCCGCCCGGCTGGCCGCGGTCTCCGAACGCCGGGCGGACCTGGCCCGGCTCGCTCGGCGCCGCGGGGGCAGCGTGCAGGAGGCGCTGGCCTGGGGGCGCGACGCCGCGGCCCGGCTGGCGGCGCTGGACGGCGCGGCCGATCGCGCGAAGGAGGTGCGGGTCGAGGCGATCCGCCTGCAGGAGCAGCTCGGCGCTCAGGCCGACGAACTCTCGGCGATGCGGGGCGAGGCCGCCGACCGGTTGGCCCGCGCCGTGACCGACGAGCTGGCGCACCTGGCGATGGGACGCGCCCGCGTCGAGGTCGCGGTGGAACGCCAGGACGACACCCGGGGGCTCCCGCTACCGGGCGGGCGGCGGGTCCGGTTCGGCCCCAGCGGGGCCGACACGGTCGAGATCCGCCTGGCGGCGAACCCCGGCGCTCCACCCCGCAGCGTGGCCCGCGCGGCGAGCGGCGGGGAGCTGTCCCGGGTGATGCTGGCCCTCGAGGTGGTCACGGCCGCCCCGGACGACGGGTCACCCCACCAGCTGCCGACCTTCGTGTTCGATGAGGTCGACGCCGGGATCGGCGGGGCCGCGGCCCTCGACGTCGGCGCCCGGCTCGCGGCCCTGGCCCGGCATGCGCAGGTCCTGGTGGTGACGCACCTGCCGCAGGTGGCGGCGTACGCCGACCGCCACCTCGTCGTCCACAAGGAGAGCGACGGGCACGTGACGAGCAGCGGCGTCATCGCCGTGACCGGACAGGAGCGGCTCGCCGAGCTGGCCCGGATGATGGCCGGCGCCCACAGCGAGGTCGCGCTCGCGCACGCGGGGGAGCTCCTCGACCAGGCGCGCCGACGCAGCGCCCGCTGATTCGTCACCCAGCGCGTCAAGGGATCCCTCACACGATGCGCCGAAGATCCGGCGCGGCGCCGCGCCGGGGTGACCTGCCCGGCCACGGGCGGTCGCGAGCCTTCGTCAGCGGCGGGGTAGGCTGGGGGCCCGTGGTGGAGACCAAGCACATCTTCGTGACCGGAGGCGTCGCCTCGTCCCTCGGCAAAGGCCTGACGGCCAGCTCGCTCGGCTTCCTGCTCCGCCAACGCGGCCTGCACGTGACGATGCAGAAGCTGGACCCGTACCTGAACGTGGATCCCGGCACCATGAACCCCTTCCAGCACGGCGAGGTCTTCGTCACGGAGGACGGGGCCGAAACGGACCTGGACATCGGCCACTACGAGCGTTTCCTGGATGTGCCCCTGTCCCAGGCGGCCAACGTCACCACCGGCCAGGTCTACAGCCGGGTGATCGCTAAGGAGCGCGCCGGCGAGTACCTCGGGGACACCGTACAAGTCATCCCCCACATCACGAACGAGATCAAGGAGCGGATGCGCGAGCAGGCGCACACGCCGGACCCGCCGCAGGTGATCATCACCGAGATCGGCGGGACGGTCGGCGACATCGAGTCGCTGCCCTTCCTGGAGGCCGCGCGGCAGGTACGCCACGACCTCGGCCGCGACAACTGCTTCTTCCTGCACGTGTCTCTGGTGCCCTACCTGGCACCCAGCGGGGAGCTCAAGACCAAGCCCACCCAGCACTCGGTGGCCGCGCTGCGGCAGCTGGGCATCCAGCCCGACGCGATCGTGCTGCGCGCGGACCGGGAGATCCCGGTCAAGCTGAAGCGCAAGATCGCGATGGCCTGCGACATCGACCTCGACGGCACCGCGGCTTGCGTGGACGCCACCAGCATCTACGACATCCCGAAGGTGCTGCACTCCGAGGGCCTGGACGCCTACGTGGTGCGCCGGCTGTCGCTGCCGTTCCGGGACGTCGACTGGACCGAGTGGGACCGGCTGTTGCGCCGGGTCCACGACCCCGCGCACCGCGTCGAGGTGGCGCTGGTGGGCAAGTACGTCGACCTGCCGGACGCGTACCTGTCGGTGACCCAGGCCCTGCGCGCCGGGGGCTACCACCACGACAGCACCGTCACGATCCGATGGGTGGCCTCCGACGAGTGCGAGACGCCGGCGGGGGCCCGGGCCGCGCTGAGCGGCGTCGACGCCATCCTCGTGCCGGGCGGGTTCGGCATCCGCGGGATCGAGGGGAAGCTCGGCGCGCTGCGCTGGGCGCGCGAGCGCGGCATCCCGACGCTGGGCCTCTGCCTCGGGCTGCAGTGCATGGTGATCGAGTTCGCCCGCGACGTCGCGGGCATCGAGGGCGCGAGCAGCAGCGAGTTCGACCCGAACACCCCCGCGCCCGTGGTGGCCACGATGGCCGAGCAGGCCGCGCACGTCGAGGGCGCCGGCGGCGACATGGGCGGCACGATGCGGCTCGGGTCCTATCCGGCCCTGCTGACCCCGGGCTCCGTGGTCGCGGAGACGTACGGGGCGACGCGGGTCGAGGAGCGGCACCGGCATCGGTACGAGGTGAACGCCGCCTACCGGGAGGCCCTGGAGGCCGCCGGGCTGGTCCTGTCCGGGCTGTCCCCCGACGGGACTCTCGTGGAGTTCGTCGAGCTGCCCCGCGACGTGCACCCCTATTACGTTGCCACGCAGGCCCACCCCGAGTTCCTGTCCCGTCCGCACCGCGCGCACCCGCTGTTCGCCGGGCTGATCGGTGCCGCGCTCGAGCGCCAGCGGGCGAGCCGCCTGGTCGAGGTCGAGCGCCCCGAGCCCGCCGAGATGTCCGCGTCCGTCGCGCCCGCCGATCCGGCACTCGCCGATCCTGCGCCCGCGGGCGTGGGGGCCGGGGACGCCGGATGAGCCTCGACGCGCCGCGCCTGGATCCGTCGCAGGTCGCCGACCGCTTCGGCTCCCGGCCGGTGCTGCGCCGCGACGTGGTGCACGAGGGGATCGTCTTCGACATGGTCGCGGACCGGGTGGACCTCGGGGAGGGCGGGGTCGTCACGCGCGAATACCTGGAGCACCCCGGCGCCGTGGTGATCATGGCGATGCGCGGGACGGGCGGCGCGGAGGAGATCGCGCTGATCCAGCAGTACCGCCACCCGCTGGCCGTGACCGAGTGGGAGCTGCCTGCGGGGCTGCTCGACATGGACGGGGAGCCCCCGTTCGAGGCGGCCCGCCGAGAGCTGGCCGAGGAGGCCGACCTGCGCGCGGGGACGTGGCACGTGCTGGCGGACTACGTGGCATCCCCGGGCGGGATGGGCGAGGCGCTGCGCATCTACCTCGCGCGGGACCTCACTCCCGTACCGCCTGATGAGCGTCACGATCGTGAGGCCGAGGAGATCGGGATGCCGATCGGGTGGCTCGGCCTCGACGACGCCCTGGACGTGGCCCTCTCAGGCCGTGTGCACAACGCCGCGCTGCTGATCGGCATCCTGGCGGCGCACGCGTCGCGGGCCCGCGGCTGGTCGTCGCTGCGACC
>JBDIAS010000117.1:0-10132 GCA_039812465.1 Austwickia sp. | reverse complement strand
GACGGGGAAGCTGCTACAGCGGAGTCCACGCCGAACAAGGCATGTCCCCACCCAAGAGGCGCGTCCCCACCGAAGAAGCGAGTCCGCATCTCCCGCCCACCGGTGGCACCTGCTCGGGTGGCGCAGCACCGACGTGTACGTTTCCCGCCCGCGGGCGGCAAATGACGCGCGGGACCTGGGCATTCGCGTACGTTTCCCGCCCACGGGCGGGCACAGCACTGTGGCATCTCACCCGACGGAGACTCCCGCCGACGCAGGCGCCCTCAGCCGACCCAGACCCACGTTCCTCGACGAGGACGCTCCTACAGCGGAGTCCACGCCGAACAAGGCATGTCCCCACCCAAGAGGCGCGTCCCCACCGAAGAAACGAGTCCGCATCTCCCGCCCACGGGCAGCATCTGGCACCATCCACCTGCGGCAACGCGGGCATTTCCCGCCCACGGGCAGCATCTGGCACCGCCCACCTGCACCGATGCGTACGTTTCCCGCCCACGGGCAGCAACTGACGCACGGCACCTGGGCATTCACGTACGTATCCCGCCCGCGGGCGGCATGTGGCACCGCGCACCTGGGCTGGTGCGTACGTTTCCCGCCCACGGGCGACAAATGACGCGGTCCACCAGCGCGAATGCGTACGTTTCCCGCCCACGGGCGGCACCCAGGCAGCCGGGCTCCTCCCCGGGTTCGGGATAGGGTCGGCGGATGACCCTGCCGACCGGACGCGACCCGCGCGCGGCCGGCGTCCGGGGTGTCGACCTGCGGTGGTTCGCGTGCACCGAGGACCAGGTCCCGCCTGGCGAGGATTGGCTTGTGCCCCGGGAACGGGCTCGGCTGGCGGAGTATCGGTTTCCTAAGCGCCGCTCCGAGTACCTGCTCCGGCGCGTCGCCGGGAAGCTGGCCGCGGCCGCCCAGCTCGGGTTGCCCGCCCGTAGCGACGCCGACCTGGCCCGGATCGGGGTGCTGAACGCGGTGACGGGGGCGCCGTACATCGAGGTCGACGGCGAGGAGGCCGGCCTCGCGCTCTCGCTGACTGATCGGGCCGGCGCCGCGGTCGCGCTCGTCGCGCCATCCTCCCCCGATCCCTCCTTCCCCGCGCCATCCTCGCCCGACCCCGTCTCCCGCCCCCAGGACTCCCGGCACGGGCACGTGGCCGGGGTCCTCGCGGGCATCGGCGTCGACCTGGAGATCGTCGAGCCGCGCAGCCAGGGGTTCGTCCGTGACTACCTCAACCCCGGCGAGCAGGACTGGGTGCGCCGCCAGGCCCTCGCGAGCGACGACGGGTTCGACGCCGCCGCCAACTTGCTGTGGTCGGCCAAGGAGTCCGCGCTCAAGGTCGCCGGGGTGGGCCTGCGCGCCGATACCCGCACCGTGGACGTCACCGTGTTGACGGGTGCGCGGCCGGACGGGTGGGCTCGGGTCACGTACGATCTCGTCCCTGAGCGCGTGGCCCGCGGCGTGGACGTGCCCCCGTGGTGGCGCGGTCCCCGCCCGGCGTGGTGGGTCGGCGCGATCCCCGGATGGTGGCGCCGCGACGGAGCGTTCCTGCTCACGATCGCGAGCCGGACCCCGTGCGACCCGCCGGCCCCGCTGCCGGGAAGCGCCGACCTGTCCTCCGCACCTCCGCGGCACTCCTGGCTCACCGCGCCCCTACCGGACTGAAGACCTGACGGGGGCTCCACTGAGCCCCTCTGAGGTCGCGGCGCTCGGTCACGCCCGCGAGACACCGCGTAGTTCTCGGCGCACGGTCACCTCCGCCAGTCGCCGCGTCCGGCGTGACAGAACCGTGGGATGACTCACCTGGCGGTGGGATGACACACCGCGAGAGGGTGAGTCAGCCCGCGCTCAGGTGAGTCATCGTCGTGTTCTGTCAACCCAGCGGTCGCCACCCCCGGGCCCCGAACGCCGGACCGCTCCCGCGCCGGGGTGGGCGCGGGAGCGGTCCGGGTGCGGCGCGCGCGTCAGAGACGGGCCTGGTAGGCCGCCATCCCGCGCTCCAGGGCGTCGATGATGTACGGCCGGATCGTCTCCGCCGGGATGATCTTGTCGACCGACCCGACCCGCTGAGCCCGCTCGATCGTGTGGATCGCGTCGAACTCGTCGGCGACCTCGCGCAGCCGCTCGGAGTGGACCACCTCCCGCACGCGGGCCGCCTTGGCCCGCAGGGCCCCGGCCTCCGCGCCGGATGCCGACGCCGCCGCCGTACGCGCCTCGACCACTCGGCTGTCCTTCTCCGTGCGCTGCTTCACCTCGCGGGCGAACACGGTGGCGGCGGCGGGCGCGCCGCCGATCACCGAGGCGTACGAGCCCTCGACCGCCGCGACCTCCATCCCGGAGTTCAGCTGCTTGGAGAAGACCACGAACGCCCCGCCGTGGTAGCGGGACACCACGACGAACACGATCGGGCCGCGGAAGTTGGTCATCGCCCGGCCGATCTCGGCGCCGTACTCGAGCTGCCAGTTCCGCATCGACTCCGGCGACCCGTCGAACCCGGAGAGGTTCGCCAGCACCACCAGCGGCCGGTTGCCCGAGGTGGCGTTGATCGTCCGAGCCGCCTTGCGGGCCGACTGCGGGAACAGCGTGCCCGACGTCCACGCCGGCGGACCGTAGCTCGGGACGAACCCGCGCCGCTGCACGCGGTGCGACTCCATCGCGAGCAGGCATACCGGCAGGCCGCCGATCGTGCCGTCCCAGGTGATGATCGTGTCCGCGTCCTGCCAGTCCTTCCACCGCTCCAGCGGCTCGCAGTCGGCGTCCATCACGGCGCGCATCACCGAGCGCATGTCGAACGGGGCCTTGCGCTCCGGGTTGGTCGCCATGTCGAAGATGTCGCCCACGGTGGTGAACGTCGACCCCGGCGCCGGCGCGTGCCGGCTGGGCCGCACGTCCCGGTCGGCCGGGTCGGTGGTGGGCCGCCGCCGCGGGAAGGTCTCCCCCGGCACCACGTACGTGTAGTCGTAGTGCCGCAGCAGCATCTGGCACGCCTCGGGGAAGCTCGGCGCCCAGTACTGCGCCTGCCCGTTCGGCCCCATGATCCGGTCGTACCCGCCGATCCCGGCGTTGTCGTCGGCGGACACGGCGCCGGAGAAGTCCAGCGCCTGCTTGCCGGTCAGGACCATCGTGCTCGCGGGGGTCATGATCAGGATGCCCCGCGTGTGCATGAGCATCGTGGACTCGGCGTTCCAGTACGGCTGCCCGCCCACGTTGATGCCGGTCACGATGATGTTGATCTCGCCGCCGGCCTGGGTGAACTCGATGATCGCCCGCAGCGTGTTGCTGATCCAGTCCATGTTCTCCGAGCCGGAGTCCATGGCGATCAGCGCGCCGGAGCTCACCGCGTACCACTCCACCGGGATCTGGTGCTCAGCGGCGTACCGCAGCACCGCGTTGATCCGGCGGCACTCCGGCTCGGCGAGGTTGCCCAGCCCCTGCGTCGGATCGGAGAGCAGGGCCACCCGCGTCATCCCCTCGGGGTGGACGTCGGTGACGTTGGTCAGCAGGCCGACGACCAGGTGGGCCTGGTTGCGGCCCGGCTCCCGGTCCACCGGCTCGAGGCGGTCGTCCGGCCCGAGGTCCATCTCCTGGAAGCGCCCGGGCGGGAACGCCGAGGCGTCGCCGGGGGCGGGGGTCATCATGTGCACGATTTCGTACGGATAAGGGGAGCCAAATCGCGCCGCGGTGAGCACCTTTTGGGCGTACGGGGTGAGCGGTCGCACCGGGTTCGGTCCGACCTCGGTGACCCGGACCGACAGCCCGCCGCCGCCGAGGCCCTCGACCGTCAGCACCCGGTCGGCGATCGTGGTCCGCCCGTCGGCACCCTTCTCGGGGAGCTTGACGTGCAGCACGACCTTCTCCAGGCCGGCGCCGACGGCGAGCTTCTCGTAGGTGGCGAACAGCGCGTGCCACTGCTCGGCCGGGATGTCCCAGACGGGCCGCACCAGCAGCACCAGCCGGTTCGCGGTCGGCCGCTCCCGGGCGGGGTGGCGGGCGAGCGCGGCCCGCATGGCCGCCAGCGCCTCCAGGCCGACCCGGCCGAGCCGCGGGTAGGTGATCGCGCCGGTCCGCTCGTCCACGAGCGGTTCCAGGTCGCGGATCTCCCCGAGGGCGAAGATGCGCCGATCCTTCGGGTTCTCCCGGGCGACGCCGTCGAAGACGTAGACGTCCTCGGCGGAGGGCAGGCGGTTGAGGTCGAACGTCGACAGCCGCCACAGGTCGAGCCGCTTGCCGAGCATCGGGTGCAGGTTGCGATAGAGCTTGTCCTCGACCAGGCGCCCGTCGTCGGCGCTGCGGTAGGTGACGAACCGGGTCCGCTGCTGCTGGCTCCCCTCGCCGCGCAGGTAGGTGACCGTGATGTCGAGCCGCCGCAGGGCGCGCCCGAAGTCGGAGTCGATCAGCAGCTCGTCGAGCTCGGCCACCGCGTCGGCCGTGTCCGCGGGCGCCTCCTCGTCGGCCCAGGCCACGACCTCGATCACCGCGTCGCACTGGAAGGCCTCGGTGGCCAGGTGCGTCGCGACGGCCCGCGCGAGGCGGGGCAGGTCCGAGAGCGGGGCGTACGCGACCACCACGTGGATGCGGCTCTCGCCCAGGGGGTACTCGCAGTACCCGAGCTGGAAGGAATCGACGACGTGAGAGCCGACCGCGGTCACCTCCCGGGTACGGAAGTAACGCCGCAGGTACGTCGTTAGCACCCCGTCCCGGACGGCCGGCGCCGTCGGGGACGTGGAGCCCACGAGCGACAGCCACGCCTCCAAGAGGACGGGGCGCAGCGGGTACGGGCACGCGATCAGGGCGTCCACGTGGGCCGCGCGGTCCGCACCGGTGGCCGTGCCGAGCGCCACCAGATGGTCACGGCTCTGGGCGTAGGACTCCTCCTCCGCCTGGTCGAGCACCGGCTCCTCGTAGAGGTGGAAGAGCACGTCGCGGGCGAGCCCCGCCACGTCGCGCTGGCGCCCCTCGGTGGCCCCGATCAGACGCTCGAGGCGGCCCCGCAGGGCGGGCGTCGCCGTCTCGGGGTGGCTGCGGCCGACGGCCAGCCGCCGCCCGAGGATCTCGACCAGGAGCTTGGCGAGGGTGGGCACCCGCTCGAAGGAGCGGAACATCCACAGCGTCGCCATCTCCAGGGAGCGTCTGTCGTCCAGCGAACGGACCCCGTACCGGGCCAGGGCCCGCTCGAGGCGCGCCCGGTACCGCAGCGACAGGCCCGCCCGATCCGCGTCGAGCCAGGTCAGGAACGCGTGGAAGTACTCCTGGGTGTTGGACGGCCCGCCGAGCTCCGCCTGGGCGCCCTGGTCGTCGGCCTCCGCCTCGGTGCGGGGCCGGTAGAGGGAGCCCACGTCGGCGAACAGGTCGCAGAACGTGTCCTCCGCGGTGCGCAGCTCCGGGTCCGTCGGGTCGAGTTCGGCCACGAGGTCGCGGTAGTCCTGTACGAGGGCGGCGAGGTTGGGCGCCTCCAGGTCGTACCCGAGGAGGTAGTCGCGGAGCCGCTCGAAGACCGGGCGACGGGCCTGCGCCGGCCCCACGAGCGCCGCCAGCGACACGGGCTCCTCGTCGAGGGGGGCGCGGGCGTCGAGGCCGGCGCCGACGTCGGCGCGGATGCGGACCAGGGGCACGCCGGCCTCGACCTGCTCGGTCGGGAGTACGGCGACCGCCGTGACCACGCCGTCCACGGTGGAGGTCGCGGTGGTGACCATCTTCATGGACTCCAGCACGGCGATCTCCTGCCCGCGCGTGACGCGCTGGCCCGGCTCGACCAGCACGGCCGCGACGAGCGCCGGGGCGGCCGTGCGCAGCACGACGCCGTCCTGGCGGACCACCGTATGGGTGACCCCGTCGATCTCCATGCGAATCCGGTCGTCCCCGGTCACCGCGAGCACGCGGTGCTTGCGGCCGCCGACCGAGAGCCGCCGGGCGTACTCGCCCAGCCGTTCCACGGTGACGTCCACGCCCACGCCGTCATACACCCGGTAGGAGGAGTACGACACCCGGTCGACCTTCAGACGGTACGGGGCACCGCGGTAGGAGACGTTGATCGCCTGTCCGACACGCTCGGGGTGGGCCGGCCGACCCCGGGCGGCGTTGGCCCGGAAGGACCGGCGCACCTCCGCGAGGTCGGTCTCGTAGATCTCGACCGCGGCCGCCACGATGGCGACGGGGTCGGGCTCGGGGGATGTGGCACCGTCGGCGACCAGCTGGTCGTACCACCCCGCGGTGACCGGCCCGGCCAGCAGGTCCGGGTGCCGAAGGAGGGCGAGCAGGCTCGTACGAGTCGTGCTGCCCGCGGACACCACGACCTGCATCCGGTCCAGCGCCGTCGCCGCCCGCGACAGCGCCTCGTCGCGCTCGTGTCCCCACGTGCTCACCGCGGCGATCAGCGGGTCGAGCGCCGCGTCGACGACGTCACCCTCGCGCAGCGCGATCTCGGAGTAGACCCCCGCGCCGGTGGGCGGGGTGAACAGCTCGATGCGCCCGCCGGTCGGGCGGTGGCCGGACTCCGGGTCCAGCGCGAGCACCCGCGCCTCGACGGCGTGACCGTCGACCTCGGGCGGCGACTCCGGCAGGGCCTCCCCCGCGGCGATCCGCAGCAGCTGCGCCGCGAGGTCGATGCCGGTGACGACCTGGATCAGGACGGTGTCGAGGCAGCCGCCCGGGTTGACGCCCGCGCAGGTGATCTCGTGGGTCTGGGTGTCCAGGGCGAACCGGACCACCCCTCCCCCGACGTAGTCGACGGCCTCGAAGAGGGCCACCGCTTCGGCGGAGATCCGCTCCTGCGCCCCGTCGGGCAGGTCCACCGCGGGGGCCTCGGCGATGAACACCGTGTCGCCGCGCCGGACGCTGGCCTCGCGGGGCGCGAGCGTCCAGCAGCGCCCGCCCGCGTCGCGCAGGACGGTGACGTCGATGCTGCGGGTCCGCGCCGGGTCCCGCGGGGCCAGGGACAGGGCGACCCCCGCCTGCGTCGCCAGCTTCTCGAGCTCGGCCGGGTCCGTCAGTCGCCGCAGCACCTGCGAGGAGGGGCCGACGACGGCGAGGCCGGCGTTCTCCAGCGATTCGACCAGGTGGGTGTGGTCCCGGCAGAGGGCGCGGGAGGGCCACACCATGTCGGCGCCCGCGTCGATCAGCGCGCGGGTCAGGGCCTCGGGGTCGGCCGCCCCGTCGTGGCCGACCCGCAGGACGTCGTCAGCTTCACGGGCGTACCACGGGTCACCCGTGGAGCGGGCGTGCACGAGCAGCGTGCCGATCGCCCTGCGGCCGGGGCTCAGGGTCTCGACCGCGCTGAGGATTCTGATCGCGGCCTCGCCGCGTTCGAGGACGGCCAGTCGGGTGAATGCCGAGGTGTCCGCGGGGCCGGTGTCGTGCGTTGCCATCTGCTGGCTCCTCATCGTCGTGCATCGTCGTCCCCGAAGGCCGCCCGCAGGGCGGGCTCCACCTCCGGGGGCAGCGGGGCGGGCATCTCGATCGTGCGGTACCCGTCGAGCCGGAGCACGACCGCGCCCTGGGCGTCGACCACGACGGCGTCGAACCCGCCGTCGCCGTCCCGCTCGGCGTGCGCGGTCAGCGGCTGCTCCGCCGACTCCGGATCGGCCAGGACCCGGGCGCTCCCGACGTGCTGCGGCAGCGCCAGCAGGCCGTCACGGCCCGCCTGCCACAGGCCCGCCGCCTGGAAGCACAGCTCCACCAGGCGCGGGGCCGTCACCAGGGGCGCGTCGGACGGATCGGAGTTGGCCGGCAGATCCGCGGCGAGCCGCGCGGTGGAGCCGTCGCCGTTGCGCCACGAGGAGTCCACGACCTGGTACGCCGGGCCGTGGAAGTAGAAGGTGTAGACCTCCTGCGCGCTCAGCGACGGCTCGACCGCCGTGAGCTCCTCGCCGTACTGCTCCTCCGTCGGGGCCTGCCCCGTGGCCAGCCGTACTGTGCCGCGGAAGTGCGTGGTGACCACCGGCGCGTCCTGTCCGGGCAGCGAGCGCTGCGCGGTCAGCGTGCACCGGGCGAGCAGGTCGTCCCCGCCCTCCGGATCCGGACCGATGACCGCGCTGATCGTCAGCTCGCGTTCGCCGTCCCGGAAGAACTTCACCGGGGCCGCGAACTCGACGTCCTCGATCGCGGCGACGCGGTAGCCGCTCGGCGCCGCCAGCGCGGCCACCTCGGCGAAGGATTCCATCCCCATGACGCCCGGCAGGACCGCGGTCCCGTCGATCCGGTGGTCGTAGAGGAACGGCTGCTTCGTCGGGTCGAGCGTCACCTTCGTGGTCCACCCGGTGTGCACGGAGGCCGTCAGGTCGCCGAGCATCGGGCCGCGCGGGCCGTCCTCGAGGGCGTCGGGATCGAGCCCGCCGGTGGGGTCGTACTCCTGGGCCATCATGCCGAGCGTGCCGGCCACGATGACCTCACCGGAGTAGGCCGAGTCCGTCAGCTCGCGCCGGATCCAGGCCACGCCCGCCTCCGGCGGCAGCATCTGCACGCCGGCGGCAGCCATGATCGTCGGGATCGAGCCGCGCGTCGCCATGCCGATCCCGCCCCAGGCCGTCCAGTCCAGGGCCAGGCCGCGAGTCTGCGGCGCGGTGCGCCGGAGGTGCGACATGGCCTTGCAGAGCAGGTCGTTCGCCGCCGAGTAGTCGGTCTGGCCCTGGTTGCCGAACCGGCCCGCCACCGACGAGAAGACGGCGACCGCCTGGAGCTCCTGACCGGCCAGCGCCTTGGACAGGGCGAACCAGCCGTCGCACTTGACGTCGAAGACCAGGTCGTATTCCGCCGGCTCCTTCTCCGGCAGGTTGCGGCTGATCTCCAGCCCGGCGGCGTGCAGCAGCACGTCGATCCGCCCGCTGGTCTCCACCGCCTGCGCGATGGCCGCGCCCACGGCGTCGACGTCGGTCAGGTTGACGCTGTAGTAGTGCGCCGTCCCGCCCGCCGCCTGGACCGCCTCGATCGCGTCGAGCGCCGCGCTGCGCCGCTCGATCCCGGAGATCTCCCGCTCGATGGCGACCGGGGTCGGCTTGTCGCCGCGCTCGGTCATCCGCTTCGCGAGCAACCCCTTGAGGCTGTTGCGATCTGCCCGGAACGCCGCGATATCGGGGTCGGCGTGGTCCGGTGTCGGGGTCAGGTCGAGCAGGTGGAAGGTGCCCCGCGACGCCTTCGCCAGGTCCGCGGTGATCGCCGAGACGATCGAGCCGGCCGCGCCGGTGACCACGAACACGGTCTCCGGGGTCAGCGGCAGGCCGCCTTCCCCGACGCCGTCCTCGCCGTCCCGCTCGCCGAACGGCACCTCCGCGAAGCCGACGCCGAACCGGCGCCCGTCGACCACCCCGACCTCCACGCAGCCGGGGTCGGCCAGCGTCTCGGCGATCAGCAGGTCCGCGACCGCCGCGGTCTTGCGGCTGGTCGGCAGGTCGACGGCCTTGACCAGGGCGTCGGGCCGCTCCTTCTTGTAGGACTTCGCAAAGCCCGTCACCGAGCCGGCCAGCACGTTCACGGCGCCGGCAGCGTCATACCCGTGGTACCCACCCAGGTAGGTAGCCGCCACCAGGAACGGGCTGTCGTCCCAGAGCCGTCGCATCGTGCGGTAGAGGCTCTTCACCCGGCGCCGGGTGGCCTCGTGCCAGCCGTCGAGGTCGTACGACGCGATGTCGCGCTCCTCGTCCAGGCCCGCGAGCCAGTAGACGCCGGTGATCGGCGCCTGGTCGCGCCACTCGTCCAGCCGCGCGTCGAGGTCGGCCGTGCCAACGCCCGGATCGAGGACCAGGGTCTGCGCCCCGGCCTTCTCCAGGCGCTTGACCAGCGCCGCGCCGACCCCGCCCTCGTCAAGCATGACGAGCACGCGGGCGCCGTCAAGGCTCACCCCGGTCGCGCGGCACGCCTCGAGAGCGGGGCGCAGCGACGGTACGGGGATCCGCCGCGGGAGCGCGTCGACCGCGTCGAGGTCGCCCACGACGAGGCTCGCGCCGGCGGCGGGCTGGGCCGCTGCGGGAGCGGCGGCCGCGGTCCCCGCGGCACCACCGGACGGGGCGCTCGCACCCAGTCGGTCGCGGACCCACCCGGCTACGTGGTTGAGCGTCGGGAAGTCCCGCAGCTGCAGGTTCTCGTCGCGCTCCAGGTCGTACTGCTCCCGGACCGCCGCGAACACCTCGGCCTGCTTGACCGTGTC
>JBDIAS010000116.1:0-10146 GCA_039812465.1 Austwickia sp. | reverse complement strand
TCCTGCTTGAACGCCTCCACGATCTCCTGCTGCTCCACGTCGGACAGGCCGCCGTGGAGGATCCGGACCTGGTCCGCGCGCATCGACAGGTCTCGGCAGATGCGCGTCCGCAGCCACCCGAGCGTAGCGATCCGCTCGGCGAAGACCACGACGCGCTCCGCCGAGCGGGGCCCGATGCCGATGCGTTCGAACTCCTCCAGCAGGGCCTCGTACTTGGCCGTTCGCTGCGCACCCGCCGCCTCGGCCAGGTCGCGCAGGGTCTCGAGCGAGCGCCGGTCCGCCGGGTTGATGCCCTTCTCCGCGCTGCTCTTCAGGCGGTTGGCAGCCGTCTCGGCGAGGGCTGCGGGCGAGGAAAGGAAGGCCTTGGCCAGCGTCCAGCCGAACAGCACGTCGCCGGGGCGCGTGGTCGTGGCCTGCTCATCGCCCCGCACCCGTCCCTCGCCGCGCGTCTCGTCGTCGCCGAGGGCCTGCCCGCGATCCCCGTACAACCAGTGATCCGCCAGCTCCTGAGCGATCGCGTCCTCCTGCGGCGAGGCAGGGATGAGGCGATTGCACGGCGCCTGCCGCTCGGCCCAGTCGGCGCCCACGACGGAGGCGACCTCCGGGGAGTGGCGGTGCCTGCGCACGACCAGGCGACCCAGCTCGTCGGCGTCGATGTCGCCGTCAGGCGTCACCGCGGTGGGCTCGAGCAGTCGTACGAGCTCCGCGAACGACTCCTTCTTGCCGTTGTGCGGCGTGGCGCTGGCAAGGATGAGGGCGTCGGTCTGCGGCGCGAGCACGCCTGCGAGGCGGTTGTTCTGGGTGGCGGAGTTCGTGATGTTGTGCGACTCGTCGATGACGACGGCGTCCCAACGGTGCTTGCGCAGGTGGGCGAGGTAGCGGTCGTTCTTCAGCGTGTCGATGGAGATGATCGCCCGCTTGTAGAGGCTGAACGGGTTGCGCGTGGCCGGCAGGCGGCGGCGGACGCGCTGGATGCCGACGGAGTCGAGCCGTACGAACGGCAGCGCGAACCGGCACCACAGCTCGTGCTGCATCTGCTCCAGCACATGGCGCGGGGTGACGACGAGGATGCGCTCGCCACGGCCTCGCCGGACCAGCTCGGCGAGGATCATGCCGATCTCGAGCGTCTTGCCGAGTCCGACCGCATCGGCCAGCAGGATGCGGGGGCGCAGCGTGCCGGGGTCGAGGGCCTTGCGGACGGCGCTGCGCTGGTAGTCCAGCGGGTCGAGCAACATCGCGTCGCTGACCTCGAGGCGTTGGTCGTCGATAGGCAGCGGGGTCTTGCGGAGTGTGGCCTCCAGCCAGAGGCGGGCGCGGTGGTGGTTGCGTGACGAATCGGCGACGACGCGGGTGTGGCGTGGGTCGAACGGGACGATCTCGTCGAGCGCCTCGCTGAACTGGGCCGTCGTCCCTGCGACGAGTTCGGACAGGCCCTGGCAGGTCACGAGCGTCCCGTCGCGGGTCTGCGACACCTGGGTGACGAGCCACTCCTCGTCGCGCACGACGACCAGCGAGCCCGGCGCGATGCCGTCCAATAACGCGGTCCGTCCTAGTCGTGTGCTGAGCTCGGGCTCCGGGGCATGTTCGTCGGACGCGAGCGCGTCGCGCACGTCGAACATGTCCATCCCAGCCCCCCGGGAACGAATCCTGCTGTCGTTCTTGCCGATACCTTACGCGTCCCGTGCCGCAGATCGGCTCTCACGGGGGAATCGACACGATTGCCCGGGTTGGCGCGGCAACGGAGACGGCCGCTCAGAAGAAGCCATCATCGAATCTCGGCGATCTACCCCTGTGCCTCAGGCTTAGCCGTAGCCTGCCGCGACCAATGACCTCGTCGTCCCTGCAGAACCGGCGTCCTATGCGTCGGCTTCATCGAGACGGAAGTGGTGGGCCAGTCGCTCCAGCGTGAACTCTTGCCGCAGCTTGCACGCGCTGTTCTGGTTCGCGAACATGCCCTTCTCCCAGTAGGCGGCGGACTTGGGTACGGACGCGATCCAGCGCACCGGGACGACGTACTCAGCGGTGTCCTGCCCCTCCGGGCCCGGATCGTACCGGTAGGTCCCCTGCCGGCTTTGCTCCGCCAGCGGCCTCCACTCGCCGTCGATCAGGACCTGAGCGCTGTCGAAGGGCTGAGCCTCGGCAAGGGTCTCGCCGACGCCGACGTACCCGCGTTCGGGGATCAGCACGTTCACCCTGGCTCCCACCGGGAGGGATCGCAACGTACGGGAGTACCAGGGGCCGCCACCGGCGGACACGAATCCGTAGGTGCGTGCATCCTCCCAGGACCGTGACTCCTCGGCGTCGCCGAACGAGACGAACCAGTCCCGTCCGTTCCACTCGGCGCGTTTGCCCTGGCCGCGGGAGGTCGCGCCCGTCTGAGCGCCCGCCTCGTCGGCGCTCGCGAGCCATGAGCGCGCGAGGTAGCGACGCCCTTCGTCCTCCAGGAACGTGAAGAAAACGGCATTCACGGGCACCCCGAAGGTGCGCAGATAGGTGACGATGCGCTCCGAGCTGGCGTCGAGGTCGGTGGCGACGATGGTCAGCCGCGTCTCGGCGTTGAGCTCATCCGGCGGCGCGCCGACGAAAACGGTGTCGAACGCACTCTCGAAAGGCGCGTCCAGGTGTTCGTTCGCCAGGGCCACGATCTCGTCGTGAGCCAGAGTGGAAACCCAGGAGCCGTAATCCAACACCTGCGCGACGACGTCGCTGGGCGTCTTGTCCCGCTTGAGCTCAAGGACATGCAGGTTGCCGTCGCCGTCCATCGCGAGGAGGTCGATGACCTTTCCGTATGGCGTGCGCACTTGCCGCCCGATCACGAGCAGCCGTTCGCCGAGGAGCGACGGGTCACGCTCGAGGAAGTCCTCCAGAGTCTTCTCGGACGGCAGAACCGCGCCGCCCAACCGACGCGGCACGTCGCCGTCGATCCGCCAGATTCCCATCTCGACTGGCATACGCCCTCCCCGAGTTGACTACTGTAACAACTACTGTCACATCCGAGTGCTCCAGAATGTGGCAGTGGACGACTCAACCCGCTTCGGACTTCCTGCGCGGACGGCGCCGCTGGACTGCAGACCTCGACGGCCAGAACCCCCGCCGCCGCGAGTGCTTCACACGATCTCGACGTCTACGCCCAGCGCGCGGGCGGTCCGACCGGCCCGCTGATCGGCCGTGACCCAGGCAACGTCGAGACGGCTTGCGAGCGCGGCGTACCAGGCGTCGGTGAAGGACATGGATTCGCGCCACTGCCAGGCAGCGACGACGTCGACCGGCTCGAAGAGCCGCGTGAACGGCGCCGCCAGATGCCTGCGGACGGCCTGGTCCGCCGCAACCCGGTCGATCAAGGAGCGTTGGCTCAGCGCGCGAATCGTTCCGACCACCTCCGCGTCGAAGTGGGGCGGCACGATCACGCCGTCGCGGAGGTGTTCATCGGCTTGAAGCCCAGCGGTCAGCACGTCGACCCATGCCGATGCGTCGAGAACGATCACACCGTGCCCATCTCGCGGCGCACGTCGCGCAGCGCCGCCGCAGTCTCGCCCCGGTCCACGATCGGGCCGTCCCGATGGATCTCGCCCAAGAGCGCCGCCATGCGCTCCGCGGAACTGGCCCGCTCCAGGTCCGCAGAGATCAGATCCTTGATGTACGTCGACAGGCTGCGGTGAGTCGCGCTTGCCCGCTCCTTCGCGGCCCGCGCCATGCGCTCATCCACGGACCTGACTTGGATCGTGGTCGCCATGTCTCAACCATACGCGAGCGTGCATGCGCGTGCATGCACGCGGCGCAAGCTCTCGACGTGGTGGCCGGAGGGAGTACGACCTGTTGTGTTCAGGCCCGAAGCGTGACCGTGACGGATCCGCAGACGCGGAGGGGGCACCCGCCAGAGCCGGTAACCATGTTCCGAGCGACCTACTCGATGAGCCTGCGCGCCTCACAGTGATGACAAAAGACCTGTTCCAGCACGTCTCATTAGATGAGAAGTCCGATCGAGTAGGTCGGTCGGAACGCACGCGAGCCCGTGTGGGTAACGGGCGCCGCTCACCACCCCCGCGGTTCCCTCACGGGTGCGACCCGTCGCCGCCGCGGTCACCTCACCGGTAAAACTGACGAGCGGGCCTCGGGAGTCGGCGAGGGCCACCGACCCTTCCTGCGCGCATGTCTGCGTTAGACATCCGCACGCCCGCGTGAGATCCCGCCGAAGGGGTAATGCTCGGCCATGGATGACAAGAAGCTGACCGTCGAACGCGTCATTCCGGCCTCCACGGCCGCCATCTTCAACGTGCTGACCAACCCCAAGCGCCACCTCGAGCTCGACGGGTCCGGTTTCATCCGGGCTGACGAGCACGCCGAGCGGATCAAGGCCGTCGGCGACGTGTTCACCATGGACATGGAGGGCGAGCACATGGGCGGGGAGTACAAGACCGACAACCACGTCACCGGGTACTCCGAGAACGCCCTGGTCGCCTGGAAGACCGCGCCCGCCGGCACCGAACCGCCCGGCTGGGAGTGGATCTGGGAGCTGACGTCGCAGGGGGCCGACGAGACCCTGGTCCGGCTCACCTACGACTGGAGCAAGGTCACCGACAAGGAGATCCTCCAGAAGGTCACGTTCCCCCTGATCACCGAGGCCCAGCTGGAGGACAGCCTCGTCCGGCTCGCCGACGCCGCCGCGCGCTGACACCCACGCGCGCTGACACCCACCGGCGCTCAGGTCCCACGCGCAGCGGGGCAATCCTCTGAGGCCGAAATCCCCGTACGAGTGCTCCGGGGCAATCCTCTGAGGCCGAGATCCCCGTACGAGTGCTCCGGGGAGCACCTCGTCGAGCCCTGGCGACACCTAGGCCTGACGGGACGCTGCACCCGACGGGCCGATCGTGAACCCCGCCCCCAGACAGATGAACCCGGCGGCCGCGGCAATGGCCGCCGGGTTCTCGTCCCCCAGCCTCAGCTGGGCGTCCGCGAGGGCCTCCGCTACGGGGGCGCCGTCCGCCAGCCGCCGGTGCAGGGCCACCATCAGCGGTTGGGTGGCCGCATCGGGTACGGGGACGACCGAGGCGACCACGTTGCGTGTGCCTCGGGTGAGGAACCCCACGGCCAGGCCGAGGAGCTCGTCGCCCGCGAGCACCACGCTGTCGCCCACCTCGCAGGCCGCCAGCACCACGGTCTCGGGGAGGCGGTCGATCTGCTCCAGGTCGTAGACCGTCACCGGCCCGTCGGCCAGGCCGATGCTCGACAGCAGCGGATTGTCCCGGCGCAGGTGACCGTGCGCCGCGATGTGGGCCAACCTCGCTCCGGACAGAGCTGCGGTGACCTCGCGATGACCGGCGCCGGATCCGACCAGGACTCGGGCCGCCCTATGGAGGCGGGCCACCTGGGCCGCTTCCGGCTCGGCGCCGCGTAGCCCGGGCCCCGCGACGACAACCACCGGCCCGCTCGTGGGCCGGCGCTCCGCGGTACGAAGCCACAGGGCGGCCGAGGGCGCTACCGTCACCGGGCGTCCCCGGAGTGCGGGTAGCTGCGACCAGGGCAGGGAATGCAGCGGCGCTGTCGGCACGACGACCACGCGCCGATCCCCGATCCGGCGCAGGAGGGGAGCGAGGACCTGCTCCTCGACGCGTACCGCCTGACGCCGTACCAAGTCTGCCGCCGCATCGGTGGCCGGTGTCCACTCGGTCGCGGTAGCGAGGCGGCGCAGGCCGAACGGGAACCACCGCGCGATCTCGGCCACGCTCGCCGCCGAGCCGACCTCGTGGCGACGGACCCGCCCGTCCACGACCGTGAGCGCGTGCAAGCTGCCGCGCGACTCGACGAACTCGACGAGCGCGTCCTCGCCCAGGGCGTCGATCAGGCGCGGCCACGTCCACGGCTCCGACCGACCGCCGGGGCTGCCCTTGCCCTCCCGGCCCAGGTCTCGCAGCTCTTGCTCCGCCGCGATCTGAGCCCTGACCAGGGGCGTCACGTCCTCGCCTGCCGCCCGACGCTGCTCGGCCTCGGCGGTGATCGCGCGCAGCTCCGCCAGTCGCTGCCCCAGCCGCGAGTTCGGTTGCGCGGGCGCGGGGGGTTGGAGCAGCTGGCGCGCCCGGCTGCGCTCGGCCCAGGCGAACAGCAGCCGCGGGGAGGATCGGCGGAGCGCGTGCTCCACCCCGAGGGCGGCCAGGTCCACGCCCAGCGCCGAGAGGCCGGCGCGCAGGTCGGTGGCGTGGATCGTCGTGCGGAACTCCTCCAGAACGTCCACACCCCGTGCGGCGGCGCGCGCCGCGGCCCTCTCCTCGCCGCGCAGGCGGCGGAGCAGCGCTTCCGCGTACCAGGCCCGCACCCGCACCCGCGCCGGACCCCGGTGGCGACGTGCGGCGACAACCCGCAGCTCGCGTTCCGCCAGATCGTCGCCCCGGGCAACCGCCAGATCCTCACCCCGATCGCCCGCCGGGTCGTCACCCCGGTCCGCCACGTCAGCCAGGGCTGCGAGCGCCATGCGGCCGATGAGCAACCGGAGCTCCGCGGCGGCATCCGGCCACCCGGCGCGCTCTGCGGCGGACGCCGCGCGGGCCAGTTCCAGCGGGTCGGGATCGTGGCGGGCGGGATCCGCGTGGGCGGCGAGCATCATCAGGCACTCGGCGAGAGCGGCGAAGCCGGTACGCTCCTGGGCCGCGAACTGTCGGCGCGCCCACCGCGCTTCCCGCAGCGCCACGTCCGGCGCCCCCGAGCGGAGCGCGGTGTGGGCGACCAACAACCGGGCTTCGGGCACGCTGATCCGGCGCCGCGCCCGGCGGAACTCCCCGACCGCTGCCTCGGCCGCCTCGCGGGCCTCCGACCAGCGACCGATCGAGACCAGGAGCTCGCTGCGCTCCATGGCGAGCGTGCCTGTCGGCATCGCCAGCTCGCGATAGAGCCGATCTGCGCGCCGCGCGTGGCCCAGGGCCGCGTCGACGTCGCCGAGGCGTCGATGAACCAGTACGAGGTTCTCATGGACGTACGCCTCCCCCAGGGTGAGGTTGAGCTCCTGGCACAGCTCCAGCGCCTCGCGGAGATCCCGGGCTGCCGCTCCGTACTCATGTCGGAACGCGTGCAACACCCCGCGGTTGGACAGGACCCTCTGCACGCGGACCCGGTCGTCGGCGGCCCGAAGGACCGGCAGCGCCTCCCGATAGTCGGCCTCCGCCGCGTCCAGGTGGCCCAGCTGCTGCTGGATCGCCGCCCTCTGGGCAAGCCCCGCCGCCCGCTGGTCGCCCGTGAGCCCTCCGAGCGCTTCACTGATCTCGCTGACGGCCCCGCGCAGGTCGCCCTGCCTGGTCAACGCGAACGCCAAAGAGATCCGGGCATCCGCGGCGACACGCGGGTCCACGCCGTCCGCCAGGGCGACGGCCCGCCGCAGGTGGCCGGTCGCCCTCGCCAGTCGCCCGAGGTGCACGTCAGCCACCCCGTACGCGCGTTCGGCCAGGCTCTGCGCCACCGGATCGTCACACCGTCGGGCCGTCGCCACCGCCTGCCGGGCCAGACGTTGTGCCCCGGCCGGATCCCTCGGCACGGTCTCGACCGCCTCGCGCGCGAGGCTGCGCGCGTCGACCGCCGTCATGCACCCACGGTAGGCCCCCTCCGGCGGAAGATGAACACCCGAAACTGCGTACGCTGCACCGAAACTGCAACTCCGAGCGCCAGCGCTCGACCCTAGGGCAGCGAGATCCAGCTCGTCGTCACGATCGAGTCGCCGTCCAGGCGGAGACGGAATAGTCCGCCAGGGGCCGGCTCGAGTGTGAAGCAGCCCAGGTCGTCGACGGGCACCTCGTACGTTCGCCCGGCGAGCCGCTGTACCTCCAGGCGATGTCCTCCCGCGGGGATCATCTGCCCCAGGACGATCCCGGGCAGCACCTGCAGCTCGAACGTCACCGAGGGGCTGGCCAGCGTCAACGCCGTCACGTCCGCCTGGACCGACCGCGTCAGGGCCACCTCCAGACCGGTCGCCTCGACGCCGACCGGGTGCACGCCTGCCGAGTCCACGCCTGCCGAGTCCACGCCTGCCGAGTCCACGCCTGCCGGGTCCACGCCGGGCAGCACGTCCTCGGCGAGCGACGCCAGTTCGGCGTCGATCGTGCGCCACGTGAAGGCATCGTAGGCCGCACGCTTCACGGCAGGCGGCACGGCGTCCGGCGCGTTCAACGCGTCCTGCACGAGCATCAACAGTCCCTCGTCGCTCTCCCATGCGGGCGTCGGCTCCGTCATGTCGCCACCTCCTTCGTCGTCTCTCGTCCCTGCGCCCACCGGACGAACACGGGGTCGCGCCGCAGCTTCGCCAGGCACCGGGACCGCGTCGGGCCGATCCCGCCGATCGGCATCGACAGCCGTTCGCTGATCTCCGCGTAGCTGGCCCCGGCGCCGCTGCCGTAGAGCATCGTGATCAGGCGCCGGCAGTGCTCCGGGAGCCCGGCGAAGGCCTCCTGCAGAACCGCCCGACATTCGGCCGCCAGGACCGCGTCCTCCGGGCCGGACTCCGTGGCCGTCTCCGGGACGAGCCAGGGGGCAGCGTCCACCGACTCGGTCACCCTCGACGACCAGGCGGAGGAGCTCAACCGGTAGACCTCGCGGCGGGTGATCGTCACCAGCCAGCCCGGGAACGCCTCGGGCTCACGCAGTCCGTCGAGCCGCTCCACGACCCGCAACCACACGGTCTGGGACACGTCCGCGGCGTCCGCGGTACTCAGGCGGCACTGCCGGCACACGGCCCAGACCAGACCCGCGTACCGGTCCACGATCGCGTTCCACGCGCCCTGGTCGCCGGCGCGCGCGGCCGCCACCAGCTCGGCAAGCGGTGGCGCCGACGCGCGCGGCACAGCCGTCATGGCGTCACCGCCGGGAACGCCTGCAACGGGACCGCCGGGCGACCCGAGGCGTCCACCGCGCAGTCGCGCACCAGCTCATCCCAGGCCGAGCGCGGGTTCGTGTCGTCGTCCAACCGCGCCGCGAGAGCGCCGCTGACCACCGCGGCGGCGAACGAGGTACCGCTCCACGACGCGAACTCCGCCTGGTCGTGCAGCGGGGCGACCGCCGTGCTCAGCACGTCCACCCCCGGGGCGACCACGTCGACCCACGGCGCGTCGGCGCTGAACCGGGCCCGACGCCCGTCCCCGTCGAGCGCGCCGACGGCCACGACGTTCGGGAGCGCGGCGGGCCAGTCGGGCCGCGGGCAGGCGCCGCCCGCCACCCTCGCGGGATCCTCGTTCCCCGCCGCAGCGATGACCATGGTGTCCGTCGGCAGACAGTCCAGGGCGGCGGTCAGCGACAGCGGCGGCTGCGCGTCGTCGGTCACGCACCCGAGGGAGAGGTTGAGCACGCGCGGCTGCTTGCTCGCGACGTCCGCGATGGCGCACGCGAGATCCCAGGACTCCCCCGACGCCGCGCCGCCGAACACGTCGCGGACCCGCACCGTCGCCGCCGGCGCCTGGCGCAGGATGAGCCCGGCCACGAACGTCGCGTGCACGGGGTCGCCGGGCTTCGGGCGGGACAGCAGCGCCGACCCCGGGGCCGTCACGCCGCCGGTCAACCAGGGGTGGGGCCACACCGCGGTGTCGATGACGTCCACGTCGATGTCGCCGATCGACCTCTCGGGTCGCGGCCCGATCGTCGGCTGCCGGGACGCATCACCGAAGACCCACTCCGGCGCCGCGGCGTAGCCGTGCTCCTCCTGCATATCGATCACGTACAGCGACCGCGTCACCACACGGTTCTTACCGAGGACCGGGACCCACCCCCCGTACTCCTGAGCGCAATACGCCCGCAGGCACCCGCTCACGAGGTCCAGGTCGGTGGGCGCACGACCCTCGGCGTCGAGCCGTCGCCGCACCTTCTCCACCAGAGGCGCCAGGGCAGGGTCGCCGCTCAGATGGCGAGCTCCGGTGGTCGCGTCCAGCGTCATCCGCGCGAGCCGCAGGACGCGGTGCGCGTCCCCGTCCGCGATCTGCGGCCGGCAGCACCAGCGCGCGAGGACGCCGGTCACGAGCGCGGCATGCGGGAGCGCCACCACGAGCTCGTCGAGACAGTACGTACAACCGTGGTTCGCGTCTGACGCGACGCTGACCTGTGTGGGGAACGACATCCTCCATCACCTCCGGGGAATGGGACTGGCAACGGTGTCAGTGATCAGAGGGGCCGGGCCGCCGC
>JBDIAS010000115.1:0-10271 GCA_039812465.1 Austwickia sp. | reverse complement strand
CGAGCCCGGGTCGTTCGGGGCCGGGTCGTTCGGGGCCGGGTCGTGCGAGGCCGAGTCGTTGAAGCCCGAGTCGTTCGAGGCCGTCGTCTTCGACATGGACGGGGTGCTCACGGACAGCGAAGGCTGGTGGGATGAGGTGCGGCGGGACCTCGCCGCCCAAGCGGGCCGCCCGTGGCCGGCGGAGGCGACCGCCGCGATGATGGGGATGAGCACGCCCGAGTGGAGCCGCTACCTGGTCGAGACGGTGGGCATCGGCGGTACCGCATCCGAGGCTGCCCGCGCGACCATCGAGGCGATGGCGGAGCGGTACCGCGAGCACCTGCCGCTGCTCCCCGGCGCCATCGAGGCGGTGCGCAGGATGGCCCGGGCGCGGAAGGTCGGCCTCGCCTCGTCCTCCCCGAGGGTGCTGATCGACACCGTCCTGGACCGCGCGGGTCTCGCCGACGTCGTCCAGGTGAGCGTGTCCACCGAGGAAGTCGCCGCCGGCAAGCCCGCGCCGGACGGCTACGCCCGAGCCTGCGAGCTGCTGGGCGTGGACCCAGGGCACGCGTTCGCGGTAGAGGACTCCACCAACGGCATCCTGTCCGCGCACGCCGCGGGGCTCGTCGTGATCGCGGCGCCGACGCCGTTCCACCCACCCCGCCCGGAGGTCGCGGCGCTGGCGGCGGCCACGATCGGCGGCCTGGACGAGCTGACCGAGGAACTCCTCGCGCGGCTGACCCCCCGCGCCCCCTGACGGGCGCGAGACCCGGCGCAGGGGCGAGACTGGGGCGCATGCCGACCTTCCAGGACGGGGCGGGGAATCCCGTGGCGTTCGATCGCCCGCCTCGCCGCGTCGTGAGCCTGGTCCCGTCGCTGACCGAGGCCCTCGCCCTCGCCCTCCCCGACGGGGCGCTGGCCGGCGCGACCGACTGGTGCACCCACCCGGCCGACCTGGCCGTTCCCCGGTTCGGGGGCACCAAGAACCCGGACCTCGACCGGATCGTCGCCGCGACGCCCGACCTCGTCGTCGTCAGCGAGGAGGAGAACAAGCCCGAGCACGCCGCGACGTTGCGCGCCGCGGGCGTCCCCGTCTGGGTGACCGATATCCGCGCGGTCAGCGACGCCCTGGACCAGCTGGCGGCGCTGCTGGACGCGGTTGACGCCCCTGAGCGATCCTGGTTGGCCGACGCCGAGCGCGCGTGGGCCGCTGCCGAACCCGTCGCCCCCGGGCGTGTCATCGACGCGGTCGTGCCGATCTGGCGCCGCCCCTGGATGTTTGTGGGTCCGGACACCTACGCCGGTGACGCCCTCGCCCGCCTGGGCGTGCGCAACGTGCTCGGGAACGCGCCCTCCCGGAGGGCGGTTCACGGCCCTGCCTCCCGTGACGCCGGCGGGGTCGAGGTGATCGACCCTGCGTCCCGGTACCCACGTCGGGACCTCGCCGAGCTGCCGCCGTACGAGCTGGTCGTGTTGCCCGACGAGCCCTACCGGTTCACCGCCGACGACGGTCCGGAGGCGTTCAGCCACACGTCGTGCGCGTTGATCGACGGGAGGGCCCTGACCTGGTACGGCCCGGCCATGGTCGACGCCCCCGCCACCCTCACGGCCGCCCTCCGCGCGGCCGTGCCCTGAACCGGTCGGCTCATCGGTCGGTCGTGGAAGCAGGTCAGCCGGGCAGCATGGGGGCCTCGTCCCGGGGCTCGGGCGCCGGCTCGGGCCTGGCGCGGACGTGCCACCACCACAGCAGAGCCCCCAGCACGCCGAACCCCAGGCTCACGGCCGCCAGCCGGACGAGCGAGTCCGTGGACACCGGCGCCACGACCCCCGCCAGGAGGGCGTTGAACACGAAGCTCACGCACATGCCCACCGAGGCGCAGGTCCCTCTCCGCTCCGGGTGCATGTCGAGGAAGGCGAGCTGCAGGATCGGGAACGCCGCGGCCACCCCCACGGTCAACGCCGTGGGCCCGACGATCGCCCACGGCAGCGAGGGCAGGTCGGTCGCCATCAGCGCCACGTTCAGCGCTCCGCCGAGCAGCGTGAGGACGATCCCGTAGGTCGCCATCCGCTGCGCCGGCACGATCCCCGCCGTCCGCGCGGTCAGCCACGACCCGAGCATCAACCCCCCGATCATCGGGAAGAAGAAGATCCAGAAGTCACGCTCCCCCTTGCCGAGCAGGTCGACGACGAAGATCGGTGCCGCGGCGATGTAGAGGAACTGCGTGGCGAAGATCAAGGCGGTGGCGATGGCCAGGCGGGCGAACGCCCCGTCCGAGCCGACGATCCACACGCTGCGCAGGAGCGCGCCCACGTGCAGCGGGACGCGGTGCTCCGGCGGGAGCGTCTCGGGGAGGACGAAGAACGTCGCCAGTCCGATGACCAGCCCGAACGCCGCGAGGAACCAGAAGATCACCGGCCAGGGGCCGATGGCCAGCAGGTAGCCGCCGATCACCGGGGCGAGCGCGGGCGCCAGGCCGAAGATCATCGCCACCTGGGCCATCAGGCGCTGCGCGTACGCGCCGTGGAAGAGGTCCCGGATCACCGTCCGGCTGACGATCTGCCCCGCCCCCGCCGACATGCCTTGGACCACGCGGCACGCCAGGAGGACTGACAGGTTGGGCGCGAGGGCCGCCCCGACCGAGGCCAGGGTGAAGACGGCGATACCCGTGAGCATCACCGGCTTGCGTCCGAGCGCGTCGGAGAGCGGGCCGTGGAAGATCGTCATGACCGCGAAGCTCGCCAGGTAGGCGCTGGTGATCTGCTGCATCGCCGTGCTGTCGACCTCGAACTCGCGGCGCATCACCTCGAACGCCGGAAAGACCGTGTCGATCGCGAACGGCCCGAACATCGCCAAGCCCGCCAGGAGGAGCGTCAGCCCCACCCCGGCGCGGACGTGCGCTGTCACAAGGACTGCCGCAGGATGGTGGCCAACTCGTCGTCGTCGAGGACGATGGGGTTCGCCTTCATGCTGCTGGCCTGCTTGGCCTGCGCGATGAGGTCCGGGAAATGCTCCGGCTGCAGACCGTACGAGGACAGGGTCGGCACGTGCAGCGAGGTGCGCAACGACGCGAGCCAGGCCGACGCCTCCTCAGGCGCGGCGTCCGCGTTGCCCGTGAGCAGCGCCGCGACCTCGCGGACCCGGCCGATCAGGGGGTGGGCGGGGTCCCGACGACGCGCCGCCGCCAGGTTGACCCCGACCGAGGCGGCGAGCAGCGCGCCGCAGACCGCGCCGTGCGGGGCGTCGTAGCGCGCGCCGAAGACGCCCGCGAAGCCGTGCACCGACCCCAGCCCGGAGTTGGCCAGGCAGAGCCCCCCGAACAGGCTGGTCACGGCCAGGTCGTCGCGTCGGCGTCGGGTGGCATCGTCGTCGCCCGCCAGGCCGTGGTCGCACGCGTCCTGGAGCGAACGGGCGGATCGCGCGATCCCCTCGCGGGCGAGCGCGTCGGTGATCGGGGTGGCGCGCGAGGACAGGTACGGCTCGATGACCTGCGCCAGCGCGTCTGAGCCGGTCGCCGCGATGACGGGCGTCGGCAGTCCCGCGAGCAGGTCGGGGTCGACGATCGCGACGCGCGGCAGCATGTACGGACTGCGCAGGCTCGCCTTCACCGGGCCGGTCGTCGCGTCGGCCGACAACACGGAGTTCTTGGTGACCTCCGAGCCGGTGCCCGCGGTGGTAGGCACCGCGACGCAGGGCAGCGACGGCGTGGTCAGCGGCCGACCTGCCCCGACGACCTCGAGGTGGTCAAGTGGATCGGTCCCCGACGCGGCCAGCGCGGCGAGGGCTTTGGCGGCGTCGATCGTGCTGCCGCCGCCGACGCCGAGGACTCCGTCGCAGCCGGCCTCGCGCAGCTCTGCGACGCCCCGCCGCACGAGCTCTACGGACGGTTCGCCGGGGACCGCACACACGTGGGTCGCCAGGCCCGCCTCGGCGAGGGCGGCGCGCAGGTGGTCGGCGCGCGCCGGGTTCGCGCCGGTGACCAGCAGCACGGTGGTCACCCCCAGCGCGGCGAGCGCGGCCGGGGCTTCGGAGGCCCTCCCGGCGCCGAAGCGGATGTCCCCGGGGACCGCCAGATCGAACCGGGTCACGCTCCCCACCCGGAATCGTCGGGCGAGTGGTTGACGTACTTCACCGACGTGCGCGGCCGCGCCATCATCGGCGCCACCGTGTCTCGCCAGGTCGCGTAGTGCGCGGTGTCCTTGTGCGCGGCCGCCGCGGCCTCGTCGCGGTAGATCTCGACGAGGACCACATGCGAGGGGTCGGCCCGATCGGCGATCAGGTCGAACCGCACCACCCCGGGCTCTTGTCGGCTCGCGGCGGCGTCGACCAGCGTGGCCGCGAGGAACTCCTCGAGGCGGTCCGGGACGACGGCGACGTCGACGTGGACGATCAGCAGGCTGCCTGACATGGCTCGACCCTAGCCGCGGGGTACCGGCGCGCCTAGGCATACGGGCACGGCGGGCGGCACCGCGACGATTCGCAGGGCCCAGCGCGCCCCAGCACGACCAGTACGCAGGGGCCAGCGCGCGTCAGCGCGGCCAGTACGCGGCGGCCAGGTGTGGCGGCAGCGGGCGGATCACGCTCTCGTCCCAGGCCGGGGCGATCCCGGCGAGCTCGAACACGTGCGTCAGCAGGTTCGCGGTGAACCCCCACACGAACAGCCCGTCCACGCTGAAACCGGGCCCGCGGTATCCCATCGGGCCGACCACGGTGAACCGGTTCCTCGGGTCGAGGAGGTGGTCGAGGTCGGCGAGCGCGACGCGGGCGACCTCCGCGGGGTCGACGACGCCCACCGGGTGCGGGCTCGCCCACCAGCCCAGCACGGGGATGACCGCGGTGCCGCTGGGTGTCAGGTAGAGCCCGGGCATCTCGCCGACGATCTGCACGCTCGAGGCGTCGAGACCGACCTCCTCCCGCGCCTCGCGGAGCGCCGCGCCGATCGGTCCGTCGTCGCCGGGGTCGAGGTGTCCGCCCGGGCACACGACCTGGGCGGCGTGGCTGCGCATGGCGGCGGCCCGTTCGGTGAGCAGCACGTCGCAGTCGTACGAGGTGGGCAGGCGTGAGCTGCGACCACCAGGACCGCCGGGTCTACCCGGGCCGTCCCCTCTCGGCCATCCCCATGCGTCGACACCCGGGTGGGCGGCGTCTGGGCCGCGAGGCGCGAACAGGACGAGTACGGCCGACCGACGGGGAGGACTCGCCGGAGGGGCGTAGGTACGGAACCAGTCCACCGCGTCGTCGATCAGGTGGGGGCGGTCATGGGGGAGCGCCCGGTGCTCCGCGGAGGAGCGCACGGTGAGGTGGCTATCGCTCAGGTACTCGCGCTCGTGCGCCGGCGGCTCGCCCCACGCCGCGCGCAGGACGGGCATGACGCGCAGCAGCCAGTCGGGGGCGTCGACCGGCCCGTCCGCCTGGGAGCCGGGCGTCACCTGCGCGGACCCGCTCGCGGACTCGACCGCGTCGGTGCGCGCCGGCCCGTCGAGCAGCCCTGTGTCCACGGAGGGCTCGAAGGACGCCCCGTGCTCGGACTGCGATCGGTCTTCGTCCGGTCCTGCCCCCGACGTGGTCACGGGCTGACGGGCAGCATCGTCGGGAGGCCGTCGAGGCTGACCTGGTTGTGCTCGGCCTGATAGGCCCGCAGGCCGTCCGGGCCCTTCTTGGCGGCCCACGTGTCCATCATGGTGCGGTCCCGCGCGAAGTCGAGCTCCGGGACCCCGTACCCGCAGGACGTCATCGCCAGGTCGACGTCGAGCACGAAGATGTTGCGCGCGCCCAGCATGGGCGGGAACAGCCCGAGCAACTCGGGCCACTCGTCGTCGCCCTCGTGGACCGCCCGCGCGGTGCCGTAGAGCCGCAGGATCAGCGGTTCCCGCTCGAACGAGCAGAACATGATCGTCATCCGCGGGGTGTCGATCAGGTGGGCGGCGGTCTCGTTGCCACTGCCGGTCCCGTTGAGCCAGACGACCCGCGTCGGCGAGAGGATACGCAGGCTGTCCAGGCCTTTCGGGGAGACGTTGACGCGACCGTTTCGGGCCGCGGTCGCGACGAAGTACAGGTGCTGGGCCTCGATGAACGACCTCAGCCGGTCGGTGATCTGCGGGTACTGCTGCGCCATGACGCCTCCCCTGCCTGCCGGGACCGGTCGACGTCCACGGTAGCCCCGCGGCTGAGTCCTCACTCGGCGCGCAGCCCGTCAGGCGCTCGCGGGGTCAAGTCCCCTGGTGGGGCGATCGCCCTCACCCCCGGCGAACACCCCCCGGCGAGGGCCTGGGCTCGTCAGGTCACGCGGGCTCGCCGGAGTAGGAGCCGAACGACCACTGGTTGCCCTCGGTGTCCTTCACGAGGCAGTCGCGTCCGCCGTACGGCGGGTTCTCCGGCTCCTTGACCCCGAGCGCCCCTGCGGCGAGCGCCCGCTCGTAGACGGCGTCTACTTCTTCGTCGGAGTCGACCACGCAGTAGCAGACGGATGTCCCCGGGCGGCGCTGCAGCTCGCCGTCGGTCCTCGCGGCCGAGCCGCACATCAGGCCGCCGCGGTCGCCCCAGCGGAACTGCGCGTGGTCGACCACGCTCGGGTCGTCCGCGCTGCGGTAGACGGCCACCTCGACGAACCCCACGGCGCGCAGGAAATCCATCCCCGCGTCGGCGTCCTCGAAGCTCAGGCAGTGGAACAGAGTCGTGATGGGTGAGGTGCGCGTTGTCGATGTCATGCGTCCAGGGTGGCCCGGCTCACGGGCGTCGGTCTTGTACGAATGGGAGCTGCTGCGTGAGGCGGGCGGGCCAGCCTGCGGCTCGATGTCCGCTGCCCCTTCGCCGATGGATCCGCCAGGCATAGTGGAGTCCCGGGCAGATGAGGAGTCAGCGATGACCGTACGACTGGATTCGACGAGCGAGCTCGTGGCTCAGGTGAGCGACAAGAGCGTGAGTCTGCAGGACGTGGCCCAGGCCGTGCGACGAGCAGCGGAGGACGCGGAGCCCCTGAACCCGCTGGTCGAGGGGTGGCAGTCCGGTCTCGTCGATCGAGCGACGTCGTGTGTGGCCGGGCCGCTGCATGGCCTGCCCGTCGTGGCGAAGGACGTCTTCGACGTCGCCGGCATGGCCACGAGCGGTGGCACCGCCGCCTTGGCCGGCCGCGTGGCCGAGACCGACGCGGGGGTCGTCGCTCGGTTGCGGGAGGCGGGTGCGTTCATCGCCGCCAAGAACACGATGCACGAGCTGTCGTTCGGCATCACGACGAACAACGCCTTCAGCGGAGCCGCCCGGAACCCCTTCGACCCCACCAGGATCCCCGGCGGATCGAGCGGCGGCACAGCCGTTGCCGTCGCCGCGGGCATCGCGCCCGTGGGGCTGGCCGCGGACACGGGGGGCTCCTCGCGTATCCCCGCCGCGTACTGTGGCTTGGTCGGATTCCGCCCGAGCCACGGGCGTTATCCGGCCGACGGCATCGTCCCGATCTCCCACACTCGAGACACGGCCGGTGTCATCGCGCGCACGGTGCGCGAGGTCGCACGGGTGGACCAGGTGTTGGCGGGCGAGAACCCGAGCGCCTTCTCGGCCGCGGATCTTCGTGGGCTGCGTTTCGGGGCGCCCAAGGAGTTCTGGGATGACCTCCATCCCGACGTGGAGTACGTGTGTGAGGCGGCCCTGGATGCTCTGACGGTGGCCGGAGCGGTGATCGTCGATGTGACGGTTCACGAGCTGCAGGGCTTCATCGACGAGATCGCGGTCCCGATCTGCCTCGCCGAGATGCGGCCGGATCTCTCCGAGCATCTCGAGCGAACGGGCGGCGGCGTGACGGTCGAAGAGGTGGCGGAGAAGGTCTCGTCGCCGGACGTCGCGGCGCTCATGACGGCCGTGATGGGTTGGGAGGACGACGCCGAGGCGCACCGAGCGTTGATGGAGAAGCGCGCGGAGCTGCAGCGCGCGTACGCACGCCTGCTCGACGAGCAGCGGCTCGCCGCCTTGGTCTTCCCGACCACCCCCTGCCCGCCGCCACCCATCGGCGACGACGAGACGACGGAGTTCCTCGGCCAGGAGGTGCCGACCTTCCCGCTGGTGGTGCGGCACGCCAACCTCGGCGGCGTGGCCGGCCATCCCGGCATCAGCGTGCCGGCCGGCAAGACGTCGACGGGTTTGCCGGTCGGCATCGAACTCGACGCCCGCATCGACGCAGATCGCGAGTTGCTCTCCGTGGCCGCGGCTCTCGAAGAGCTCTTGCGACCCGCGGCCCTGACCCGGCGAAACTGACCCACTGACCAGCGAAACTCACCCCGGGAAACTGACCCGTCGAACTCACCCAGCGAAACTCACCCGAAACGGGTGAGTCACCCCTCATCGAGGTGAGTCATCCCATGGTGATGTCCAGCATGGGCGTCTGGTCAGCCCGCCGCTGGAAGCAGCTCGATGCGGCACCGCACGTCAGGGGCGGTCGTGAGCCGTCGATCCGCGGTCACAAGCGGCACCTGCAAGACCTCGGCCGTGGCCACGAAGAGCGCGTCGTAGCAGGTCAGATTGTCACAGAGCTCCCAGGCCCGCTCCAAGAGGCCAGCCATGGGCAGACGCCGCACGGCGAGTACGGCCCACACTCGGAGCATCTGCTCGGCCGTGGCGACCGCCAGCTTGCGACCGAGGACCAGTCCGCGCAGGGCATGCGCCACCTCCGCGTCGATCAGGTGCGGGGCCGCCAGTCGGCGGTCTGCCACCGCAGCCACGGTCACGGGCTCGCGGTGCAACAGCCCCAGGGCCACCGAGCTGTCGATGACGATCACCGATCACGCGCCTCTCGGACGGCGTCCACGAGGTCCTGCATCGCGACGGGGGTGGCCGGCAATGTCTCTAGCAGCGCCGCGTTCTTGCGGAACTGCACGGCCTCGGCGAGCTCACGCACGGCGAGAGCGCTCACCGACATGGACTGCTCCGCGGCCAGCGCCTCGAGATCGGCAACCACCTGGTCCGGCACATTCCGCAAGTAGAGGGTCCGCATGTCGCATAATGCTAGCAACTCGCGACGCGTACGTCGTCTCAGACATGTACGACATCTCAGTCGGCCTCCCGCGAGGTCGCAGATCAATCTGCCTACGCGGGGGCCGAACCTTCGATCACGCTCCGCGAGAGCGAGCTCGAGCTTCCTGACCGCCACGAGATGCCCCGGGACCTTCCGCTGGCTACGCGCAATACCAAGGACTTCGTGGGGGTCGGCGGATTGACCCTCATCGACCCCTGGGCGGGTCCCTGACGGCGAGGGCCGCCTCCCGGGGCAGCTTGTTCGGCGGCGGATCAGGCACGAAAGACATCTCCTCCGCGCGCGTGCGGGTCGGCGGCTGACCCGCGAACGCCCGCCATTCGCGCGTCAGGTGCGCCTGGTCGGCGTACCCGGCCACATCCGCCACGCGGACGAGCGGCAGCCCGCGACGTGACAGGTGGCGCGCGCGCTGGAACCGGAACAGCCGTGCCGCCTCCTTCGGCGCCAGCCCGTACTCCGCCACGAAGCGCTGCGTCAGGTGCCGCCTGCTCCACCCGGTCTCACGGGCTACGTGCTCGATGCTCATTAGGCCCCGCGTGGACTCCAGGAACCGCCAGCTCTCGGTCGCCGCCGGGTGGGCGTCGCCGTCGGGCGAGCGACGCCACGCAGTCAAAAGCGCCCGGTCGAGGATCGCGAACCGCTCCCGCCACGTCGAGGCCTCCTGCAGGCGGGCGTGGACGTCGTCGGCCAGACCGAGCGGCACGTCCTCGTGCGCCACGAACTGGCGCGCCAACGCACCGGCGGGCACGCCGAGCAGCCGTCGGCACCCGAGCGGGGTGAGCTGGAGTTGGATGCCGTGCTGCCGCTGGTGTGTACGGATGAGGGCGGCCGTCGTGTGCATCCCGGCGGCGAGTGTCCAGAACCGTCCGCGACTCTCCGGCCGGTGCGGCCACGAGACGTCGAGTGGCGCATCGAACGCCACGATGAGCGTCGCGCTCGGCGAGGCGATCCCGTGATGCACCTCGGGAAGCCCGCCGATCTGGTGGTAGCCGACGTAGGCGGACACGTACGGCCGCAGCGCCGGGTGCGGTGTGCCCTGCATCACTTCACGGTAGGTCGGCTCGAGCCCGGAGGCCATCCTGACCGTTCACGAGAGGAGTCAGGCCGCATGCGGGCACAGTGCGTCGAGCTGACCGAACGCGAGGAGATCGCCTGTCATCCCATGGTCGCGGGGGAGCTGGGCCTTGCGGCCGATCGCGAGTAGGCGTCACGATCGCGAGTAGGCGTCAGGTGGACGCCCTTGCAGAGCCGGCTCAGCCGAGCACGTCGCGGCGG
>JBDIAS010000114.1:0-10315 GCA_039812465.1 Austwickia sp. | reverse complement strand
CCCGTGGGCGGGAAGGGTACGCGTTGGTGCAGGTGGGCTCGGCCACTTGTCGCCCGTGGGCGGGAAGGGTACGCGTTCGCGCAGGTGGGCTCGGCCACTTGTCGCCCGTGGGCGGGAAATGTACGCCTCGGCGCCCCCTACCGCGTGCGCACGAGGCGGAAGACCGCGAAGGGCGCGCGTTCGACGATGCCGCCCACGCCGGCCAGGGTCAATCGTTCCCCGTCGTCGACCTCCCAGCCGGGGAAATCCGTACGTAGGTCGTCCGCGGTCGCTCCCACCGGGAAGTACCACGTCGGCCGGCGGTGCATCGCGACCAGCAGCATGGTGGCGTCCGGCGCCGCGAGCCGCGCGAGGCCCTCCGCCACCAGGTGCCGCTCCGCGGGCCGAATCCCGTGGTAACACCCGACGTCGACCACGAGCGACACTGGCGCGGGCGGGTCCTCGATGTCGTCCAGGCGTCGGACATCGGCCCGATCGAACCGGGCCTGGGCGCCCCGACCGGCGGCGCGCTCGCGGGCTCGGGCGATCGCCTCCCGCGAGGAGTCCACGCCCCACGCCCGCCAGCCGCGGTCCGCCAGCGTCAGGGTGTGCACGCCGGTGCCGCAGCCGAGGTCGAGCGCCACTCCTCGTCCCGGCCGGTCCTCCTCCTCGCGGTCCAGCAGGCGAGCGATCTCGTCCTGCTGGGTGGCGGCGGCCGCCTCCCACGGGGTCAGCCCCCGTCGATACAGCCAGTCGTACCCGATCCGCGGCATGCACCCATTCAACGACGGGAGCACGCACTCTCGCGCCCCCGCCGAACGGTCGTCGGCGGGGGCGCGGGGAGTGTCCGGGGCGCGGCGGGTGCCGCTACTGCTGGATGTAGCCCTGGAGGTGGTTCGCCTCGTCCAGGAGCATGCTGATCCGGTGCTTGACCACGTCGCCGATGCTGACGAGCCCGACCAGCTTGCCGTCGCGCAGGACGGGCACGTGCCGAATCCGACGCTCGGTCATCTCTGCGGCGAGCTCGGTGACGGTGGCCTCGGGGGCCACGGTGTGGACCTCCGCCGTCATGATGGCGCTCACCGGCCCATCGACGGCTTCCCTGTGCTGGGCGAGTTCTCGGACGACGTCACGTTCGCTGACGATGCCGGCGATCGTCGCGCCGTCGTCGCTGACCACGACGGCGCCGATGCCGTACTGGGACAGGAGCTCGAGCAGGGACCGGACGGAGGCGTCGGATCGGATGGTCACGACGGAGTAGTCGCCCTTGGTGGCGAGGACGTCAGCGATTCGCATGGCGAGACACTAGGTGTTCCTGGCAGCGGGTGCAACGTCCGCGGCCGTTTCGTCCCACGGCGGTGTCGTCGGGGCGCTCATGGACCCGGGCGAACCCGGCCGCCAGAGGTGTTCAGGGCTGCGCCATCGCCAGCAGGCAGGGGTGCTCAGGCTCCGCGATCGCCAGCCTCGAGGGGTTCTCAGGGCCGCGTGATCGCCGGCAGCTAGAGCCGCTCAGGGCTCTGCGATCGCTGGCGCCCGCTCCTCCTGCTCCTCGTCGGCGACGTCGTCAACGCCCTCCTGCGAGCCGATCCGCATCCCGTAGAAGGAGCGGTAGACGAATACCAGCGCGATCGCGAGGAACACCGCCGCCAGGAACCGGGTGAGCACCGTCGAGCCGGCCTGGTCCGCCATCTGCACCGCTAGTTCGACGGCCAGCAGGCCGAAGAGCGTCGTGAACTTGATGACCGGGTTGAGTGCGACCGACGATGTGTCCTTGTAGGGGTCGCCGACCGTGTCACCCACGATCGTCGCGTCGTGCAGCGAGGTCCCCTTGGCGTGCAGGTCCACCTCGACGATCTTCTTCGCGTTGTCCCACGCGCCGCCGGCGTTCGCCATGAAGATCGCCTGGTAGAGCCCGAACAGCGCGATCGAGATCAGGTAGCCGATGAAGAAGAACGGCTCGTAGAACGCGAAGGCCAGGGTCGAGAAGAACACCCCGAGGAACATGTTGAGCATGCCCTGCTGGGCGTACTGCGTGCAGATCTCCACGACCTTGCGGGAGTCCTCCGCGCTCGCGCGGGTGGCATCCCCGTCGAGACGGATGTTCTGCTTGATGAACTCCACCGCCCGGTAGGCGCCGGTGGTGACCGCCTGGATCGAGGCGCCGGTGAACCAGTAGATGATCGCGCCGCCCGCGACGAGGCCGAGCAGGAACGGCGGGTGCATGAGCGAGAGGTTGATCATCTCCTCGTCGCGCCCGCCGGTCAGCGCCATGATGATCGAGAAGATCATGGTGGTGGCGCCGACGACGGCCGTGCCGATCAGCACCGGCTTGGCGGTGGCCTTGAACGTATTGCCCGCCCCGTCGTTCTCTTCCAGCAGCTCCTTGGCCCGCTCCCACTCGACGTCGATCCCGAAGTCGTGCCGCAGCGTCTCGACCGCGCCCGGGATCTCCTCGATCATCGACAGCTCGTAGACGGACTGGGCGTTGTCGGTGACCGGCCCGTAGGAGTCGACGGCGATCGTGACCGGGCCCATGCCGAGGAAGCCGAAGGCGACGAGCCCGAACGCGAACACCGCGGGCGCGATCATCAGCGCCTCCATGCCCAGCGTGGACACGCCGTAGGCCACGCCCATCAGCGCGATGATCGCGCCGCCGAGCCAGAACGCCGAGAAGTTGCCGGCGACGAGGCCGGAGAGGATGTTCAGGCTCGCGCCGCCTTGCCGGGAGGAGATGACGACCTCGCGGACGTGCCGGCTGCGCGTGGACGTGAAGACCTTGACCAGCTCGGGGATGAGCGCCCCGGCCAGGGTGCCGCAGGAGATGATCAGCGACAGCTTCCACCAGAGGGTGCCGTCGCCGACGCCGACGAGCAGCACGTACGAGGTGAGCACGGTGAAGACCATGCACACCGCCGACGTGATCCACACGAGCGCGGTGAGCGGCGACTCGAAGTTCATGACGGCGACGTGCTCGTAGCGCTTGCGGGCCAGCGCGGAGGTGATGAAGTACGAGGCGCCGGAGGCCAGCACCATGACCGCGCGGATCACGAACAGCCAGACCAGCAGCGTCACCTGCATCGTCGGGTCGGGGACGGCCAGCAGCACGAACGTGATGAGCGCGACCCCGGTGACGCCGTACGTCTCGAACCCGTCCGCCGACGGGCCGACCGAGTCGCCCGCGTTGTCACCGGTGCAGTCGGCGATCACCCCGGGGTTGCGGGCGTCGTCCTCCTTGATCTTGAAGACGATCTTCATGAGGTCGGAGCCGATGTCGGCGATCTTGGTGAAGATGCCGCCCGCGATGCGCAGGGCGCTCGCCCCGAGCGACTCCCCGATCGCGAACCCGATGAAGCAGGCGCCAGCGATCTCTCCCGGCAGGGCCAGCATGATCAACAGCATCATGAACAGCTCGACGCTGATCAGCACCATGCCGATGCTCATGCCCGACTTCAGGGGCAGGGCAAAAACGGGGTACGGGCGGCCGGCGAGCGCCGCGTGCGCGGTGCGGCTGTTGGCGAACGTATTGACCCGGATCCCGAACCACGCGACCCCGTACGAGCCCGCCATCCCGATCATGCTGAACGCCAACACGATCAGCACGCGTCCGAGGTCGAAGCCCATCAGGGCGCCGAAGTAGACCCCGATCACCACGGCGATGAACGCCCACAAGATCAGCAGGAACTTGCCCTGCTGGATCAGGTAGGCCTTGCAGGTCTCGTAGATCAGCTCCGAGATCTCGCGCATCGAGGAGTGCACCGGCAGCCGGTGCAGCTGCCGGTAGGCGGCGAACCCGAAGATCAGCCCGAGGACGCAGACGACGAGCCCGGCGGAGAGGAGAGCACGACCGCCGACCGCCCCGTCGAAGAAGCGGGCCAGGTCCAGATCCGGGAGCTCGAGGTTCGCTTCGCCGGCGGTCGGCAGTGGACCGGTCACCCAGGTGGGGGCGGCGGTGGTGAGCAGGGGCAGCATGGCGATCCGTTCTCGCGGGCTACGTCGTGGCGGGGCCACCCCACGCCGGTAGCGCGGGCGAGTCGTCGGCACTGACGCCTCGTCCCAGCGAGCGTGCGGGGCGAAGACCTGCTGGTCTCGCGCCGCAACCTATTCGGCCAGGGTGAACACAAGGTGCGTGTAGGTGGTACGCGCCGGGATGGCGGATTCATCCTATGCCGTGACCCCGGCGATGCTCGGACAGGCCCTACCGGCCGGTCACCGCGATGCCCCGGGGACGCTCCCAGAGCGCGACCGGCGGCGGGCCCTGCGGCGGTCGCGCGGCTATCCTGCGACGCACCCATGAACGACACACCCATGAACGACACACTCATGAACGCTGCGCCGCAACCCACCGCGCGCGCCCAGGTGGTGGGCGCGGCGATCGTCGACGACCTCGCCCGCCCCACCGCGCTGCTGGCCGCCCGCCGGACGGCGCCGCCGGCCCTGGCGGGCGGCTGGGAGGTGCCCGGCGGCAAGGTCGAGCCGGGGGAGTCGGAGGAGGAGGCCCTGCGCCGCGAGATCCGGGAGGAGCTCGGCGTGGGCGTCCGCCTGGGGGACCGGCTCGCGGGGCCGTTGCCGCACGGCCACTTCGACCTGGGGCGCGGGCTGCGCATGGCGGTCTGGTGGGCCATCATCGAACGAGGGGATCCGACGCCCCTCGCCGATCACGACGCGCTCGCCTGGCTGGGCGCCGGGCAGTTGCACGACGTCGGGTGGCTCGCCGCGGACCTCCCGGTGGTCCGCGCGGTGGCCGCCCGCCTCGGGCCGGAGCGCGTGGCGGCGGACCGCGTACCGGACATCGGTGAGGGGGCGAGGCGATGAACCCGCAGGCCGGAGCGACTCCCTGGGGCGCGGAGCGGGCCCGTCGGATCCGGGTCGCGCTGGGGGAGGAGCCCGCGTCGCTGATCGTCCGCGACGCGCGCGTGCTCGACGTGCTCAGCGGGGAGATCCGGCGGACGGACGTCGTCTGCGCGGGAGAGTTCGTCGCGGCCCTGGGGCAGGGGTACGAGGGGCGCCGCGAGATCGACGCCGCCGGGCGGTTCGTGGCGCCGGGGTTGATCGACGCGCACGTCCACGTGGAGAGCAGTTCGTGCGTGCCGACCGAGTTCGCGCGCGCCCTGGCGGTACGCGGGGTGCTCGCCGCGGTCGCCGACCCGCACGAGATCGCGAACGTGCTGGGGATGGCGGGGATCTCGTACGTGCTGGAGGAGGCGCAGCGGGCCGCTATCGACCTCTTCGTCATGGCGCCCAGCTGCGTGCCGGCCACCCACCTGGAGACCAGCGGCGCGACGCTGACCGCCGACGACCTCGCCGCGCTGGTCGACCACCCCCGCGTGCTGGGGCTCGCCGAGGTGATGAACGTGCCCGGGACGCTGGGCGCGGACCCCGGCGTGCTCGCCAAGCTCGACCTGTTCGCCGGGAGGCCGATCGACGGTCACGCGCCGGCCCTGGGCGGGCGGTCGCTCGCGGGCTACGCCGCGGCGGGCATCGGCAGCGACCACGAGAGCACGACGGCGGCCGAGGCGCTGGAGAAGGTGCGGGCCGGGATGACGGTGTTCATCCGGGAGGGCAGCGCCGCACCGAACCTGGCGGGGGTGCTCCCCGCGGTGACGCCGGCCAACGCCGGCAGGTTCTGCTGGTGCACCGACGATCGGCACGCCGGGGACCTCGTCGCGCAGGGCTCGATCGACCACCTGGTGCGCTTGGCGATCGGCCGGGGGCTGGACCCGATGACGGCGTTCCGGCTCGCCACGATCAACCCCGCGCAGCATTTCGGGCTGGACCGGCATGGCGCGCTAGCGCCCGGGCGATACGCGGACTTGTGGCTCTTCGACGACCTGGCCGCGCCGCGAGCCCAGGAGGTCGTCCGTCGCGGGCGGCTGCTCGCGGTCGACGGGCACCTGGTGGACGACGTCGGCGGCGCGGCCGAGGCCGGTGGCACCGGTGGCGCACCGCACGGGGTCGGCGGTCGCGGGGTCGACGGTCGCCGCGAGGGCGGGGCCGGCGGTCGCGCCGAGGGCGGGGTCGGGGTCGGCGGTCGCGGGGAGGGCAGTGCGGAAGCGTCGCTGCCCCCCACGCTGCACGTACGCATCGACCCCGCCGCACTGGAGCTTCCCGCGGATCCGGCGCGGCCTGAGCGACCCGTCCGCGTCATCGAGGTGCTCCCCGGGGACCTGGTGACCGGGCGCGCCGAGGTGATCCCGACGCTGCGAGACGGGCGGGTCGTGCCCGACGCGGGACGAGACCTGGCGATGCTGGCGGTCTTCGACCGGCACACCGCTTCGGGCCGGGTGGGCGTCGGCCTGATCCGCGGGTTCGGACTCCGGCGGGGCGCCCTGGCCGGGACGGTGGCGCACGACCATCACAACCTGGTGGCGGTCGGCAGTTCGATCGCGGAGCTGGCGGCGGCCGCGGAGGCCGTACGGGATCTCGGCGGGGGCCTGGCCGTCGTGGATGGCGGTCGCGTGGTGGCGTCCCTGCCGCTGCCCGTGGCGGGGCTCATGTCGGACCGCCCGATCGAGGAGGTGGCGGCCGCCCAGGAGGCCTGCCGGGCGGCGGCCCGCGCGCTGGGGTCCCCGCTGGAGGACCCCTTCATGACCCTGAGCTTCATGGCGCTGGAGGTCATCCCGAGCCTGAAGCTCACGGATCGAGGTCTGGTCGACGTCGACCGCTTCGAGCTGGTGGGACTCTTCACCTGAGCCGCACCGGGAGAGTTCCTCGATGCGCCCGGTGGCCGCCGCGGCGGCGACCACGACCAGACCGACCATGGACGCGGCTGAGAGTGGGTCCCCCCTGCGCTCGCGTCGGGCTGGTCGGGAGCACCGCCGCCGTCCTGAGAGAATGGCGGTCGTGCCTCTCCCCAGCGACGCCGACCAGGCCGCCAGCCACACCGCCACCAGGGCCGACATCCGCAACGTCGCGATCGTCGCCCACGTCGACCACGGCAAGACGACGCTCGTCGACAAGATGCTGCTGCAGGGCGGGGCCCTCGGCGCCGCCCACCGCGGCGACGCCGACGCGCTCGACCGCGTCATGGACTCCGGCGACCTGGAACGCGAAAAGGGCATCACGATCCTCGCCAAGAACACGGCGATCCACTACGCGGGTCCGTCGGCCCACGCCGCCGGCTGCGACGACGGCGTCACCATCAACATCATCGACACCCCGGGACACGCCGACTTCGGCGGCGAGGTCGAGCGGGGCCTGTCGATGGTCGACGGGGTCGTGCTGCTGGTCGACGCCTCCGAGGGGCCGCTGCCGCAGACCCGGTTCGTGCTGCGCAAGGCGCTCGCCGCGCGGCTGCCGGTCGTGCTGTGCATCAACAAGGTGGACCGCCCCGACAGCCGGATCGCCGAGGTCGAGGACGAGGTCTACGAGCTGTTCATGGACCTGCTCGAGGGCAGCGACGACGACCGCTCCCAGGACGAGGCCCTGGACTTCCCGATCGTGTACGCCTCCGCCAAGTCGGGCCGGGCCTCGCTGACCCGGCCGCAGGACGGCACGCTGCCCGACAAGGCCGATCTCGAGCCGCTGTTCGCCACGATCATGGCGACGGTCCCGGCGCCGACATACGACCCGCAGGCCCCGCTGCAGGCCCACGTCACCAACCTGGACTCCTCCAGCTTCCTCGGGCGGCTCGCGCTGCTGCGTGTGCGCAACGGCGAGATCCGCAAGGGGCAGCAGGTGGCGTGGTGCCGTCGCGACGGCAGCGTCTCCACGGTGAAGATCACCGAGCTGCTGGTCACGGAGGGCCTGGAGCGCACCCCCCTCGACGTCGGCCGCAGCGCCGGGCCCGGGGAGATCATCGCGATCGCGGGCATCCCGGACATCATGATCGGGGAAACCTTGGCCGACCCGGCGGACCCGCGGCCCCTGCCGCTGATCACGGTCGACGAGCCGGCCATCTCGATGACGATCGGCACCAACACCTCGCCGCTGGCGGGCCGGGTCCGCGGCGCGAAGCTCACCGCCCGCCTGGTCAAGGATCGCCTCGACCGCGAGCTGGTCGGCAACGTGTCGCTACGGATCCTGCCCACGGCCCGGCCCGACGCCTGGGAGGTGCAGGGCCGCGGCGAGCTGGCCCTGGCCATCCTCGTCGAGCAGATGCGCCGCGAGGGCTACGAGCTCACCGTCGGCAAGCCCCAGGTCGTCACCCGGACCGTCGACGGGCAGGTCCAGGAACCGGTGGAGCGCCTAACGATCGACGTGCCCGAGGAGTACCTGGGCGACGTCACCCAGATTCTCGCCGCCCGCAAGGGCCGGCTGAGCCAGATGGTCAACCACGGCACCGGGTGGGTCCGGATGGAGTTCACGGTCCCCTCACGGGGGTTGATCGGGTTCCGCACGGAGTTCCTCACCGCGACCCGGGGGACGGGCGTGGCCCACCACGTGTTCGACGGGTACGAGCCGTGGTTCGGTCCGATCTCGACCCGGGTCACGGGGTCCCTCGTCGCCGACCGGTCCGGCGCCGCGACGACGTACGCGATGTTCAACCTCCAGGAGAGGGGCACCCTTTTCGTGGAGCCGACCACCGAGGTCTACGAGGGGATGATCGTCGGAGAGAACTCCCGCGCCGACGACATGGACGTCAACATCACCAAGGAGCGCAAGCTCACCAACGTGCGGTCCTCGACCGCGGAGGTGCTGGAGCGTCTGGTCCCGCCGCGCAGGCTCTCGCTGGAGCAGTGTCTGGAGTTCTGCCGCGAGGACGAGTGCGTCGAGGTGACCCCCGAGGCGGTCCGGATCCGCAAGGTGGTCCTGGACGCCACGGACCGCGCCCGCACGGCGGCCCGCGCCCGCGCCGCCCGCTGACGCCTCCGCAGCGTGTCGTGGCTGGCTGACGAGGGTCGTGCTGGACGGGCCTGCTGACGAGTGGCCGGGCCGTATCAGGGCGGGGGACGAATGCCTCTGTACGGGTGCGGGAGTCGCAATCCGCCGCTCTCGAACCCGGCTAGGGAGAACAGCATGAACAAGACCCCCTCCGTCCGGCGCCGCATCACCAGGGCCCTTGCCGTCGTCGTGGTGGGGACCGCGGCGCTGGCGATCCCGGCGACCACGGCGTCGGCCTCTCCGTGTGCGTCCGGGCACGTGTGGAACTGCGTTTACGAGGTGAAACCTCCGATCAAGGTGGTCCCCGGACCGGACTGCCCGATGTGCGGGCTCCGGTTCGACTGGCGCGACATCATCACGAATCCAGTCATCAACCCGGTCATCGACAAGGGGACGATCGGCCAGCAGAAGGTGCTCGCGCGCTAGCGATCCTTGCGCAGGAGTGCCACCGAGCTCTCCCGGCTGCGGCCGAACCCTCGCCGGACCGGGTGGGCTCTCTCTGGAGGCGAGGCCCGACAGGGGAGCGACCCTTCCTGGGTCGACCGGACCCCCACCAGCTCGGGTGAGCTCTCGTCTGGACGGGAGCTCACCCGGGGCGAGGAGGGCTCAGTCGTATCCAGGAGGGGCCGCACCGGCGGGAGCAGGGCCCTGGGCAGGGGGTTCACCCCATGCGAAGGGAGTCGGGTCGGAGTCATGAGTGCCCATGGGGTGACGGTGGCGGATCCCGACCGCGGCGGGGCGCCGGGGAGGTGACCGTGCTTCTGGGGCGTCGGTAGGGTTGGCTCGATCGCCACCCGAAACGACGTCCCTCAAGGAGCACCATGTCGAAGGTTGACGCCCAGGCCCTGGCTGGGGCCGCGCAGGCGGCGCGCACGCGGTACGAGGAGTATGTGGCCGCCGGTCTGAAGCTCGACATCACCCGCGGCAAGCCCTGCGCGGCGCAACTCGACCTCTCCGAGGGAATCCTGGATCTGCCGGGCGCCGGCCAACACGCCACGGAGGCCGAGGGCGACCTGCGCAACTACGGCGGCGCGCCGAAGGGGCTGCTGAGCCTGCGGGAGATCTTCTCCCCGCTCATCGACGTTCCGGTCGACCAGATCGTCGCCCGCGACAACTCCTCGCTCGCGCTCATGCACCAGTGCGTGGCGAGCTCCTTCTTCCACGCGCCGCCCGGCGGGGCGCGGTGGCAGGGCCAGGACGTTACGTTCCTCGCTCCCTCGCCCGGCTACGACCGGCACTTCTCGGTCTGCTCCGAGCTGGGCGTCGGCCTGCGCGTCGTCGGCATGGGCCCCGACGGACCGGACATGGACGAGGTCGAGCAGATCGTCGCCTCCGACGCCTCGGTCAAGGGCATCTGGTGCGTGCCCAAGTACTCCAACCCGACCGGCGTCACGTTCTCCGACGAGGTGGTCACCCGTCTAGCCGGCATGACGACGGCCGCCCCCGACTTCCGCGTGTACTGGGACGACGCGTACGCCGTGCACGACCTGACCGAGGAGCCCGATCGGCTCGCCTC
>JBDIAS010000113.1:0-10335 GCA_039812465.1 Austwickia sp. | reverse complement strand
CGGCGAAAGCGGGACCCCCTCAGCAGAAGCGGCCCCACGGCAAGAACGGGTCCCATCGGCGAAAGCGGGACGCCGCCGGATCCCGAGGGCCGCGCGGGTCAGAGACGGCGCCGGCGGGAGGGGCCGCCCAGCGCAGCCCATACCGTCCGGCCGTTCTTGTCGTCCTGGACCCCCCACTCGTGCGCGAGGCTGCGTACGATCCGCAAGCCGCGGCCGCTGTTGGCCCACGGCGAAGGCGGTACGGGACGCGGCACCGAGGGACCGCCGCCGTCGCTGACCTCGACCTCGACGGTGTCGGCCTTCACCTTCCAGCGGATGCGGACGCACCCGTCGCCGAGCGGCCGAGCGTGCCGGACCGCGTTGGCGACCAGCTCCGAGGCGACGGTCTGCGCCTCCTCCAGGATCGTGCGGTTCACGCCCCGGGCGGTCAGGTCCTCGTCGAGGATCGCCCGGATGGACGGTACGGAGGAGTTCGCGTGCGGGATCCGTACGCTGCGCTGCCCTTCGGACACCACGGCCCGACCTGCCCGAACATCCTCCACTGAGTCCCTCTCTCTGCTCGCTCGTGCCGTTCCCTCGGGCCGCTCGCTCGGCCCACTCGCTCGGGCCGCTTGCTCGGCCGCTCGCTCGGGCCGCTTGCTCGTGACGCTCGCTCGCGCCGCTCACTCGCGTCGTTCGTACGTGCCGTTCCCTCGGTGCCGCTCGCTGTTGCGCGCGCTCGTTGCGCGTGCAGGTGGCGCGCTGCCCGCGGGCTTCCCGTCCCCGCACCGTAGCGAGGGAGGAGGCCGCCCGTCGATGCCGCGTCAGCGCGCCAACTCCGCCAGTTCGTCAGCGCACCAGTCGTCAACGCGCCAACTCCGCCAGTTCGTCAGCGTGCCAGCCGTCAACGCGCCAGGTCCGCCAATTCTGCGGGTCCGTGGCCGGCGACGTGACCGAACCGGTGCATCGTGCGGCTGACCGCCTGCTCCCGGAGCAAGGCCAGCAGCTCGCGTCGACCGGCCGCCAGGACCGGTCCGCTGAGCACTGTGACCTGGCGCTCGGCGAGGCGGGCGGCCAGCCCGGGGTTGTTCCCGATCAGCCGCACGCGCCCGGAGACCACGCCGATGTCTGCGCGCCCCGCGAACTGCTCGTCGGTCTCGGCCCGGTCGACGTAGCGGGCCAGGACCCGCAGCGCCGTTGACACCTCGTCCCCGGTCCCGTCGAGTCCCTTCAGGAACGCGGAGGTGTCCGGATCGAGGCTGACCCGGACGTCGGTGTGCGTGGCGACGCCCCCGATGACGACCCGCAGCAGCTCCACCACCCGGCAGCCGGGCGCGGTGCGCACCCAGAGGGCGGGCATCGGCCGGTACCGGAACACGTTGGACTCCACCACCAGTCCCGAGTCGTCGACCTCGCGGCCGAGCTCCGCGTCGAGCACCGCCGTGTCGGAGCCGGCGGCCGCGCGCAACCAGGTCCGCTCCGCGCGCTCCGGCACCAGCGGCAGCAGGCCCTTCAGGACCGGGCGGACGTGATCGCTCGGGTCGTCGATCACCTGCGGCAGACCGTCCGGGGCCCAACGGCCCAGCTGGGCGACGTAGTTCGGGCCGCCGGCCTTCGCGCCCGGGCCGAGCACCGAGCCCTTCCAGCCGCCGAAGCTCTGCCGTCGCACGATCGCGCCGGTGATGTGCCGGTTGATGTACGCGTTCCCGACGTGCACGTGCTCCAGCCAGTGCTCGATCTCCCGCTCGTCAAGACTGTGCAGGCCGCCGGTCAGGCCGAACGCGGTGGCGTTCTGCCACGTGATCGCCTCGTCCAGGTCCGCGGCGTTCATCAGGCCGAGCACCGGCCCGAACACCTCCGTGACGTGGAAGAACGAGCCCGGCCGGACGCCGTCCTTGAGGCCCGGGGACCAGAGCCGCCCCGAGTCGTCGAGCGGGCGCGGTTCGACCAGCCAGGTCTCCCCCGGTTCCAGGGTGGTGAGGGCGCGCAACAGCTTGCCCTCGGGGGGCTCGATGACCGGGCCCATCGTGACCCCGAGGTCGTCCGGCCAGCCAACCCGCAGGCTGGACACCGCGTCGATGAGCTGGCGGCGGAACCGCTCCGACGCGGCCACTGACCCGACGAGGATCCCCAGCGAGGCGGCCGAACACTTCTGCCCCGCGTGCCCGAACGCCGACTTCACCAGGTCGCCGACGGCCAGATCCAGGTCGGCCGCCGGGGTGATGACGAGCGCGTTCTTGCCGGAGGTCTCGCCGTAGACCCGCGCCCCGCCCGGCCGGTCCGCCCGCCACGAGGCGAAGAGCGCGCCGGTCTCGGAGGAGCCGGTCAGGATCACGGTGTCGACGTCGCGGTGGGACACCAGCGCGCGCCCAGCATCCCGGTCGGCCACGCGGACCACCTGCAGCGCTTCGGCCGGAATCCCCGCCTCGTGCAGCGCGGCCACCCCGACCTCGACGCATCCGACGGTGGCGTGGGCGGGCTTGATGATGACCGCGGCGCCGGCGGCGAGCGCGGCGAGGACCCCGCCGAGCGGGATCGCGACCGGGAAGTTCCACGGCGGGGTCACGAGCACGACTCGGTCCGGCGTGAAGAGGGCGCCGTCGGCCGACAGCCCCGTCTCCAGCTCCGGGGCGTGGTCGGCGTAATACCGGGCGAAGTCGATCGCCTCGGACACCTCCGGGTCGGCCTCCGCGACCGTCTTGCCGCCCTCCGCGGCCATCACGGTGATCAGCTCGCCGCGGCGGGCCTCCAGGCGACGGGCGGCCTCGCGGAGGATGTCGGCCCGTTCGGTCGCCGGCCGTCGCGACCACGGCCCGTGGGCGGCGAGCGCGGTGGCGACGGTGCCCTCGACGTCCGCGACCGAGAGCACCGGGCACGTCGGCACGTGCGGCGTGGCGTCCAACGCGGCCCGGGCCCACTCCCGCGTCGCGGGCAGCGCCGGGTCGGAGTCCGGCGTGTTCGCGAAGTGGTCGCCGATCTGCGGCCGTCCCGGATCGCGGCGCGCGCCGATCGGTACGTCGGGCGCCGCGGCCACCGATGCCCGGAAGCGCGCCTCTTGCTCGGCCATCGCCTCCTGCGCGACCCGGCGGCGCACCGCCTCCGGGTCCTCGACCGGCGGGTGTCCCGCCCCCACTCCTACCGGGTCCAGCACGATGTCGTCCGACACGACCTCGCCCGGCGCCACCTCGCGAAGCGAGGCCTCGCCCGGCCGGTCATCGCCCGATGCCACCTCGGCGGGCTCCGGCTGGAACCGGGCCCTGCGTCGGGCCCGCCACTGCTCGCGGCGTTCGGCCAGGGTGGTCCGCGGGGCCGCGGGCGGCGCGGCGAACAGCGCGTGCAGGAAGTTCTCCTCGGTCGCGTTCTCCTCCAGGCGGCGGATCAGGTAGCTGACCGCCACGTCGAAGTCCTCCGGCGCCACGACCGGCGTGTAGAGCAGCACCGAGCCCACGTCGCCGCGGACCGCACGTGCCTGGGCCGGGGCCATGCCCTGCAACATCTCGACGTCGAGCGCGTGGCCCACGCCGCGCTCCTCGCTCAACAGGTGCGCCACGGCCACGTCGTACAGGTTGTGACTGGCGACCCCGAGGCGCACCGCGTCGACCACGTCGGGCCGCAGGGCGCGCTCAACGCAGCGTAGGAAGTTCGCGTCGACGTCGGCTTTGGACTCGTACGGCGCCTGCGCCCAGCCGTGCACGATCGCTTCGACCTGTTCCATGGCGAGGTTCGCGCCCTTGACCAGGCGGATCTTGATGGCCGCGCCGCCGGAGGCGCGGCGGCGGCGCGCCCACTCGATGAGGTGTTCCATCGCGGGCAGGGCGTCGGGGAGGTAGGCCTGCAGCACGATCCCCGCCTCCAGGGAGCGAAACTCCTCCTCGTCCAGCAGGCGCGTGAACAGGTCGATCGTGAGGTCGAGGTCGCGGTACTCCTCCATGTCGAGGTTCACGAACGACGGCGGGTTCTTCGCGGCGGCGGCCCGGTAGAGCGGTCGCAGCCGCTCCAGGCAACGCTCGACCGTCCCGGCGGTGTCCCACGTCGAGATCTGCGACACCAGCGAGCTCACCTTGATCGAGACGTAGTCGACGTCCTGCCGCTGGAGCAGTTCGGTTGTACGCCGCGTGCGGGCCGCGGCCTCCCGCTCCCCCAGGACCGCCTCGCCGAGGAGGTTGACGTTGAGCCGGAAGCCCTGCGCCCGCGCGGTCGCGAGGTGTTCGGCGAGGGCCGGGTCCCGGGCGTCGACGACGAGGTGACCGATCATCTGGCGCAACCGGCGCCGCGCGATCGGCACGACCAGGGGCGGCGCCAGCGGGGCCGCGACCGTGCCGAGCGCCAGCAGCCCGAGGTCGGTGCGGTTGAGGAAGCCGGCGGCGTCCCGCGGGGAGATCCGGGCGAGGTCCCGGGCCGCGACCCTCGGGTCCTCCGGGCGGGCCACGCGGTCCACGAACCGGACCGCGAGATCCAGACCCTGCTCGTCCCGGACGAGCGCCGCCAGCTGCGAGCTCGTGGCCCGCTCCTGCGGGCTCTGACCGGCCTCGGTCGCGGCGTACCACCGACGGGCGAGCTCGACCGCCTTCTCCTCGAGGGCGGCGAGCGTCTGCGGTCCGAAGGTGTCAGCTGCCGGGGCGGTCATGTCCCCAGTATCGTGACTCGCGGCCCGCCGGGCAGCCCGGCGGCGAGGACCTCGGGGTGATCCCGGCGTGCGGGACGCCTCGGCTCACCTGGCGGGACGAGCTCACCTGGCGGGACGATCGGTACGAATCCGTCCGCGACCGCAGGTCGGAAGGTTGCGCCTGCGGACATGGCGGCGTGCTCAGCCGAGCGATTGGCGGACGAGCCCGACCATCGCTTCCACCCCGGCGGGGTTGGGGTGGACGCCGTCGCTCAGCAGCGCCTCGATGTTGACGGGGTTGCTCCGGAAGAGCGCGTCCCAGTCGATCAGCCGCATCCCGGGTGTGCGCCGGGCGCGGGCCGCGATCACTTCGTTGATCCAGGCGGTGTTGCGTTCGTCGGCCGCGGACCGCGAGGTCTTGGGCCGACGCGAGTCGAACGTGGTCACCCACAGGATCTCGTGGCCCGGGCCGATGCCGTCGACGATGCGGTTCATCTGCGGCTCGAACAGCGGCGGGTTGAAGATGTCGTTCGTCCCGGACATCACCACCCCCCGCGCGGGCAGGCCGACCCGCCGCTTGATGTCCAGCAGGGCGTTGGCCGTGCCCTCGGTCGCGCGCCCGGGCCAGGTGTCGTACACGCAGGTCGTCCCCAGCGTCTCGCGCAGGTCCGCGACGAGCACGTCCACCACGGTGGTCGCGATGGAGTCGCCGATGATGAGGCAGCCCTGCGGGTCGGCGGCCGCCGCCCTGAGTTCGCCCTCCGGCGAGGTCTGACGGGTGAAGCGCCCGTAATCCCCGTGGTAGCCACTCCCGTAGTCGCGCGCCGGCATCCGGATGACGACCGCGTCGGGGTCGCCGATCTCGTCGGTCCCGGTCGGTGCCGGACCGTCCGCGAGCGGCAGGCCGGTCACGGGTCGTTCGGTCGCGTACGTGGAAGCCGGGGCGGGCGACAATCCGAGCGGTGCACCGGAGACGGTGCGGGGGGCAGCCACGCTCTCCGGGGCGGCCAGATCCCGGACCCGGGGCGCGATGGTCGGGGGCACGTTCGTGGTGGGCGTCGACGTGGCGTGCGTCGGCAGCGTGGCGGGGACGCCGTCGGCCAACCAGCCGCCCTGCAATGCGCCCAGCCCGCCGAGCGCGATCGCGGCGACGCCGGCGGAGGTCAGGGCGACCCACCCGCGTACGCTCCGCATCCCCACGCCTCTTCTGCTCGACCCCACGGTCTTCCCGCCACCCCGACCCGGACGAGACCGCGACATTCCTTGGCAACGAAGGGAATTCAGGGATTGGATCGCACCCGGGCCACCTTGAACATAACCCGTCGCGACGTCCATATCGACCAGATCTGCCCCCGGGGACGCAACGAATTCGCAACTGTTAGCGTGCGACGCGCAGGGCACCTGACCAGGACAAACGTCCGAGTAAGGCGCCTTCATGAAAAACGGCGCCGGGGGCCCCGGCGCCCAATGTGGGACGATCGTCTAAGTCATTGGTCCAAGCTGTCGATGGGGGAGGTGAGCGCGTTGGGGAACGCGCCACATGGGGAAGAGGCGGAGGCGACTCCGCCCGCAGCAAAAGGGGAACCCGACATGACCGATGCACCTGCCGTGCGCTCCGACGCGTCCAGCAGCGCCCTGAGCGAGGCCCAGGTAGGCCCCGGGGCTCAGATGAACGTCCTGGAGGCGGCCCGAGCCGCCGCCGAACTGGCCGCGTACGTGGGCGTCTGCCCCACGTGCCTCGCCTGGGAAGACCCCGAGGCGGGGGCCCCCGAGAGCGACCCCGCGCCGGGTCGCGCGGTGTGCCCCACGTGCGGGCGCTGCTCCGTGGAGTGGGACCTGGCCCAGCAAATCGACGATCAGGTGGAGGAACTTCGGGGGCTCGTCGCGCTCGACGAGGCCGTGCAGGACGTCGGGGACGCAGAGGCTGCGGAGGGTGCAGAGACAGTCGGGGACGCAGAGACAACCGGGGACGCAGAGACGACCGGGGGCGCAGTGGCCGCGGAGGACGCAGGGGACGCGGAGGACGCCGGGGACGCGCCGCCCCTCCCCGGCGAGGTCCGCGCGAACGGAGAGCCGGCAGGATCGCCGACTGTGGACTCCCCGGGCGGCCCGACCGGCACCCCAGGCCCCGGCTCACCGAGCCAGGTCCCTCGCCGCGACCGCTGATCGCCGCGGTCCAGGCACCTGGCCGCGACCGCTGATCATCCGCGATCCAGGCACCTCACCGCGACCGCCGATCATCCGCAATCCAGGCACCTCGCCGCGTCCGCCGATCTCCCGCCGACCCCGTCCGGCCCTTGATCCGGGCCTCCTGGTGTCGCTGCTCAATGAGCCACGGCACCAGGCGAACTCCTGCCAACCATGGCCCTGGAGAACGCGGTTGACCAGGCGCTGTCCAGCGCTGAGTAAACTAGGTAAGGACTTGTTAAAGCCCTTGGATCGTCGCTTGGGACAAGCGGATTCGCGGCCGACTAGCAGGGCGACAGCATCGCCCGACGGGGCACTCGGTCACGACGAGGCGGTGCGCACCTCTCCCCTTCCGGCGAGGTGCCGACCGTTACGACCAGGGGGTCACGATGGACGCCGACCACATCGCCACAATGCCGCGCAACCGCACCCTTCGGGGCCAGCGGAGCGCACGCGCACGCTCCAGCGTCGACGCCCTCCGCAGCCCCGACCGCATGTTCGGCGCTCTGCCGATCCCTGCGGACGACACATGCCCGACCTGTCAGGCATGCCATGACCCGCGACTCAACGACCTGCCGGGTGCGACCCACCCGGGCGTCGAGGACGCGACCTGCCCGACGTGTGGTCAGACGTCTCTCGAGTTCGGCCTGCTGCTGGCCCTCGATGAGATCATCGGCGATCTCCACGGCTTGGCTCGCCTGGACGCCGCGCTCTGACCACCGTCGCCGCCCCTGGCGGCGACCGGTCGGCCCATGCGCCGACCCGCACCACTGCAAGGGACCTGTCGTGGGGGCAGGTCCCTTGCAGCGTCTGCGGATCACGCGCAGTGGCCGGGCGACTCGACCACCCCGGGACGCCTCAACCACCCGGGGACGCCTCAACCACCCGGGGACGCCTCATCCCTCGGACGCCTTCGGGCAAACGATCAGGCCCGGGTCGTCGCGTCGGCGACGGCCCGGGCCTGATCGTGGCTCCGTCCCCCGTGGCGGGCCGATCGACCCCCTGACAGGTCGAGTGCGATGACGCCGGTGTCCCGCACATCGTCCAGAATGCTGACAACAGCGGGCCGGCTCCAGACCGCGCCGGCGAAATCAAACTTTCGGCGACCCACTGGACGTCCGACTCAGACGAAAGGATGATCCTCGCTGCCCCGATCGGCCGCTTCCGCGGGTGCGCGTTCGCCGTGGGGGCCGCTATCCGGGGGCGCGAAGGGCAGGATCGCCTCGACCACCCAGAGTCCGTCGCTCCGGAAGGCGTGGAACGTACCGCCGAGAATCGACAGCCGCTCCTCCAGCCCCGACAGGCCGAGCCTGGTCGATGGAAGACCCCGGCGGGCACCCGGCGCACCCGGCGCGACGTCGCTGTTGCTGACCAGGATCCGCAGCACGGCGTCCTCCTCGCGCACCGCGATGCGACAGGGAGCGCCTTCCGGGGCGTGTTTCACGATGTTGGTTGTGGCTTCCCGCAGTACGCGGTCCGCGGCCAGCTCCACGCTGCGGGGCATCGGCCCCACCTCGCAGGAGACCTCGACCGGAAACCCCAGCGCCCGCAGCCGTTCCGCCACCGCGTCGACCACGGCGGAGACCTCCCGCGGTTCTGCGGCGCCGCTCTCGTCGATCATGTCGCTGGTCCGCAGCACCTGAAGCAGTCGTTTCAGCTCGTCGAGTGCCGTCCTGGAGGTGCGCTCGATCTCGTCGCGGGCCTCGGCCAGCTGGCCGGGTTCGTCGGTCATCCGCATCAGCGAGGCCTGCATCGTGATGATGGTGAGCTCGTGCGCGACGACGTCGTGCAGCTCCCGCGCCAGCAGCGAGCGTTCCCGCTGTCGCGCCCGCTCGGCCTGCCGCGCGAGTTCGGCGACGCGCTCCTCGGCGCGGGCGCGGCGACGGACCGTGTTGCCGAGCGCCCAGGAGAGCGCCCCCACCGCGAGGACCACCGGCAGGATCATGAACATGACGTCGGTCGGCAGGATCCGGCCCAGCGCGAGGCGCACCAGCGAGTCGAGCGCGAAGACGCCCACCACGCCGGCGGTCACCCGCCGGTCGTTGCGGAACATCGCTCCCGCCAGGGCGACGGCGACGGCCAGGACCACCGAGGTGCGGTCGTGCAGGAGCCCCATGACCGAGCAGAGGGCCACGCAGAAAAGGCTGAGCAGCCCGCGCCGGAACGCGACGGCGATGAGCGTCGAAGACAGGGAGGCGGACGCCACAACGTGAAGTCCGATGGCAGGCCACTCCAGGTGGGCGACGGCGACCCTCGTGTCGTCCAGGAATGACACGACCGCGTAGATGATGACGAGCAGCGAGAACCAGTAGAGGGCGCGATGCTCCGGCAGCCCCGCGGCGCGCACAGGTTGGGTCGCCGCTGTCAGCGCGCGGCGCGTCTCACCGCGGCCGCGACGCACAACGCGACCGCGGGTCAGGGCCGGGCGGGGCCGAGCACCTCATCGGCCCTCCCAGCGGACAAGCCGCTCACGCGCAGATCTTCGGGAACGCCTCACAGATCTTGTCCCAGATCCCCCACGTCGTGACGGGGCCGCCCTGGCTGTGATGAGCAACGGCGTGAGAGGCGACGGACGTCGCCGGCGGCGGGGCCGCGCTCGCCACCCCGGGGGACATGGCTATTGCCGCGATGAACGCCACCAGGGCCACCGTTGCGCGTCTCATGATCTCGTCTCCTCGAGTTCAGGTATCTTATCGGCGACCTGCGATAACGCTCATCCGGTCGCACGCGCCGCCCCAGTGAAGTGGATCGCGTCCCCCAGCGACTGTCAGAATCGCCTACGTCACAGCCTATCCCACGAGCGCAAGAGAGGGCGGATCATGCGAGACGCGACCGTCCTCATCGTGGATGATCAACAGCTCATGCTGCAGGCCCTGAAGGTGTTCGTATCGGCCGCTCCGGATCTCACGGTCGTCGGGGAGGCGACGAACGGCGTGGAGGCGATCGAGCGGTGCGCCGCGCTCCAGCCGGACGTGGTGTTGATGGATCTCCAAATGCCCGTCCTGAACGGCGTGGACGCGACCCGGCGGATCCACGCGGCCCAGCCGGACGTGCGGGTCATCGCGGTGACGACCTTCGGTACGACGGATGCCGTGGTCGCGGCGTTGCGCGCGGGGGCGAGCGGCTACCTGCTCAAGGACACCGAGCCCGAGGCGCTGGTGGCGGCCATCCGCGAGGTGCTCGACGGCCGGAACGTCCTGCACCCCGCCGTGACCGGAGCCCTGGTGGAGGCGGTCAAGGCCGCGCCGCGCTCGCCCGTACCCCCTCCCGCTGCGTTGGACCAGGACGGCCCGGAGGGCCTGAACGCCCGCGACCTGGCCGTGATCCGCCTGCTCGCCCAGGGCCTGAGCAACGCGGAAATCGCGGCGGAGCTCTTCCTCTCCGAGGCCGCCGTCAAGTCCCGGCTGACCCAGATCACCCACAAGCTCGGCGTGAACAACCGGGTCCAGGTGCTGGTGCGGGCCTGCGAGCTGGATCTGGTCGAGCCCCGGCTGCGGCGCCACGCCCCTGGCGAATAGCCCCGCCGAGTAGCACCCGCCCAAGGGCGGGGAATGCCCGGGGAG
>JBDIAS010000112.1:0-10340 GCA_039812465.1 Austwickia sp. | reverse complement strand
CTGTCCCTGCAGGACGCGCGCCTCAACACCGTCATGAAGAAGCTGGCCGCCTGGGCCGCCATCATCGCCGTCCCGACCGCCGTCACCGGGTGGTTCGGGCAGAACGTGCCCTACCCGGGCTTCCAAGAACCCTCAGGGCTCTGGCTCTCCGTGGCGCTGGTGACCCTTGGATCCTTCACCCTCTATGTGGTGTTCAAACGCCAAGACTGGCTCTGATGCGGCGGTGCCTCGCGTCGTGGGGGCTTGGGCTGCTGGCCGCGGCGATCGGTACGGCGGCCGTGGCCCTTGCCGGCCTCAGCGCGCCCGCGCTCTTCGGCTCGCTGCTGGGCGGGATGACGTACGCGCTGTTCGCGCCCCGGCACCTGACCCTGCCGACCATGCCCGGGCCGGCGGCGACCCTCGCCCAGGGGATGGTCGGGGTGTCCATCGGCGCGTACGTGGACGCGGCCACGGCCGCCGAGCTGGCCGCTCACGGCGGCCCAATCCTCGCGGTGTGCGGCGCGACCGTCGCGGCCAGCCTCGCGCTGGGGGCCGTCCTGGCCCGCCACGGGGTGTCCCTGGCGACCGGCATGTTCGCGATGATCTGCGGCGGGGCCTCGGGGGTCAGCGCCATCGCCCTCGAGCTCGGCGCCGACGACCGGGTCGTCTCGGTGGTGCAGTACCTGCGGGTCGTCATCGTCGTCGCCGGAATGCCGCTCGTCACGGCCGCCGTCTTCCGACCGCCCCGCGGCCAGGCGTCCCCCGCCGCTGCGGCCGACGTGAGCGGCCTGGTCGTAGCCGCGTTCGTGGCCATCTGCCTGGTCGTCGGTCTGCTCCTGGCCAGGCTGACGCGCTTGCCGGCCGGGGCGGTGCTGGGGCCCCTGGTCGCCGCCGTCGCACTGTCGATGAGCGGGCTCATGCCCCCGGTCCTGGTCCCCACCTGGCCGCTCACGCTCGCGTACGCGGTGATCGGTCTGCAGGTCGGGCTCCGGTTCACCCGCGCCAGCCTCCGGCAGATCGCGGGGCTGCTGCCCGCCGCCGTCGGCCTCATCCTGGCGCTGCTGGTCACCTCGGCGTTGCTGGGCCTAGGCCTGGTGGCATGGGTTGGGGTCACGCCGCTGGACGCGTACCTCGCGACCACGCCGGGTGGCCTGTACGCCGTCCTCGCCACGGCGGTGGACTCCGGCGCGGACGTGAGCTTCGTCCTCACCGTGCAGGTCGTTCGGCTGGTCGCGGTCCTCGCGGCCGCACCCGCGGTGGCGCACGTCCTGCGTCGCCGGGAGCACGGTGCGCCCACCCGTCCGTGAGCTCCCGCATCGTGCCCTCGCGGGTCCGTCGCGCCGTCCTCGCGCCGCCCTCGAGGTCCGCCGCGCCGTCCTCGTGCCGCCATCGAGGTCCGCCGCGCCGCCCTCGGGGTCAGTCGTGCCGTCGCGCGCCGCGCCGTGGCGCCGCACCTCGACTTCACTCTTGTCAGATGACCGACCATGATTCTTGACAGGCACGGGGAATTCGCACCGCAGAGCACCACTCCGCCCGCGCAGGCCGGCTCGGCGGCGTGTCGATCCCGGCGGATACGGCTCCGCGGGGCGTCGGGGCGCGGTGAATCAGCAAGGGGCGTAGCACGTCATGACCGCACGAAGAAGGGTCCTCGTCGTCGACGACGAGAAGCAGATCAGGCGCGTCCTGACCGCGTACTTGGAGGCGGACGGCTTCGCGGTCGACGAGGCGGGCAGCGGTGCCGAGGCCCTCGAGATCGCCGAACGGACCCACCCCACCCTGATCCTCCTCGACGTCGGCCTGCCGGATGTCGACGGCATGGAGGTGCTCCGTCGGCTCCGAGTGACCAGCGAGGTGTACGTGATCCTTGTCACCGCCCGATCCGATGAGCTCGACAAGCTGGTGGGCCTCACGATCGGCGCTGACGACTACATCACCAAACCGTTCAGCCCGCGCGAGGTGGTCGCCCGCGTCAACACCGTGCTGCGCCGCGACCGGCGCGCGCCGGGGGGCGCACCCCCACGCTCCGTGGAGGTGCTCCGGTTCCCCGGCCTCGTGGTGGACGCTCGGCGACGGGAGGTCCACGTCGACGCGCGGGAAGTGGCCCTCTCCACGCTGGAGTTCGACCTCCTGTGGGCCCTCGCGGGGGACCACGGCCGGGTGTTCTCCCGGCCCCAACTGCTCGAACGGGTCTGGGGGTACGACTTCTTCGGTGACGAACGCGTCGTCGACGTGCACGTCCGCAACATTCGGCGGGTGCTGGGAGACGACGCCGCCCGGCCGCGGATCATCGGCACGGTGCGCGGGGTCGGCTACAAGTTTCTCCTGCACCCGGACGACCCCCCCGACGTCCTGCCCCGGCGCGTCGGCAGCCCGCCGCCCGCGGGCGGCCTGCCCGGGCTCTCGAGGGGCTCCGGATGAGGAGGATCCTCCTACGCACGATCGCCTCGCACCTCGTCGTCGTCCTCGCGGTCGTGATCGCGGTGTACGCCGCGGGGCTGCAACTCGCGCCGGTGTTCTTGGACGGGTCCCCCGCGGGGATCCCACCCTTCGGGGACGGGTCGCCGCTCGGCGACTACCTGGACCTGCACACGGCGTCCGTCTTCGCCGGGCTGCTGGTCGGCGCGGTCGCCGCGTGCGTGGCGGGGACGATCGCCGCGCACCGGGTGATGGCTCCCTTGGAACAGCTGCGGGACGTCACCCGCGCGCTGAGCGAGGGCGAGTACGAACACGAGCTGACCGCTGACGAGCATTGGGAACTACGAGGACTGGTGGGAGACCTCAACCGGCTCGGGCAGTCGCTGGCGGACGTGGAGGGGCGACGGCGTCGCCTGCTCGGCGAGGTCGCGCACGAGATGCGGACCCCTCTGACCGTGATCGACGGGTACGTCGAGGGGATGATCGACGGCATCCTGCCGGCCGAGCCCGCGGAGCTTGTCCACGTCAGCGAGGAGGTGCGGCGACTGCGGCGGCTGGCGGACGATCTCTCGGCCCTGTCCAAGGCGGAGGAGGGGCGCCTCGACCTCGAGCCGCTCCTGTTGGATCTGCGTGGCGTCACGGTCGCGGCGATCGAGCGGATCCGCCCGCAGATCGACGACGCCGGGCTCTGCCTGCGGGTCCGGCCCGGCGATGAACTGCTGCCCGTCCGGGTCGATCCGGACCGGTTCTCGCAAGTGGTCCGCAACCTCGTGGGCAACGCCGTCCGAGCGACTCCGCCCGGCGGGTACATCGACGTCAGCGTCGGCCGGTCCGCGAACTGGGCCTGGCTCATCGTGGCGGACTCCGGCGAAGGGCTCGCCCCCGACGACGTGGAGCGGATCTTCGAGCGGTTCTATCGCGTGCCGACCCGGAGAGCGGCTGGCTCGGAGGGTGGCTCGGGGATCGGGCTCACCATCTCGCGGGGCATCGTCCGAGCGCACGGAGGGGAGCTGGTGGCGCGCAGCCCCGGTCACGGTCGAGGGGCCCAGCTGATCGCCTGGGTCCCGACCGTCCGGTGAGCGCGCCGCCGCGGCGCCCGGTCCGCGCGCGGCGACCTCGGGAGGCCTGATGGCGGGTCAGCCCAGGGCGCCGAGCGCGGCCAGGAGCTCCACGTCGCCCGCGCCGCCGGCAGCCAGCGACTGGGTGAACCCGGACTGGGTGAAGCCGGACTGGGTGAAGCCGGACTGGGTGAAGCCCGATTGGGTGAAGCCGGACTGGGTGAAGCCGGACTGGGTGAAGCCCGACTGGGTGAACCCGGACTGGGTGAACCCGGACTGGGTGAACCCGGACTGGGTGAACCCCGACTGGGTGAACCCCGACTGGGTGAAGCCGGATTGCGTGAAGCCGGATTGCGTGAAGCCGGATTGCGTGAAGCCGGATTGCGTGAAGCCGGACTGGGTGAACCCGGACTGGGTGAACCCCGAGGGGAGGGATGCGGCGCCGGCGGCGCCCGCGCTGCCGGCGAGCAGGGCGAGGCCGAGAGCGGAAGCGGCGAGGGTACGACGAGCGGTGAGCATCAGAACCTCCATGGGACCGGGTGGGGATGACCTCTGGCATCTCCCACACAACCGGGCGCCCGTGAATGTGCTCGATGTCTCGGCGTGAAGGTTCCATGAAACGGCGGAGATTCTACTGTCCCAACGGGGTTCGTGGGGGATTTCGAACCAGATCAGTTACTAAGACGTCTCGGACGCCTCGTTGCCGAGCTCCGGCAGGCGCCTGTCGCCCCTGCTCAGCGTGCTTCTCAGCGCAAGTGTGTGCCGTCGCGCACGTTCGACGGCGTCCCCGGGTCTTCCAACTCGGCATCGCCCTCGCACACCACGTCGGCGCCGAACGTCCAGTCGCCCGCGACGGTCAGGGAACGGGCCTGCCGCAGCGACGGCGCGCCCGCGGGGAAGCGGCGCTCGAAGTCGCCGATCGTCTTGTAGAAGCGGGAATCCAGGTCGATCAGGGGCGCGGCGTCGACGACCCGCTCCACGGCCCCGTCCTCGCCCACGTCGTAGACGTCGGAGCGGAGCAGCAGCAGGTCGTTCGTGGTCTTGACGGGCAGGAACCGGTCGCGCCCCACCTCGATCGCCCTCGCGCCGTCGAAGACCTCGATCGCTGCGCCCATGGCGGTCTCGATCTGGTAAACCTCCGGCGACGAAGGATCGGTCGGGTCGACGGTCTTCGTGTTGCGGATGAGCGGCAGACCGAGCACCCCGTGCGTCGAGCGCAGGACCTGGTCCAGCTGCGCCAGGTCGAACCACAGGCTGTTCGTGTTGAAGTACGCGTGCCGCGTCTCGTCGGTGAACGCATCCATGTCCTGCGGAGCGGTCTGCGCCGACTCCCGCAGAATGATCCGTCCGTCGGAACGACGCAGCGCCAGGTGCCCCCCCTTGCGGTCGGCGGCCGTGCGGCGGCACACCTCGATGGCGAACGGCGCACCCGTACCCGCGAACCACCCCGCGAGCCGCGGGTCCGGGGTGGCGCCGAGGTTGTCCGAGTTGTTGACCATCGCGTACCGGTAGCCCTGCTCCAGTAGGCGGTCGAGGATCCCGGTGGCGAGCAGGCTCGTGTAGAGGTCGCCGTGGCCCGGCGGGCACCACTCCAGCGTCGGGTCCGCCTCCCAGGTCACCGGGGTGAGGTCGTCGGTCCGGATCTTCGGGACCTGGTTTTGCAGGAAGTCCCACGGCAGACCGTCCACCGCGAGGTCGGCGTGGGCCTGCAGCGCCTCCCGCGTGTCCGCGCTGGTCCGGAAGCTGTCCATGAACAGCAGCGGGAGCCTCGCCCCGTACCGCTGGCGCGCGTGGCGCACCTGCCGGCAGAGGATGTCGAGGAAGGTCTGGCCGTCGCGGACCGGGAGCAGCGACTTGGCCTGCTCCATGCCCATCGAGGTGCCGAGGCCGCCGTTGAGCTTGATGACCACCGTGCGTCCGAGCGCCTCCCGGGCCTGCTCCTCGCTCACCGACACCTCGTCGAGGCGGGTCGGCGGGGGCAGCGAATCGATCGAGTCCTCGCTGATCAGGCCGGTGGCCCCGGCGGCGAGTTCCCCGTAATAGTGGGAGAAGACGTCGATGGCTGCCTGGCTGAGGCCGGCGTCGGCCATCTTGCGTCGGGCCTGTTCCAGTCCGTCCTGGCTCACTGCGCCTCCCGTTGTCGCCGCGGATTGGGGCCAGCCTAGGGCGGCGTGCCTGCTTCGTCCCCTCGGGCGTGGACCCTGTCGCGGTAGGTGTAGACGTTGCAGCCGGCGTCCCGCACGAAGGCCGCGACGCACACCCCCCAGGACTGCGCGGCCTGCAACGCGAGGGAGCTGGGCGCCGAGACCGCCGCGAAGATAGGTACGCCGGCGGTCGCGGCCTTGAGGATGAGCTCGTAAGAAACCCGGCTGCTGACCACGAGCACGGACTCCTGCAGCGGCAGCCGGTCCTGCAGGAGGGCCCACCCCAGCACCTTGTCCACCGCGTTGTGCCGGCCGACATCCTCCCGCGCGACCAGCAGGGTCCCGTCGAGACCGAAGAGGCCCGCGGCGTGCGTCCCGCCCGTGCGGGCAAACACCTTCTGGGTCTGCCGGAGCTGAGCGGGAAGGGTGAGCAGGACGTCGAGGTCGATCGACGGCTGGACGGCGCCCGGGGCCGCGCGTTGCGCGTCCGCGCGCGCCGTGAGTTCGGGCCGGGCCAGGGCGGCGAGGGAGTCCACGCCGCACACGCCGCAGGCGCTCGTGGTCCAGCTGCGCCGTCCCTCGCCCGGGTCGACGCCGGGCGCGAGCTGCAGCTCCAGGACGTTGTACGTGTTCTGCGGCGCGCCGCTGTCGTCGTCGACGACGGATCCGGCGCAGTACCGGGCCTGCGCCACGTCGTCGCGCCCGGCGATGATCCCCTCGCTGAGCAGCCACCCGTGAGCCAGTTCGATGTCGTGGCCGGGCGTGCGCATGGTGACGGTGAGGACGGAACCGCCGGCGCGCAGCTCCAGGGGCTCCTCGACGGCCACCAGGTCGGTGGTGTCCCGCGGCGCGCTGCCGGCCCGCAGCCGCGTCTGGCGGGTCCGCGCGGTGAGGCGTCCCATGCCGGCCTAGCGGCGTCGAGGCGGGGCGGGGGTCACGCACCCTCCTCGACTTCGTCCGGGGCCAGGACGGCGGCCGTGTGGCCGCGGCGTCGGAGCCGTCCCTCCAGGGCCTCGGCCAACTTGCTCACGGCGTAGTTGATCAGGATGTAGATCAGGGCCACGACGATGAACGCGGGCACCACGTTCGCGTACGCGGTGCCCAACTGATCCGCTCCGACCTTGAGCAGCTCCGGGTAGGTGATGATGTAGCCGATCGCCGTGTCCTTCAGGATCACGACGATCTGCGCGACCAGCGACGGGAGCATGGCGGTGAGCGCCTGCGGCAGCTCGATCAACCGGAGCGACTGGAAGGGCGTCAGCCCGACGGTGAGCCCGGCCTCCCGCTGGCCCTTGGGCAGACCGTAGACGCCGGAGCGGATCAGCTCGGCGAACACCGCGCCGTTGTAGAAGGTGAGGCCGACGATCACGCCGACGAGCGCGATATAGCCGGACGGGACGATCGGGATCGTGTTCGTGAAGAGCCAGAACGCGAAGATCATCATGACCAGCACGGGCACGGCGCGGAAGAACTCCACGATCACGCCGCTCGCCCAGCGGATCGGCCGGACCGGGCTCAACCGGCCGAGGCCGAAGACGAGCCCGAAGACCGCCGCGGTCACCATCGAGATCCCGGCCGCGAGCAGGGTCGCCTGGATGCCGGGCAGGAGGTAGTAGACCCACGGGTCGGATGTGAGGAAGGGACTCCACTTCTCGGCGGTGAGGTTGCCCTTCTCGCCCAGCTTGACCAGCACGAGCGCCAGCAGGCCGAGGGCGGCCAGGCACACGACGACCGCGGTGATCCGCTGCCGGGCGCGGGCGCGAGGGCCCGGCGCGTCGAAGAGGACCTCGTGCGCGGCGCTCATCGCTTCACCGCCAATCGTTGGGACAGGGAGGTGGCCAGGAGGCCCATGGGCAGCGTCAGGGCGACGAACCCGAGCGCGACGATCGCGAAGATCGCGAAGAGCAGGTCGGGCCGGTTCTCGATCATCTCGCCCATGAGGAGGGACACTTCGGCCACACCGATCGCCGACACAATCGTGGTGTTCTTGGTGAGCGCGATGAGCGTGTTGCCGAGCGGCGCGATCGCCCCGCGCAACGCCTGCGGGATGAGGACGTGCCGCAGGGACTGCCCGAAGGACAACCCCACGGATCGCGCCGCCTCGGCCTGCCCGACCGGGATCGTGTTGATGCCGCTGCGGATCGCCTCGCAGACGAACGCGGCGTGGTAGACGGCGAGCGCGATCAACGCCCACCGGAAGTTGGTGTCGGCGATCGAGGTGGGGGAGTTGGGATCCGCGAGGCGGATGTCCATGTTGACCTTGAGGCCGAGCGTGCAGAACACGGCCAGCAGCGTGAGCGGTGTGTTGCGGATCGTGTTGACGAAGAGCGATCCGAGGGAGCGGACGAACGCCGACGGCGCGACCCGCATCACGGCGACCACGGTGCCGATCACGAACGCGCCCAGCGCGGACAGGACCGTCAGCTTGATGGTCATCCAGAACGCGCCGAGCACGTCGAACTCACTGAACAGCTCGGTCATCGCTCTCCTTCCTCATCTCCGCGACCCCGGCCCGACGAGCGAGCCCCGACGGAGCGAGCCCGACGGGTGGGGCCGACGCCCGCCGCGCGTGGGGCCCTGCGGTCCGCCCGCCGGCCCGTCGCTGGTGACGGGCCGGCGGGTCGTTCGCTTTAGCCGCAGGCTGCGGGCGTGGGCGGGTTCTTGGCGTCGGGGGTGAATCCGGCCGGTCCGAGGTTGTCGTCCACGGCCTGCTTCCAGGCGCCTGACTCGATCATCTTCTTGATCGCGTCGGTCACCTTCTGGCAGAACTCCGTGTCGCCCTTCTTGAGGCCGACGCCGTAGTTCTCGGTCGAGAACGTCGTGCCCACCAGCTTCAGCTTGCCCTTGTACGCGTCCTGGGAGGCGTATCCCGCGAGGATCGTGTTGTCCGTGGTCAGCGCGTCCACGGTCTTGGCGGCCAGCTCCTCCACGCACTTGGAGTAGGTGTCGTACTCCTGGAGCTGCACGCCGGGGTACTGGTCCTTGATCTTCTGGGCTGGCGTCGACCCCTTGACCGAGCACAGCTTCTTGCCGACGAGGGCGTCGGGGCCGGTGATCGAGGAGTCGTCGGAGCGCACCAGCAGGTCCTGCCCGGCGATGAAGTACGGGCCCGCGAAGTCGACCTTCTGCTTGCGGGCATCCGTGATCGAGTAGGTGCCGACGATGTAGCTGACTTGGCCGGACTCGATGAGCTGCTCGCGCTGCGGGGTCGGGGCCTCCTTGAAGTTCGGCGTCTTGCCGAGCTCCTTGGCGATGTACTTGGCCACGTCCACGTCGAACCCGGTGTACTCGTTGCCCTTGCGCAACCCCATGCCGGGCTGGTCGAACTTGATGCCGACGGTGATCGAGTCACCCCCGCCGCCCCCGGATCCGCCGCTGGTCGAACCGGCGCCCCCGCAGCCGGCCAGGACCAACGCGGCGCTGCCGGCGAGGGCGATCGCGCCAAGAGTCTTCTTCGTCATGAATCACCTCTGGTGTGCTCGGGCGGCGGGTGCCGCGGGTGGTGCGAGTGTGCGATTTCGGTGGTGCGGGTGCGGGTGCGGGTGCGGTGCTCGAGCGGTGGGTGCCGGGGATGCCCGGTCACGCGCGGGCGCCCGCGGCGTACGGAGTAGTCAATGGGTACGGAGGGGTCAATGGGTGAGGATCTTGCCGAGGAAGTCCTTCGCCCGCGCGGAGCTCGCGTTGGTGAAGAACTCCTCAGGGGTGTTCTGCTCCACGATCTCCCCGTCGGCCATGAAGACCACGCGGTCCGCGGCGCGGCGGGCGAATCCCATCTCATGGGTGACGACCACCATGGTCATGCCGGAACGAGCCAACTGGATCATGACGTCGAGCACCTCGTTGATCATCTCCGGGTCCAGCGCCGAGGTCGGCTCGTCGAAGAGGATCACCTTCGGGTCCATCGCCAGCGCGCGAGCGATCGCCACGCGCTGCTGCTGTCCGCCCGAGAGCTGGGCCGGGTACTTCGCCGCCTGGGTCGTCACCCCGACCCGTTCCAGGAGGGCCTTGGCCTTCTTCTCCGCCTCGGCCTTCTTCATCCCGCGCACCTTGGTCGGGCCCAGGGTGACGTTGTCGAGGATCGTCATGTGCGCGAAGAGGTTGAACGACTGGAAGACCATCCCGACCTCGGCCCGCAACCGCGCGAGCTCCTTGCCCTCCTCGGGCAGCGGCTTCCCGTCGATGCTGATCGCGCCGGAGTCGATGGTCTCCAACCGGTTGATCGTGCGGCACAGCGTCGACTTGCCCGACCCCGACGGGCCGATGACCACGACGACCTCGCCTTCGTGGATCGTGAGCTGGATGTCCTTCAGGACGTGCAGATCGCCGAAGTGCTTGTCGACCCGGTCGAGGACGACCAGCGGCCGACCGAGGGCGCGCTCCTCCGCGGGGGCGCCCTCGTCGGGGGGACGTCCGCTGGCGGAGGAGGCGGGACTCATGCGGCGAGGGTACGGCACCCATCGCCCTCCGGACATCCGATCACCGGATCTGAAAGCGGCGAACGGCGCACCTGGCGCGCTGGACGCACGGGGCCTCTCGACGGGTCGCAGGTCACGTTTTTGCGCCTTTCCGGCGAGTCCGGTTGTGCGTCACTGCTGGTCAGGGTGATGCTGGACATAAGTCGGCGCGTTCGGGTGGACGGACGCAGAAATCGTCGGCGCGGTGGCGGAAGGGATCCAACCATGAACTCGCAGCGGAGCATGACCACGTCGGGTGGGGCGCGCGGCCCGCGCAGGGGCACGCGGAG
>JBDIAS010000111.1:0-10355 GCA_039812465.1 Austwickia sp. | reverse complement strand
CTCTTCCGCGGTCGCGGCGCGCTGAGCCCCAGCGGCGCGGCGGGCGGCGGTGCGGCAGGCGGTACGGGCTCCGCAGGCGGTACGGGCTCCGCAGGGGCCCAGGCTCTGGGCCTGCACGCGGCCCAAGGGGGCTTCGTCGAGGCGGTCTTCGCCGAGCCGGGCCGCTACCCCATGGTGAACCACGTCATGGTCGACGCCGAGCGGGGCGCGCACGGCTTCGTCGAGGTACGTTGACCTTCCGTGTGACTTGATTAACTTTATTGTGAGTTGATCTAACCTTGTGGGTAGACGGTCGATCGTCCACAATAGTGTCATGTCCGACACCACCGCCCCCGCCACGTCGGTCAGCTCCGACGTTCAGTCCGCTCTCGAGGACCAGTTCGGTCTGGCCGACCGGGTCGTGAACGAGGAGAACCTCGCCCGCTCGGTGGAGCGTTTCCGTGACCGCGGCATCGTGCTGCCAACGTTCGAGGAGCTGGCGAACCCGCCGGAGAAGATCGACCCGGCGCGCATCGGTGACGCGGACTGCCAGGGCCCGGACGTGCGCAACCTGTTCCGCCTGCACTGGTACAACGACAAGGACGGCAACCAGGTCAAGGTGCCGGAGCACGTCGTGCTGACCAAGGAGTTCACGGGCATCGACTGCCCGATCCTGGTCATCTTCGGCAACCGCTTCCCGATGATCACCGCGCACAAGGTGCTCGCGGCCTACGCGTGCCTCGCCCCTCGGGTCGTGACCGGGCAGTTCGACCCGACGAGCCACCGCGCCATCTGGCCGTCGACCGGCAATTACGCCCGCGGCGGCGTGGCGATCAGCCGCCTCATGGCGTCCCGAGGTGTAGCGATCCTGCCCGAGGGTATGAGCCAGGAACGGTTCGACTGGCTGGACCGCTGGTGCGAGAACCCGGCCGAGGACGTCATCAAGACGGTCGGCACGGAGAGCAACGTGAAGGAGATCTACGACGAGTGCAACCGGCTCGCCCAGGACCCCTCGAACTTCATCTTCAACCAGTTCTCGGAGTTCGTGAACCACCTGGCGCACTACTACATCACCGGCAAGGCGTTCCAACACGTCTTCGAGGACTACAAGGCGAGCAGCGGCCACGAGTCCGCGCGCCTCGCCCTGGTCAGCAGCGCGACCGGGTCGGCCGGCACGATCGCGGCGGCCGAGTACCTGAAGGACACCTACGGCACGAAGATCGCCGCGGTGGAGGCCCTGGAGTGCCCCACGCTGCTGATGAACGGCTTCGGCGAGCACAACATCCAGGGGATCGGCGACAAGCACCTGCCGATCATCCACAACATCATGAAGCACGACCTCGTCGTGGCGATCAGCGACCGCGCCACCGACCAGCTCGAGGTCATGTTCGACGAGGAGGAGGGCCTCAACTACCTGACGGCCAAGGGCGTGCCCGCCGAGCAGCTCGAGGCGCTGGTCGACTTCGGACTGTCCTCGATCTGCAACGTGCTGGCCGCGATCTCGAGCGCGAAGAAGCTCGGGCTCGGCAAGGACGACGTCCTGCTCACGGTCGCCACCGACGGCGGCCAGATGTACAGCTCGGAGCGCGCCAAGATCAAGGAGCGCGACTTCGGCGGCACGTTCACCGCGCAGCAGGCGGCCGAGACGTGGGGCCAGTTCCTCGCGAACGTCCCCACCGACGCCACGCTGGAACTCACGGAGTTCGACCGCAACCGGATCTTCAACCTGGGCTATTACACCTGGGTGGAGCAGCAGGGCACGCCGTTCGAGCTCTTCGAGTCGCGCCGCCACCAGGACTTCTGGCAGGACCTGCACCGCTACGTGCCGGTCTGGGACCAGATGATCAAGGACTTCAACGCGAAGGTCGCGCAGGGCTGACCGCGATTTTCTGCCCGCGCGGCCGACCGGGCCGGGGCGCGCAGAGCAAGGCACATCAGGGGCGGGGTGTTCGGACCCCCGCCCCTGGTGGCTTGTCCGCAGCTCGAAACGCTCGCGGCCGTAACTCGAAACGCCCGCGGGGCGCCGGATGAGAACTCCCTCATGGAGGGCTCATCCTCGCCTCACGCGCGCTGGGGATTCTCTGGGTTATGACTTCCCCGCCCGCGGCCGACGCCGCCACCAGCACACGGCCGCGCGTGGCCCTCTACGGCCACGACACCCTCGGGCTCGGGCACCTGCGCCGCAACCTGGCGCTCGCGGGCGCCCTCGCTCCCGAGTCGCCGGACGGGGAGGCTTCTGACGTCCTTCTGCTGACGGGGTCCGCCGAGGCCGGGCTGTTCCCGCTCCCGGTGGGTGTCGAGACCGTCGTCGTGCCGGGGATCCGCAAGGACAACCGCGGGGCCTACCGGGCTCGCTCGCTCCGCACGCCGCTGTCGAAGGTCGTGGCGCTCCGCGCGGCCATCCTGCGCACGGCCCTGCTCGACTACGCCCCCGACCAGCTCGTCGTCGACAAGACCCCCTACGGGTTCCACGGCGAACTGGCCGGCGTCCTGCCGCTGCTCAAGGCGGCGGGCACCCGACTGGTCCTCGGCCTGCGCGACGTCCTCGACGAGCCGCGGGTCGCCGCCGCCCAGTGGCGGGACGAGCACGGCGACCGCGCGGCCCGGGACCTCTACGACGAGATCTGGGTCTACGGCGACCGGCGGGTCCACGACCTCGTCGGTGCCTGCGCGATGGGCGAGGCGGCCGGGCGACGGACCAGGCACCTCGGCTACCTGGCCCCCCGGACACCGGAGCGCCCCCGGCACCGCCCGCTCGGTGACGTCCCGTACGTCCTCGTGACCGTCGGCGGCGGCCACGACGGGTCCGCACTCGTACGCGCCGCGGTGCAGATGACGGCGCCCGCCGGCGTCGAGGTCGTCGTCCTCACCGGTCCGCAGGCCGGCGACGACCAGCTGTCCGCGACGCGCGGGGCGGCGCGGCGCCGAGGCGGGGTGCACGTGCACCGGTTCAGCCGCCACGCGCAGGACTGGCTGCGCGGCGCCGAAGCGGTCATCGCGATGGGTGGCGCCAACACCGTGACCGAGCTGCTGACCACGGACGTGCCGGCCCTGATCGTCCCGCGGGTGAAGCCCCGCCAGGAGCAGCTGGTGCGGGCGATGGCGCTCCAGCGGCACGCCGCCCTCGACGTGCTCGTGCCGGAGCTCCTCTGCCCCGAACGACTGGGCGACTGGGTGCGCGCCCGGCTCGGCACCCGCATCGACCGGTCCCACCTGCGCATGGACGGGCTGGATCAGGTGCGGACGCGCACCCGCGCGCTGGTGGGAGGTGGCGTCCATGTCGCTGCGTGAGGCTTCCGGGACCCGTGAGGGCGCAGCGCCCACCCGGCACGCCGCTCAGCCGGAGCCGCCCGTGGCGCCCGGACCGCCGGGGAGGGTGGGTTACGTCGTGAAGTCGTACCCGCGGTTCTCCGAGACGTTCATCGTGCGGGAGATCCTGGCCCGCGAGGCGGCCGGCGAGGCGATCACGATCGCGAGCCTGCGCCCGCCACGGGATCCCCGTTTCCACAGCGCCCTCGCCCAGGTGCAGGCCCCGGTCGCCTGGATCCCGCACCATCACCGCACGCTGGAGGCCACCTGGGCCGCGCTGCGGACGCTCCGCGAGGCCGGCGTGGCCCTCACGCCGACCGCGCTCGAAGCGCTCTTCGACGAAGAGCCGGCGGTGGCCGCGCAAGGGGCGCAGCTCGCCGCGTGGGCGCTCGAGCAGGGGGTGTGCCAGCTGCACAGCCACTTCGCGTCGGTGTCGGGGCGCACGGCCCGGCTCGCGCACCACCTGACCGGGATCCCGTGGACCCTCACGGCCCACGCGAAGGACATCTTCCACCAGGACAACGACCCGGCCCGGCTCGTACCGGTCCTCACCGAGGCGGACGCGGTCGTCGCGGTCAGCGACATGACCGCGGACTGGATCCGCACGCTCGCCCCCCGCGCGCGGGTGCGCCGGATCTACAACGGCCTCGAGGTGGACGAGATCAGGTGGTCGAGCCCGTTGCACCGGCCGCGCACGATCGTGTCGGTCGGCCGCCTGGTCGAGAAGAAGGGCCTGCCCGACCTGCTGGCGGCGGTCGCGTTGCTCCGCGACCGGGGCGTCGCCTGCACCCTCGAGCTGGCCGGCGACGGCCCCGTGCGCCCGCAGTTGGAGGAGCTCATCGACCGGCTCGCGCTGCGCGACCGGGTCGCCCTGCTCGGACCGCTGCCGCAGCACGACGTACTCGCCCTGATCGCCTCCGGCGCCGTCTTCGCCGCCCCGTGCGTGGTCGCCTCCGACGGCGACCGGGACGGCCTGCCCACGGTGATCCTGGAGTCGATGGCGCTCGGCACGCCCGTCGTCGCCACACCGGTCGCGGGCATCCCGGAGGCCGTCGAGCACGGGTCCAGCGGCCTGCTGGTCGGCGAGCGCGACGTCGATGCCCTGGCGGCCGCGCTCGAGGCGCTGCTCGACGACGCCGAGGCCCGGGTCCGGTACGCCGTCGCGGCGCGCGCGCGGATCGAGGAACGGTTCGACGTGGTCGGCCAGGCAGCCGCCCTGCGGGCGCTGACCGCCGAGGCGGGCGCACGCGCCCCAGCAGACCAGGCGGGCGCACACGCCCGGGGAGGCGAGGATCGCGACCTCGCGGCGGCGCCGGCGGTGTCCTCGTGAACGGCGAGGCGGGGCCGCTCCGGCCCGCGGGCCTCGGCGACCTGATCTACGTGGTCACCGACCCGGGCGTCCCGGCCTTCGGCAGCAAGGGCGCCTCCGTGCACGTCCAGGCGATGCTGCGCGAGTTCGCGGCGTTGGCGCGCCCGTACCGCAGGCGGGTCGTCCTCGTGGCGACCCGCCTCGGCGGCCCCCCGCCGAGCGACCTCGCCGACGTCGAGACGATCGAGCTCGGTCGGCCCACGGCCGACGGACCGGCCGAGCGTGAGCGCGCGCTCGTCGCCCTCGACGAGACGGCGGCCCGCATCGTCGCCCGGTTGGTCGCGCAGGCCGGCCCGGGGACGGTGGTCTACCAGCGGTACGGGCTGTGGAGCGCCCGCACCCTGCAGGTGGCCCGCGACGTCGGGGCGCGCACGATCCTGGAGATCAACGCTCCCCTGGTCGCCGAGCAGGCCACGCACCGCGTCCTGATCGACGCCGAGCGGGCGCTCGACCTGACCCGGGAGGCGATCCGTTCCGCCCACCTGCCGTACGCGGTGAGCAGTCCCGTGGCGGCCTGGGCGGCCGAGGAGTCCGGGGTGCCGGTCCTCACGATCCCGAACGGGGTCGACCCGGGCAGGTTCACCGCCGAGCCGGGTAGCGGTTCGCCCACCCCCGTGATCGCGTTCGTGGGGACCTTCCGCCCCTGGCACGCCCCGGAGCTGCTCGTGGCGGCCGCGGCGCGGCTGGCCTCCGACGGCGACCCCGTGTCGTTGCTGCTGGTGGGCGACGGACCGCTGCGGGAGGACGCCCTGGCGGCGGCCGCGGCGGCCGGCGTCGCGGTGACCTCGACCGGCGCCGTCGCGCCGGCCGAGGTGCCCGCCCTGCTGGCCCGCGCAGACATCGCGTGCGCGCCGTATCCGGAAGGGGACGCGTACTTCTCCCCGCTCAAGGTCTTCGAATACCTCGCGGCCGGGCTGCCCACCGTGAGCGCGGCCGTGGCCGACCTGCCGCGGCTGTTGCGCCCGGAGGAGGCGCTGCTCACCCCGCCCGGCGACCTCGAGGCCCTCACCGAGGCCTTGAGAACCCTCGTCCGCGACCCGGCCGCCCGCGCGCGGCTCGGGCGCGCCGGCCGGACCGCCGCCCGGGAGCGGTTCGCGTGGTCGGCGCTCGCGCGGGACGTCCTCACCCGGGTGGGGGCCATCCGACCCGTACCGCCTGCCACGCTCCGGGGGACGTCGTGACCGGCTCGGATCGGAGGGGGCGGCGCAGCGCGGAGGCGCGTCCCTCCCCACTGCGCCGCACCCTGGGCCTGCTGCGGCCGCACTTCGGCGGCTCGCGCACGCTCGCCGCGGGCGGCGTGGCCGCTCTGCTGCTGGAGGTCGTCGCGCGCCTGCTCGAGCCCTGGCCCGTCCAATGGGTCATCGACGGTGTGATCCCGGCGGCGGTGGGCCAGCCCGTGGACTCGGGGCTGACCCGCCTGCTCATCACCGCGGGGGTGGCGGTGCTGGCGGTGGCCGCGCTGCGGGCGGGGGCGGCGTACCTGTCGACCGTCGCCTTCGCGAACGTGGGCGCCCGGGTGACGACCCACCTGAGGGCGCACGTGCACCAGCGCCTGCTGACCGCGCACCCCTCCTTCCACGACCGGTCCCGAGCCGGCGACCTGGTCACCCGGGTCGTCTCCGACGTGGGCCGCGTCCAGGAGGCCGGCGTGACCGCCGGGCTGCCGCTGGCCGCCAACACGCTCACCGTCGTCGGGATGCTGATCGTGGTCCTGTTCCTGGACCCCGTCCTGGCCCTCGTGGTGGTCGGCGTGCTGCCCCTCATGCTGCTCTCGGGGCGACGCGCGAGCGGCAGGATCACCCACGCCTCGCGAAGGCAGCGTCGCCGCGAGGGCGAGCTGGCCGGGGACGCGGGCGAGGCGTTCGCGGCGGTGCGCACCGTGCAGGCGTACGGCCTGGCCTCCCACATGGGCGCCCGCTTCGCCCAGGCGAACGTGAAGGGTCTCACCGAGGGAGTGCTGGCCAAGCGGCTGTCGGCGGGGCTCGAGCGGCGCACCGACCTGTTCGTCGGGCTGGCCACGGGCGTCGTCCTGGCGTTCGGCGGCATGCGGGTGGTGGACGGCGCCGTCAGCCCCGGGGAACTCGTGGTGTTCCTCACCTACCTCAAGACGACGTTCAAACCGCTGCGCGACCTGGCCAAGCACACCGGCCGGATCGCGCGGGCCGCCGCGTCGGGGGAACGGATCGCCGACACCCTCGACGCGGCGCTGCCTGAGCGTGACGCCGCCGACGCCTATCCCTTGCCGCCCGCCCCCCGCCGGGGCCGCGGCCGAGTGGAGGTGCGCGATCTCACGGTGGGCTACGCCGACGGCCCCGCCGTGCTGCGCAACGCCGACCTCACCGTCCGCCCCGGCGAGGTGGTCGCCATCACCGGCCCGAGCGGCTCCGGCAAGTCGACCCTCGTCCAGGTGCTCCTGCGCTTCCTCACCCCCCGCTCCGGCGGCGTACGGCTCGACGGCCACCCCCTGGACGAGGTGACCGCCGCGAGCGTGCGGGATGCCGTGGCGGTCGTGCTCCAGGACAGTGTGCTCTTCGCCGGGACCCTGGCCGACAACGTCCGCCTGGGTCGACTCGACGCCGGCGACGAGGAGGTGGAGGCGGTCTTGCGCGCCGCCGACCTGGGATCGCTCGTGGACTGCGATCCAGACGGGATCCACCGGGTCATCGCCGAGCGCGGCACCACGCTCTCCGGGGGGCAGCGGCAGCGGGTCGCGGTGGCCCGGGCCCTCCTGCGCGACCCTCGCTTGGTCCTGCTCGACGAACCCACCACCGGCCTGGACGCCGCGAGCGCCCGGGAGGTGGTGGGCGCCCTCGTGCGGCTCTTCTCCGGGCGCACCACCCTGCTCGTGACCCACGACCCCACGCTGCTCGCGCGGGCCGACCGCATCGTCGAGGTCCGCGATCAGGCGTTCGTGGAGGTGGCCCGTGTCACCTGACCTGCCGGCGGCGCCCAGCCTCGCCTCCGTCGCCACCCGCAACCCCGGTATCCCCGGCTTCGCCGTCGCCTTGGACCCCGCGCGGGTCGCCGCCCTGGCTGTGGCCGGCGGGGTGCTCTCCGACGGCGCCGTCGCGATCGGCCCTGACCGCCGGGACGGGGGAGTCGGCGGCGGCGCGGTGTCGTACGAGGTGAGCCGGCTCCGCCTGAAACGCGACCGCTCGCTGAGCGTGGCGCTGCGGCCCGTGTCCGGGGCGGGGCCGTGGCTGCTGGCGCGCGCCGTCCGGTCCGAGGACTGGGCGACCAAGGCCGCCAAGGACCTGGTGGCCGCCGAGCGGCGCGGCCTTCCGTCCGCCGCCTGCGCCGAGTGCTCGTTGCTGGTCGTGCCCGCCGCCGCGGACCGGCACCTCGCGCTGGACCGCCTCGCCCGTGAGGGGGTCCGCCTGGGCGATCCGCCCCCCGGCAGCGAGCGCCGGGAGCTACTGCCCGGTCACGCCCCGGCCATCCTCGACGTGGCCCGCACGCTCTCGTACAACCCGTCCCGTCGCTGGGTCGGGCTCGCACCGGCCGGGCGGGGGGACGGGCCGCGCAGGCTGCTGCGGCTGCACGCGGGGCGGCCCAGGCCGGAGGTCGAGCCGTACGTGGAGGGAACGCCGCTCGCCACGCCGGCGTCCGGCCCCACCCCGGGGCCCGCCGACGCGCCGACGGGTGGCCTCGCCGCGTTCCCCTCCGGATGGGCCGAGGAACTCGCCGAGGCGTTGGCGGCCGAACTCGCCGCCCGAGGGGAGCCGCCCCGAAGCCCCCGCGCGGACCTGACCGACGCGCTCGATCGCGTCGCCACCTCCCTGGCCGACCTCGACCCCGGGTGGGGGCAGCGGGTCGGCCCGCTGGTGCAACGGCTCGTGTCGTCCCGGGAGGCCCTGCGTCCCCAGGCCCCCGCGCACGGAGACCTCAGCCCTGACCAGGTCATCCGCGGTGACGACGACCGGCTGCACCTCATCGACTGGGACCGGTGGGGCTGGTGGCCCCGCGGATGGGACAGCGCGACCTGGACAGCGCAGGCGGTGCTCGACGGCGCCGCGACCCCGGGCACGTGCTCCGCCCTCCTCGGGAAGAGGCCCGCGCCGACCGTCCTGGCCGCCGCGGCGCTGCTGCGCTCCCCGGACGCGTTCCGCAGGCTGCGCCACGACTGGCCCGCCGCCACGCTGCGTCTCCTGGAGCACGCCGAGGCGGTGCTGGGATGACCGCGGCAGAGATCACCCGCCGCGCGCTCGCCGCGCTGTTGGACGAGGGCCTGACCGTGGGCGGCACGCCGCACGTCGTCCGCAGGGCCTGGCCCGCCGACCTTGACGACCCGGCCGCCGGCGTCGTCCTCGAACTCCTCGCCCGGGCGCCGGACGGGGGGTCGGCGCCGGGCCGGAGACTTCGCGGCGCCACCCTGCGCGGCGATCGGGTCGACGTGCCGGAGGTCGATCCGGTGCTCGGGCGGCTGCCCGAGCGCGGCCTCGTCGGCCTGCGGCCCGGCAAGCGGGCGGTCTGGCGGGACGCGCGGGGACGGTACGTGAAGGCGGCGCGGCCGAGGGCCACGCGCCGCGCCGCGCGCCGGGCCGAGACGATCGAGGACCTGCTGGCGGGCCTTCCCGGGGCGCCCGGGCGGCCGCTCCTCGTGCACGCCGACGTCGGCGCCGCTCATCTCACGTGGGCACCGGCCGAGGGCACCGAGCTCCGCGCGGTGTTGCACTCCGGCGAGGAACACGCCGCGGCCGACGCGGGGCGACGCGTCGGTGCCGCGTTGGTGACCCTCGCCGGCACGCTCCCTCCGCCCGGCGACCTGTCACGGAGCGACCTGCCCGTGCACACGGGCACCGAGGAGGCGCAGATCCTGCGGCGCTGGGCCGCCTCGGCGCTGGCGCTCGCCCCGCTGACCGACGAGGAGAGCGACCGGCTCCGGACCCAGGTGCCCCGGGTGGCGCGGAGATTGGCCGAGGAATCCGCGCCCGGGCCTGCCCTGGTCCTGGCCCACCGCGATCTCCACGACGGCCAGGTGCTCGTGGGCGACGCGAGCGTGACCTTCCTGGACTGGGACACGGCCGCCTGGGCCGAGCCGGTGCTCGACGTCGCCAACCTCCTCGCTCACGTCGACCGCTGCGCCCGAGACTTCGACGGCGACTTCGACGGCGCCGCCCGCCGCTGCGCGGCGTTCACCGCAGCCCTGGGCGACTCGCTGCGGGCCGGCGGCCACCCGGCAGGGGCTGACGCCGTCGCCGCCCGCCTCCGCGGGGCCCGTGAGGCGACGGCCCTACGGCTCCTCGCCGTCCATGCATTCCGACCTCGTCACGACCGGCACGAAGGATGTCACCCATGAGAGCCGTCAACCCCGGAGGACGGGTGTCACGACCCGGCCCACGAATGGGGCAGCATAAGACCATGAGAGCCTCGGGGGCAGGACTCTTGGCGTTGCTGAGCGCGCTGGTCATCGGCGCGCTCGGTCTGTCGCTCAGCCTGGCCGCCCCCACGTCTCCCCCGCCCCTCGGCCCCGTCGTGGACCTCGACGACCGCTCAACCGGGTCCCCGTCGCCCTCGCCCACTACCACCCCGCCCACTACCTCCCCGCCGACGGCGGGCCCCACCCCCAGCGCCCCCGCCCCGGCCCCGCGCCCGACGGCCACCACCGGAGTGCGCCCCGTGGCGCCTCCGCCCGCCCGGATCCCGTACCCGGGCCCGTGGGACGACGACGACCGGGACGACGACGACCGGGACGACG
>JBDIAS010000110.1:0-10718 GCA_039812465.1 Austwickia sp. | reverse complement strand
CCTTACGGGCACACGGACCTGAACCGTGCGCGTCTGCCTATTCCGCCACTCGCGCGCGCCCGACCATCATGCCAGCTGCGCCCCGATCTCCCAAACCCACGACCGTCGATGGAGTGACCTGCGCGGACGCGCGTTCAGCGACGGGTTCAGCTCCGCTCGTTCAGCGACGGGGTCAGCGACGAGTTCAGCCACGCGCGGCCAGTTACGGGACGGCCGCGGCTGTCAGGATCACATCCGCCAGCTCACCGGGCGTCTGGTAGTGCGGTCCCAGGCCTCCGAAGATCCCCACGCACGTGAGCGGCGCGTGGTCACGGGCGATCTGCTTCGCCTCCTCGATGATCTCGTCGTCCATGCTCCCGCGCGACAACACCAGCCACGTCGGCACCGGCACGCGTCCGTACAGGCTCGTGTCGGGGAAGTACGGATCGTCCGCCGCCACCGCGTACCCGCCCTGCGCGCTCTCCGCCCGCGGCAGGTGCAGCCACGACCCGTCCGGCAGATCCCGCATCGACCACTCGACCTCGGTGCGCAGCCCCGGCTCGATGTCGGAGAGCAGCCAGTCCTGCGCTGCGCGCGCCACCAGGTCGTCGACCATGGCCGCCCGCGTGGCCTCGCCCCGCCCAGTCGTCCCAAAGTAGAACCGATCCACCAGCCCGTCTCCGACCGCCTCGGACGTGGCGAAGGCCAAGAGCTCCTCGGTCTGTGGCCGCTCCCGCACCACCGACGCCCCCACCGAGACGACCGACCGTGCGAGGGAAGGGTGTTCGGCGGCGACGGCCATGACGTAATAGCCCGCCAGATCCAAGCCGGCCAGGACGGGCCGGTCCAGCTCCAGGCGCTGCGCGACGTCAGCGATCACCGCGCGAGCGCCCGCTGCGCCGGTCAGCAGCCCCTCGCTGTGGCCGTGGCCCGGCAGGTCGAGCGCCCATGCGCGCACGCGCCCGTCCAGGGCCTTGGCGACGGATTCCCATGCAGGGGCGCAGTATCCGGGGGAGTGGACACCGCCGTAATCGATCACGCTGATCGACGTCCCGCCGATGTCCAGCGTGCGTGGTGTCCCGATCATGGGCGCTCTCTCCCCCGATGCTTCGACAGCGGCCACGGCACTCCGCGTCGCCGCATCTCCTTCTATGACATAGCGTCGCCTCACTCTATCCCCTCGACTCTCTCGTTCCGCGCCTCCAACTCGTGATGGGGCGCCAGGGGGAACGCCGTGCGGGGCTGGACAATTCACGTACGTCACGATGACGCCGTGAGGCCCGAGGCCGAGACCCCCGGGACCCGAGAGCCGGAGAGTCCCGAGAGCCCCGAGAGCCCCCAAGATGCCGCCCGAGCGCCCGGGAGCGCGGTCCGGAACGAGTCGTCGGAGTGCGAGCACAGGCCGGGGCACCAGAGGGACCATGTACGGGTGAGCCAGTGGGAGTCATGGGTCGAGCGGCAGATTCGCGAGGCGACCGAACGCGGCGAGTTCGACAACCTGCCGGGCACCGGCAAGCCGCTCAACCTGTCCGACGCGCAGGACCCCGACTGGTGGATCAAGCGGTACGTCGCCCGCGAGGGCCTCGACACCTCGCTGGTCGTCCACCCGACGCTGGCGCTGCGGCGCGAGGCCGCGGGCTACCCCGCCTCGCTCGTCGACGTGCCCACCGAGGATTCCGTACGGGAAATCATCCGCGACTACAACCGGCGCGTCGTCGAGGACCGGCGCCATCCCCACCGGGGGCCGACCATGCCGCCCGTCGCCCCACGGCTCGACGTGGAGGAGATGGTGGCCGGTTGGCGCGTCCTTCGCGACGAGTTGGAACGTGAGAAGGCCGCGACTGCAAAAAGGTTCGCTGATGAGATGAAAAAGTCGGTCGGCGTCGACTCGCAACCCTGGTGGCGCCGCCTCTTCACCTGGCGACCGGGGCTCCGCGACCAGCCCCGCAAGGCGCCCCGCGACTAACCCTGCATGAGGCTGTCTCCCCGCCGGTGACGCCCGTACGATCTGCCTCATGACCGCCATGGAACTGCGCCCAGCCGACCGCGTCCAGACGGCGCCGCTGACCGCCATCGGGCTGATCGGCGGCTACCTCGTGGCCCGCGAAACGGGCATCCGACCCCTTGGGGGACTCGTTCTGGGGGCGGCCGGCGCGTACGCGGCCCGGACCTGGTGGGCGCGCGGCGGCCCCGGGCAGGCGGCGGGGCTGACCTCCGTCTACCTGGCGAGCTTCGGCCTCTCGCACCCGCTGGCCAAGAAGATCGGCGCGTGGCCGGCGGTCCTGGCGGTCACCGGGTTCACGGCGGGCGCGGCGTACGCCATCTCCGACTACCCGAACTGAGCCGACGGAGCACGGCTCAGGCGTCTAGCACCGCCCACCCGTGCGGCGGCAGCGTGATCTTGCCGCCTCGGAGCTCACCGGCCCCCGCCAGCACGGATCGTGCGCCCGCCGCGGGCAGCGCGCACCGCGTGTCCTCCAGGCTCAGCGCGACCAGCAGCCGCTGCGCACCCGATTCGGCCGACAGATGCGGTCCGGGGCGCACCTCGTACACGTACTGCGTATTCGTCAGATGCACCTTCGTCGTCCGCGCGGCGTGCAGCCAACGGTGCCGGCGGCGCAGCCCGATCAGATCCCGGTGCATCGCCCAGATCCCCTCGCCCAGCCGCGACAGCTCCTCGGGGCGGTCCGGGAAGAGCGGCCGGACCTGATCGTCGCCGCCGATCCGATCCTCCTTGACCCCGTGATAGCCCTGCTCGTCGCCGTAATAGATCGCCGGCGTCCCCGCGACCGTCGCCAGCACCGCGACGGCGTGCGCCAGGTGCCGGGCATCCTCCAAGCGGCTCGCGATGCGGGTCACGTCGTGGTTGCCGACGAACGTGTACGGGATGAAGGTGTCCGCGAACTCGTTGTGGCGGGACAGGGCGTGGTCCAGCTCCCACAGGTTGGCGTCGTTGAGCGAACTCCAGGTGGCCTTCCACAGCTCGTACTGGGTGACCGCGTCCATCCCGGTCCGCTCCACGATCTCCGGGTAGTCGCCGTGGATCACCTCGCCGACGAGGTACGCCTCCGGGTAACGCTCCCGGACGCGCGGCAGCACCCGAGCCCAGAAGGATTGGTCGACCGCGTACGCGGCGTCGAGGCGCCAGCCGTCGATCCCGCGGTCGAGCCACGTCGTCATGACGTCCACGATCAGATCGGCCACGGCGGGAGCGGAATGGTCGAGGGCGATCAGCCCCCCGTGCCCCTCGAACGTGTCGTAGTCGGGCGTCGCGCCCTCGCGCCACGGCCCGTCCGGCCAGCGGAGCCGGAACAGGGCGGCCTCAGGGGCGGAGGGCCCCTCCCGCAGGACCTTCTGGAACGCGGGGTGGGCCCAGCCGACGTGATTGAAGACACCATCGAGCAGCACGCGGATGCCGCGGCCGTGGCAGGCCTCAATAAGTCGCGTGAGATCGGTCTCATCGCCGAGGCGCGGATCCACCCGATAGAAGTCGAGCGTGTCGTAGCCGTGGGTGGCACTCGCGAAGATGGGCGCCAGGGCGAGGCCGTTGCAGCCCAGCTCGATCAGGTAGTCCAACCAGCCAAGCAGCCGGTCCAGGCGGTGCCGCACGCCGCCGCCCTCGATCGCACGAGCCAGCGCCGCGGGCTCGGAACCGCCTGCCACCTGGGCCAACTCCTGCTCGGCGCCGACGAATCCGAGGGGGTAGACGTGCCACCAGATGACGTCCTCGGTCCAGGAAGACATAGTCGCGCTCCTTGTCCGCCCACCGATTCTGCCGATCCTGCAGGTGCCGGGCATATCACCGGAGCACGCACTCGCAGAGCGGTGTGGCGTGGCCTGCGCCTGCGCGGCCGGCCCGCGGGACGCGGTGGGCTGGTCGGCAACCACCCTACGGTGCAGCGCCCAGCGGCTCGTCCCGGTCCCCCGGAAGGGGCGGAGGGGTCCCGCGCGGGCCGAGGTATTCGTAGGCTGTCTCAAGCAGATCCCTACCGGGGCGCTGCCAGTAGCAAGGAGGATCCATGACGGACACCACCGATGGTGGGGCGGATCAGCTCACCCCGGTCACCCATCTCGACGAGGCGGCCTGTTGGGCCGTGCTGCGCCGGTTGGAGTTCGGGCGGCTCGCCTACCGGTTGGGGACCCATCTGGACATCGCCCCGGTGAACTACGCGGTGCACGACAACCAGATCGTGTTCCGCACCGCGATCGGCAGCAAGCTCTCCGGCATCCTCGGAGACGGCGAGGTGGTCTTCGAGGTCGATGAGGTCACCGACAAGCACGCGGTGAGCGTCGTGGTGCGCGCCCTCGCCCGGGAGATGAGCCTCGACGAGGCCCGTTGGGCGGACCAGATGCGGCTGCGACCCTGGGTCCTGACCGTCAAGGAGCACGTGGTCGTTCTGGAACCGATGCGGATCACCGGACGGTGGTTCGATATCTCCCGCCCGTGGAAGCGGATGCGCCCGGGCGCCTGACGGCCGCTGTCCACACCCCGGTCAGGGCGCCTCACGCGTCCACGCGCCCATCGGGTTCCGTCACCATCCACACCCCGCTCAGGGCGCCTCACCGTCCACAGGCAGGCGACGGCGAGCAGCGCGGGGGCTGTGAGCGTGCTGCAGTAGTCGCATGAGCCCGCCCGATCAGACCCCCGCGTCGCCAACCACCCCCACGGATCCCCTCGTACGCCCCGCCTGGGCCGACGGAAGCGACCTCCTGCGGGACTACTACGACACCGAGTGGGGCCTGCCGGTCCGCGACGAGGCCGGCCTGCTCGAACGGATCTGCCTCGAGGGATTCCAGGCCGGCCTGTCCTGGGAGCTGATCCTGCGCCGCCGCCCGGCGTTTCGCGCCGCGTTCGCCGACTTCGACCCCGACGCGGTCGCAGCGTTCGGCCCGGCCGACGTCGAGCGCCTCATGGACGACCCGTCGATCGTGCGCAACGCCCGCAAGATCGAAGCCACGATCGGCAACGCGCGCGCCACCGTCGCGCTCCGGTCGGACGGCGGCCTGGTCGATCTCGTCTGGTCGTTCCAGCCGAGCGAGACGATCGCGCCCCGCGCCGTCGAGGACATCCCCACGAGTTCGCCGGAGGCCGCCGCGCTGGCCAAGGAGCTGCGGAAACGCGGGTTTCGGTTCGTGGGGCCGACGACGATGTACGCGCTCATGCAGGCGATCGGCATGGTCGACGCGCACCTCGTGGGCAGCCCGCGACGGGGGTCGTCCGGGGTCTGGCCCGCCTGAGGCCGTACGAGCTCGCGGGCCGGACGAGCCCGACCGCGCGACCCGGCTCAGGCCTCGCGGAAGAAGCCGTCCAGCCAGGTGTGCTGGTGCTCCTCGGGCGGCGGTGCCATGGCGCGCTGTTGCTCCTCTAGCTCGCGCTCGCGGCGCTGGACCCGCGTGCGCGCGGGCGAGACCACCACGAGCGGCGGCTCTTCGTCGACCGCGTGGTGCTCGCCGGAGAGTCCGGGGCCGTCCGGACCGCCGGAGCGGCCGGGGTCGCCCGAGCCGCCGGGATGGCCGGGACTGTCCAGGTCGCCGGGGTGGCCGGGGTCGCCGACCGGAGGCTCGGGTGGGGTCCGGTAGTCGGTGGTCTCCAGGTAACCGTGGTCGACGCGGATCCAGTCCCGCGACAGCACGGTGGTGGCAAGGTTGATCTCCCACTCGGGCAGCGCGAGCAGCGCCTCCTCGGTGAGACGGCTCCCGGCCAAGATCGTCGCCGCCAGGTAGAGGCCCCCGCCGGTGTCCCGTGCGATCCGGATCGCGTTGAGGAGGTCACCGCGCTGGGCGTCCCCCAGGCTGGCCAGGTTGACTCGGCGGCGCGACAGTGGGTCGATCCGGCGGACGGCAGCGAGGATCTCGGGGGTATGCAGGCAGTGCAGGTGCAGAAGGAGCGCCAGCTCCCCGACGATGTCCCCGTCGGGCGCGGCGCGCCACAGGATCCCCGGCGGGGAGTCGAGGCCCTGGCGGGTGCCCGGGGGGCCCTTCTCCGCGAGGCTCACCAGCGGGCTGTTCGCCACGTCGCCGCCCGAGAGCTGCAAACGGAGCAGGTGCCAGGCGTACCCCTGCGCCTCGTGCAGCAGGATGATCCAGCGGGGCTGGATGCCGAGGTCCACGCGGTTCTTGGTGCCCACGAGGATGCTCGCGGTGACCGCGCTCATGACCTCGCCTCGCCGCTCACGTCATCTCCGTCCGCGTGCCCGGCGATGCGCCGGGGGACCCTCGTAACCAAAGGCGCCGCAGTCGGCGCCCAGGGTCCTATCGGCACCCGGGCGGTGACCCTGACAGAGACGAACCGCTTAGAGCCCGAACCACTCTCGGACGTGCTTGACGATCGCGCGCTCGAAGTCGTCGTCGTTGTGCGCGGCGCGGACCCAGTCGGTGAACGAACCGCTCACGAGCGCATCGAGTTCGGCGCGGCAGGCGTCGGTGTCGGTGACCGCGCGCAGCAGCATCTCCTCGGCCTGCTCGGGCCCGGAGTAGAAGAACGGGTAGTTCTCGGGCACCAGCGCTCGGGCCCACGGCAGGTCGGGGAAGACGCCGACGGCGCCGGCCAGCATCGCCTCGACGTACTCGAGCCCGTACGACTCCTCGCTCGCGGTGGCGAGGAATGCGGTGGTCCGAGCCAGCGCCTCCCAGAACTCCTCGCGCGTCGAGGTCAGGGGCCCGACCCACACGTACTCGCGGCGGGACAGATCCATCGCCTTCTTGGTGACCAGCGACGACTCGTGGAGGCGGACCTCGACCCGGATCGGGGTGCGCCGCGCGACCTTGTCGACCACCTCGGAGAACACCTGCGGCTGCTTGCGCGCGTCCAGGGTGATCGCCGGATAGAGCACGACCGGCACGGGCGTGGGTTTGCGCGGCTGGACCCGCTCGACGTTGACGCCCAGGTTGGCCCACACGATCTTGGACTTCTCCGCGAGGGGCTGGATCGTCCACCGGTGCACGACCTCGCGCGCCTCGGCGGCGGTGCGCGCCGAGTTGCAGAACGTCGGGAACATCGCAAACGACAGCCCCATGGCCGCAAAGTTGATGCGGTGGTGGTAGATCGACGGGTTGCGCCATTCGAAGTTCATGAGCTTCGGCTCGGCGCCGGAGCTGTGCAGGACCTGCCACACGGCGATCGAGTCGATGATGTCCATGTTGATGACGATCGTGTTCTCGGCGTCCACGAACTGCAGCGGCATCATGTCGAACCCGTCTCCGCGCCGGGCCTGCGGGCCGATCAGGATCGGGTCGTCGAAGAGCTTCAGGAGCCGCCGCACCAGGGTGATGCCCGCGGACTGGCCGAGCAACTCGCCCCGCTCGTCGACCACCGGGTCGTTGCCGAATGCGCCGAACTTGACAGCGACTCTCATGGGTGCGCCCTTCCTGCTGGAGCCGACATGTCTGTGTGTAGCACCGGCCGCGCCCCGATTCTAAAGGGCGGCGCGTGAGTTGCCGCACGCGTCCCGCGTGGCCTCCGTGCCGCGGGGCACGAGGCGCGCGCGCATGAGGCCGGGCGTTCGAGGCCGCGCGCGCGAGGACCGATCAGGAGAGCACGTCCTTGCGGCGGAACACCCAGTAGGCGGCGCCGAGGCACAGCACCGCGTAGAGCAGCGACCAGGCCGCCCCGCGCTGCAGGTCGGTCCACCCGATCTCGGGGGCCAGGGCCTGGATCCAGGACCGGGAGTAAGCCATCGGCAGCCCATGCCGCAGGTCGCCGAGGGCGTCGATGGCCTGCAGGATCGAGGCCAGGATCGTGACCAGCACCGCCCCGCCGGCCGCGGCCAGCGGCGAGTCGGTGCGGGTCCCGATCAGGAACGCGATCCCGATCACCTGCGCCAGCGTGATCGCGATCATCGCCACCCCCAGCGCCAGTCGCGGCCCGAACTCCGGCCAGTCGAGCATCAGGCCGCCGCTCCCCGCGTAGGGCGCCCAGCCGTACGCGACGCCGCCGACCACCAGCGACCACGCGGGCAGGAGCAGCACCGCGAGCGACGTCGTGCCGACAGCCACCACGAGCTTGCTGGTCAGCAGCCGGACCCGGGGGACCGGGGCGGCCAGCAGATAGCGCAGCGAGGACCAGGACGCCTCCGACGGCAGAGCGTCGCCCGCGAAGAGCGCGGCGAGGATCACCAGGAGGAACTCGGACGCCGCGAACAGGGTGAAGACCGTGAAGTTGGCGGAGCCCTCCTGGGCCAGGTCGACCAGTCGGGTTCCACCGCCCTCGCCGTCGCCGAGCGCAAAGGCGGCCACGAGGACGATCGGCAGCGCGAGCAGCAGACCGAACGACCACAGCGTCCGCCGCCGCCCGGTCTGCCGCCGCCACTCCGCGCGCCAGGAGAGCGGCCTGCCGCGGCGCGCGGGCGGCGCGGCCGACGTGACCGGGTCCTGCGTCGCGCTCATCGAGGTCGCACCGTCCTGCCCGCCTCCAGGTCCTGCGCGGCGATGACGCCCAGGAACACCTCTTCCAGATGCCTCCGCCCGCTCACACCCAGCACCTTCCCGCCTGCCGACACGACCGCCTCGACGACCTGCGCCCGCGGGGCGTCCGCCACGACCACGAGGCGGGCCGGGTCGGTGCCGGGCACCACCTCGACGGAGCGAAGGCCCTGCAGTCTCCGCCCCCGGCCTCGCCAGCCGTGCGCGGGTCGGCGCATCACGTCCGCCACCTGCGTCGCCGCGGGCGTGCCGCCGTCGAGCTCCAGCACGGTCGTGTCGGAGCTGTCGATGAGGTCGGCGACCGCCCCGGCCGTCACCACCTGCCCGCGGTGCATGACCACCACGTGGGTACAGGTGAGCTCCACCTCGGCGAGGAGGTGGCTCGACACGACGACGGTGCGCCCCGTCTGCGCGTAGCGACGCAGGATCGGGCGCATCGCGGCGATCTGCGGCGGGTCCAACCCGTTGGTCGGCTCGTCGAGGATCAACACCTCCGGCAGGCCGAGCATCGCCTGCGCGATCCCCAGCCGCTGCTTCATCCCATGGCTGTAGGAGCGCACGGGGCGCTCGATGGCGTCGCCGAGGGCGGCCACCTCCAGCGCCTCCTCCAGGTGCGCCTCCTCCAGGGGTCGGCCGGTGGCGGCCCAGTAGGCGCGGAGGTTCGCCCGTCCGGTCAGGTGCGGGAGGAACCCCGGGCCCTCGATGAGCGCCCCCACGCCGGCCAGGGCCGGGGATCCCGGCCGCAGGGGCCGGCCGTGCACGTAGGCCTCGCCGGAGTCGGGGTGGATCAGCCCGGCGATCATCCGGATGGTGGTGGTCTTGCCCGCGCCGTTGGGCCCGAGCAGCCCGACCACCTGGCCCCGGTGCGCGGCCCAGCTGACGTCGTCCACGGCGCGGTGGCCGTCCGCGTACGTCTTGACTAGGTGCTCCACCGCCAGCGGCACCTCGGACAGGTCGTGGCGCCACCCGGAGCGCTCCCGGCGCCGGCCCCGCCGCCACGTCGCGAGCGCCGCCGCGGCCGCGACGAGCAGCGCCCCGGCCAGGGCGCCGCTCACCCAACGCACCTCGGCGTCCGGGGGAGTGGCCGCCTCGAGCGCGGAGGGTACGACGGGCAGGGCGAGGTCCGGGCCGTCGAGAGCCACCTGATAGACGCGGGCGTCCAGGGGCGTCGCGAACGACGAGTCGGTCGCCGACACCAGCACCCGCCACGTGCTGCCCTGCTCCATCGTGTAGCTCCCGGCGGGCAACGACACCTCGACCGACGTCGGCACACCGGGCCGGGTGGGGACTCGGATCGGGGCCACGAGGCGGCGCGGCGCGGAGGGGGTGCCGGCGACCACCCGCCACAGCGACACGAAGAGCGTGGCGTCGGCCGCGCTCGACGTGACCGTGAGGCGCACGCGAGGGGCGCCGAGCGCCGTGATCCCCCGGTCCAGCGGCAGCGTGTCGAAGGCCACGCTCTGCCCCGGGAGGGCCGCGAGCGGGTACGCCGCGGCGCCGAACGGGTTCGCGCCCGAGGACCCCGGTGCCGTGGTGGCGCTCGCCTCTGCGCCGGCCGGGGCGGCCCCTTCTGCGCGGCCACCCAGGCCCGGCAGGGCGACGGTCGCGGCCGGGTCGCCGCCCGGGGGCGAGAGCAGGGACCCCCCCGCCTGGTCAGCGAACGGCAGGCGGATCCACGAGATCTCGCCGCTCGTACCGTCGTTGCCGCTCGCCCCGTCGGCACCGCCCGGGCTGCCACCCCCACCCGTAGGAGCCTCCGGGCCCGGCTGAGCCTGCGCGCCGGGGTGAGACTCTGCACCCGGGTGAGGCTCCGGTCCCGGGTGGGCATCCGCGCCCGGGTAGGCGGCCGCCTCGATGCGGCGCGGATCGCCGCCGCGCCGGAAGGCGGGTGCGGTGGCGGTGAAGGCCGGCAGGGGCGTGGGTTCCCCCCGGGTCTGCGAGGGGTCGCCGCGCAGGTAGCGGTCGAACCAGGGCGTCAGCGTCTCCGAAACGGCGGGCGAGGCCCCGCCGTCGTGCCCGCCCTCGAACCAGCGCACCGCGACCGGCGTGCCGGCCGCCCCGATCTGACGGGCGGTCGCGTCCGCGTGGTCGAGCCCGAAGAGGGAGTCCTGCATGCCTTGCAGCAGCAGCGTCGGCGCCCCTACCCTCCCGTTGCCGACGGCGGGCGATCGGCGGCGCAGCTCCTGCAGCAGAGCGGCCGACGGCGTCCCCCCGGTCGAGGTGGCCTGCAAGAACAGGGCGCACAGCGAGGGCTCGAACCGACCACACGGCGTGGCGGTGAGTCCGCTCGGGGCGGGAGACTCCCCGGGCCGCCCGTC
>JBDIAS010000109.1:0-10994 GCA_039812465.1 Austwickia sp. | reverse complement strand
AGGTTCAGGTCGGCCATCGCCTGCGCCTTGCGCTGGGCCTCCTGCACCTTGTTCTCCCCGAAGGCGGTGCACCCCGCCGCCACCGCCCGCCGGAGTCGGTCCTCCGGCACGGTCTTGCTGACCGGCAGCAGTCGCACGTCTCCCGGGTCGCGGCCCGCACGGCCCGCCGCCGCGGCGATGCGCTCCTGCACCGCCGCGAGGTTGCGCCGGAAGTCCTCCAGCGTGGTCGCCCGCGCGTACCCTTGCGCAGGCGCGCCGCCCTCACCCGTACCCTCGACCATCTCGACCGCCTCCTTCACCGAGCCCATCATCCACCCGGCCACCGGGGACACCGGGTCAGCGCAGGTAATCGACCGTGCGCTCGCGGATCAGGGAGAACTGGATGAGGTCGGTGTCGATGTACTCCCGGGCGAGCATCACCGGCGCGTCGTCCTCGTCGTAGTTCACGCCCTCCAGCATCAGGAGCGGCCGGTCCGGGAGTTCGTACGCGCCCGAGGGGAGGTGGCTGATGACGTCGCGCGGTTCGACGACGCGGATCTCCACCCGGTCGCGCACGATCCGCAGGCCGCGCACCGCCGCCAGGAAGCGAAACACCGAGTCCTCGTGGTGCGCGAGTTGATCCAGCGCGCCGTCGTCGCCGATCAGCGCCTCCGGGAAGTAGTCGACGCAGAGCGCGCAGAACGCCCCGTCGGCGCGAAACACCTTCTCGGTGACGAGGAGCTGCGCGTCGGAGGGCAGGTGCAGGGCTTCGGCGATCGCCGCGTCGCGCCCCGCCGGGGCGGTCCCGATCAGCTCGACCCCCGGCGCGTACCCGGCCCGCCGGATCATGTCGCTGAACTCCAGCACGGGGTTGAACGGGACCTTCATGTGCAGGGACGCGACGTTGATGAACGTGCCCCGCCCCTGCCGGCGGGTGATCACGCCCTCCTTGGCCAGGTCGTTGAGCGCGGTCCGCAGGGTCGTGCGGCTGACCCCGATGATCCGGGCCAGCTCCTCCTCGCGCGGCAGCTTCTTCTGCGTGGCGATGTCGCGGGAGCGGATGTACGCGAGCAGCGTCTCCTTCGCCCGCACGGACAAGGCCGTGCCCTCGACGCGGAACTCGTTCACGTGCCTCGCTCTCCATCCGCCGGCTGTCGTCGGATGGGCCGGCCGGCGGATGGAGACGAGTCTAGGGGGCTGTTAGTACGGGTCCTCGCTGCCCGCATGCCGCGAGCGGGCCCCCGCGTCCAGGAGGTCCTCCTCCATATCTCGCACGGATGTGCCGTTGAAGAGCAGGTTCAGCACCACCGCGGTGACGCTCACCATGAACAGGCCGTCGCCGAGCAGCATCGACAGCGTCTGGTTCAGCTCGCCGAACGCCTCGGGCAGGAAGTTCGCGCCGATCCCGACCGCCAGCGAGGTGCCGATGATCGTGAAGTTGTGGTTCTTGCCGAAGTCGAGCGAACCGAGGATGGACAGTCCCGCCGCGGTGATGATCCCGAACAAGTAGAGCGTCGCCCCGCCCAGAACCGGCTTGGGAATCGCGGTGAACACGGCGGCGACCTTCGGCAGGACACCGAGGAGGATCGCCATCGAGGCGGCCATCATGATGACCTTGCGGCTCTTGACGTTGCTGAGCCCAATGAGGCCGACGTTCTCCTTGAAGATGACGGTGGGTACGGCGTTGAAGCCGCCCGCCACGACCTGGCCTGCGGACTGCGCCCGGATGCCGCGCACGATCTGGGCGCGCGAGGTGCGGCTTCCGGTGATCTGGTCGAGCACGGAGTAGCCACCGATGCACTGCAGGATGTTGATGATGCAGAAGAGCACCATCAGTGCGATCGGCACGAGGTGGAACTCCGGCGCCCCGAAGTGCAGCGGCGGCACGACCTGGAACCAGGAGGCCTGCGCGATCCCGTCGGTGTGCACCAGCCCGAGCGGGATGGCGGCGATCGTGCCCAGCATCAGGGCGATGAGGAGCGCCAACACCCTGGTCATCCCGCGCCCGAAACGCTCGAGGAGCACGACGGCGATCAGCGTGCCGAACCCGAGCAGCAGGTTGCGCGGCGAGCCGAAGTCCGGGGAGCCGTGGCCGCCGGCGAGGTCGGCCATCGCGACCGGCGCTAGTGAGACGCCGATGAGCGTGACGAAGCTGCCCACCACGACCTTGGGGAACAGCATCAGCACCTTCTCGAGCACGAAGGTGAGCAGGAAGACAATGACGCCCGAGGCGATGATCGCGCCGAACAGGGCGGGCAGTCCGTAGTTGTTGCCGATCACGATCATCGGCGCCAACGGGGCGAACGAGGATCCGTAGATCACCGGCAGCTTGTTGCCGATCCCGCCGAAGCCGAGCACGTGGATCAGGGTCGTGATGCCGACGCAGAGGAAGCACGCCGAGACCATCATCGAGGTCGTCGCGGCGTCCATCCCGAGGGCGGACGCGAGAATGAGCGGCACGGCCATCGTGCCGGGCGTCAGGACCAGCAGGTGCTGGAACCCGACGATCAGGCTCTTGCCGGTGCCGATCGGCTCATCGAACATGGGGTCGACCCCGAAGCGGGGGCGGACGGAGCGGGAGGTCTGGGTCATCGCGCTGTCCCCCGTCATGACCAGTAGCCTTCGTGCACAGCCGCGGCCTCGTCCTCAACCTCGGCGAACGGCCCGAGCACCTCGATGTCCTTCTGGCCCGCGCCGAAGACGACGCGGCAGGGCAGCGCGAAGGTCGGGTTCTGCTCGTTGGAGCCGGTGAGCTCTAGCAGGCGCACCTCGGTCATCCCGTAGACGACCCGGCCGATGTTGCCCCAGTAGATCGCGCCGGAGCACATGGCGCACGGCTCGGCCGTCGTGTAGAGGGTGCAGCCCCACAGGAACGCCTTGTCGTATTCCTGCGAGGCGCGCGCCGCGAGCGTCGCCTCGGCGTGGCCGGTGCAGATCCGCTCGGTGATCTCGATGTTCTCCTGCTCCATGAGCACGGTGCCGTCCGCGTCGACCAGCACCGCCCCGAACGGAGTGTTGCCGTGTTCCCGGGAGCGCCGGGACACCTCGATCGCGCGTCGCAGGTAGTCCGCGTGTGAGCCGTACGGCATGAGTGGGCCCCCATCGATCGATAGGTATGAGGTAGTACCTATCACTTTTAGCAGCTCGCAGCGGTGGGGTGCGCGGCTTCCAAGGAGACGTACGTCACTTCTGACTGGTCCACGGACCCTGGCTCACGCTGAGCGTCGGACCCGTTCCCGACCGACGTCGCGCCACGGGTTGCTCGCCGCCGGGTTGCTCGCCGCCGGGGCGCCCGCCGTCCGGCCGCTCAGTCGGGCAGGTTCAGCGCGAGGGGGTGCCGAGGCTGGTAGAGCAGGATCGGGTCCGCGCCGGGGACCTCCAGCTCGATGGTGAGGCCGTAGCCCTCGTCCCGTACCTCGCGCGTGAACCGCGCCCCGCGACCGGCCAGCTCGGCGATCGTCGCGTCGAGTTCGTCGCACATCAGGGAGATCTGGTGCTGCCGCTGGGACTCGTACACTTCGTGCGTCCCGTCCGGCGTGGTGAACTCGATCGTCGTCGGGTGCACGCCGAGCTCGGAGGCGCCGGTCTTGAAGATCAGCCAGCCGTCTCCGCCGTCCAGGCTGGGCCAGCGCAGGACGTCCCGCAGGAAGTGGCGGGTGGCATCCGCGTCGTCGGAGTAGATGAGGGTGTGGACTCCGGTGATCACGGGCTCGAGGCTACGTGGTGGGCGGGCGCGACGCGAGAGCTCGCGAGGGTACGAGCGGGCGGCGTGCCCGCGGCGACGGGCGGCTAGGCCACCACCGCCGGGGTGCCGCCGGTGAGGGCGAGGAGTTCGTCGTACGTCAGCCACAGCATCGCGTGCTTCACCCCGCCGCCGGCCCACAGCCTCTCGTGGCCCGCGAGGTCCACGTCGACCACGGTCCGAAGCGGCGCGGGGTGGCCGGCCGGGGCGCAGCCGCCGACCTCCTGCCCCGTGGCCGCCCGCACGGTCGCGGCGTCGGCGCGGCGCAGCCTGTCGACGCCGAACAGCGCGCCCGCCTTCACCGGGTCGACGCGGTGGGCGCCGCTCGCCATGACCAGTACGGGCTCGTCGCCCGCGCGGAAGACCAGGCTGTTGGCGATCGCACCGACCTCGCATCCGAGGGCTTCGGCGGCCGACGCCGCGGTCGGTAGGTCGACGTCGAAGAGGCGGATCCGGTCGTGCAGCCTGCGCGCGGCGAGGGTCTCGCGCACGGCCGCCAGCGCTGGATCGCTCCAAGCCTCGCCGGAGGGGTCGGCGGAGTCCTCGGCCGAGGTGTCCGCTGAGGGGTCGGAGGGGTCGGCCGAGGGCACGCGCGCGGGAAGTTCGCTGCTCATGCTCCATTCTGGACACACGCCGAAGGGCCCTGGACGACGACGAGGTTCCACGCCGCAAAACTCCCCTGACAGCTGCGTTCCGGGTGCAAGGTATGCCCATGGACGTCGTGGTGACCTATCTCGCGGTGGTCTTCGGGTGTGGGCTGCTCGCCTGGTTCGTACGGATGCCGCCGCTGATCGGATTCCTGGCGGCGGGGTTCATCCTCAACGCCCGGGGCGTGCCGCAGCTGGAGGAGCTGCCGCTCATGTCGGACATCGGGGTGACGCTCATGCTCTTCGCGATCGGGCTGCGGCTCGATCTGCGCCATCTCCTCGGCAAGGAAGTATGGCTCACCGCGAGCGCCCACATGGTGCTGACCGTCCTGGCAGGCACCGGCTTCCTGACGGCGCTCAGCCTGCTCGGCGCGTTCGGCCCTGAGGACCTGCGCGTCCTCGCCGTGCTCGCGCTCGTGATGTCCTTCTCCAGCACGATCTTCGTGGTCAAGATCCTGCAGGACCGCGGCGACGAGCAGGCGCTCTACGGGCGCATCTGCATCGGCGTGCTGATCATGCAGGACATCGCCGCCGTCGCCGTGATCTCGATCTCCCGCGGCACCGCGCCGAGCATCTACAGCCTGGGGCTGGTCGTCGTGGTGCCGCTGCTGGCGTGGCTCGCACGCGACTGGCACAAGCTGGGGCACGGCGAGATGGGAGCGCTCTTCGGGATCGCGATGGCCCTGCTTCCCGGCTACGCGCTCTTCGAGTGGCTCGGCCTCTCCGGGAGCCTCGGCGCGCTGGTCATGGGGGTGGCCCTCGCCCCCTCGGTCGGCTCGGACCAGCTCTCGCACACGCTCTTCACCGTCAAGGAGCTCCTCCTCGTCGGATTCTTCGTCAGCATCGGTTTCATGGGAATGCCCTCCCTGGACAACCTCAAGATCGGGATCCTGCTCACCCTGCTGCTGCCCGTCCAGGCCGTCCTCTACTGGGTCATCCTCTGGCTCCTCGGCCTGCGCAACCGGACGAGCGTGCTCACGGCGCTGCTACTGTCGAACTACTCCGAGTTCGCGCTCATCGTCGCCGCCCTCGGCGTCGAGGCCGGGTGGCTGTCGCAGCACTGGCTGATGTCCCTGGTCATCGCGGTCTCCGCGGGATTCGTTCTCTCCTCGCTCGTCAACCCGCGCAACGCCTCCGAGGCGTCCCGCTTCGCCCACCGGCTGCCGACCCGGCCGCCGGACAAGATCCACCCCGACGACCGACCGGTCGAGATCGGCAACGCGACGGCGCTCGTGCTCGGCATGGGGCGGGTCGGGCGGGCCACGTACGTGCAGTTGCGCGATGAGCACGGGTACGACGTCCTCGGCGTCGAGCACGACCCGCACCGCCTCGCCTCGCTGCGTTCCCAAGGATTCAACGTGGTGGAGGGCGACGCGACCGACTACGACTTCTGGGCTCGCGTGGTCCGCAACCAGATGGTCGAGATCGTCGTCCTGGCGATGCCGTCCCAGCACGCCAACGCGGACGCACTACGGGAGCTGCGGCGGATCGGGTACGAGAACGGGATCGTGGCCGCGGTGGCCCTCTACCGCGAGGACGTCGAGGAGCTCGAGGGCCTCGGTATCGACGTCGTGGTGCACCTGTACGCCGGCGCCGGCGAGGCGTTGGCCGACCGCGCCGTCGAAGCGCAGCAGGAACACGGCGTGTGACGGCGAGCCGGTGTTGCGTCGGGCCGGGTGTGACGGCGGGCCGGGTGTGACGGCGGGCGGCGTGTGATGGCGGGCGGGGCGTCGGCCCGGAAAAGAAGCCTGGGACCGGTGTCGTATCGCCGGCTCGCCGATCGTGGTGGGGGTGAGGGCGGAGCGAACCCGCCCCGCGGGTTCGCTGCCCGACACACTCGTACGCAACGCAACGCAACGCAACGCCCGTCGCAGCGGGCGCCGACCACGAAGGAGCACCCCATGACCACGTACCTGCTCTCCGTCCACCACGGCGACATCTCTGAGGCTCCGGCCGACCTCGACATGGCGCAGGTCTTCGCCGACGTCGAGGCGTTCAACCAGGAGGTCCAGGCCGCCGACGCGTGGGTGTTCGCGGGCGGCCTGATGCCCGCCTCCACCGCGACCGTCGTCGATGCGACGCCCGGCGCGGCGCGTGAGGTCGTGATGACGGACGGGCCGTATCTGGAGTCGAAGGAGTACCTCGGCGGCGTGTGGGTCATCTCGGCCGCGGACCTGGACGCGGCGCTGGCGTGGGCGCGCAAGGCGAGCGCGGCCTGCCGGCTGGCGGTCGAGGTACGCCCGTTCCAAAGCGACGTCTGAACGGCGCCGAGGGTTCGCGCCAGCGTCCTGGGGTGGGGCGGCGTCGCCCTACCGCAGGTGCTTCGGCACGGCCCGTGACGCCTTCTCGTCGAGCCACCAGATCGTCTCGAGGATGCCCTTGACGCCCGCGGCGGGCGTGACCTGCGGGTCGCCGTCCTGCAGCGCACGTCCGACGGCGACCGCGCGCTCCATGCCGGAGGCGAGCAGCCACACCCGGGTCGCGCTCGACAGGGCGGAGAGGGTCATCGTCATCCGCAGCGCGGGCGCCTGCGGAGCGTCCCAGACGGGCGCCACGGTGGCCGTTTCTTCGAGCAGCTCGTGCCCCGGGTAGAGGGCCGCGACCTCGCCCGCGCGGCCGACATCGAGCATCACGACGTCGAAGAGGGGCACCCGTCGACCGATCGGGGAAAACTTGCGCAGGAGCGTCGCGTACTCCTCCGCCCCGCGGTCGGGGCGCGCTTCGTCCTCGAACTCGGGGAAGGGGAAGGGGTGGACATGGTCCTCGACGACGCCGATGCGCATGAGGCCCGCGGCCCGGGCGTGCGTCTCGTGTCGCCCGATGTGCCCGTCGCCGAGGTATCGCTCGTCGCTCCACCACACGTGCACGCGATCCCAGTCGACGTGCCGCTTGGCATGACCGTCCGCGAGGGTCTCCAGCAGGGTCTCGGCGAGCACGCCCCCAGGCAGCACGATGTGCGCGACCGAGACCCACTCGTCCTTCAGGCGGAACTGCAGCGCGTTGACCAGGCGTTCCGCCATGACGCGCGCGAGCCCCTCCATGTCGCGGGCCACCCGAATGAGGGGTTGGCCGGTCGCGTTCATCAGGTCCATGGCCATGGCATCCGTGGGCCTCCTTCGTCCCCCGCTCTGCTCCAGGGGTTTCCGCGCGGACGACGGCCGCGTGACTGTTCTTAGGTCCATCGGCTCGCCGGCGGCGGTACTGAGCGCGAATCCGTCCCAGGTCAGGCGACTTTCGTGCGGTGAGCCCTGGGCCGCGGGGGTGGCTCACGCTTCCAGGAGCCCTCGGATGTCGTCGGCAGTGAGCGCGCCGTCGACGGCGCCTCCGCGGTCGACGACGCGGGCGAAGAGATCGCGCTTGCGCTCCTGGAGCGCCACCACCTTGTCCTCGATCGTGTCAGCCGCGATCAGCCGATAGACCATCACGGTCTTGTCCTGACCGATCCGGTGGGTGCGATCGACGGCCTGCGCCTCGGCCGCGGGATTCCACCACGGGTCGAGGACGAACACGTAGTCGGCCTCGGTCAGCGTGAGGCCGAACCCTCCTGCCTTGAGGCTGATCAGGAACACGGGGGCGGAACCTGTCCGGAACTCCTCAATCTGCCCCTGCCGGTCCGTCGTCTTGCCGTCCAGGTAGCAGTAGTCGATCCCCTCGCGGTCGAGCCGCTCGCGCACCAGCCGCAGGAACCCGGTGAACTGGCTGAACACCAGCGCCCGGTGCCCCTCCGCCGCCACCGAGGCGATCTGCTCCGCGAAGACCTCGACCTTCGTGGAGGCGACCGCCATTTCGGCGTCAACCAGCGACGGCGCGAGCGCCATCTGACGCAGCGTGGTCAGAGCCCGCAAGATGGCAATCCGGTTACGGTCGAAGTCCTCCAGCAGCCCCAGGACCCGTTGCCGCTCCCGGTGCAGGTGCCGGTCGTAGACCCGGCGGTGGGCAGGGTGTAGGTCGACCCGGACCACCTGCTCCTGCTTCGGCGGCAGTTCGGGCGCCACCGCTTCCTTGGTGCGGCGCAACATGAGCGGTCGCACCCGTCGGTGCAGGCGATCGAGGCGGTCCGGGTCGGTCCCCTTCTCGATCGGCGTGCGGTAGACCTCGGTGAAGGTCGACAACTTCGGGAAGAGTCCGGGGGCAGTGATCGCGAGGAGGGCCCACAGGTCGACCAGCGAGTTCTCGAGCGGGGTCCCGGTGATCGCCACCTTCACGGGCGCGGTCAGGCGTTGGATCACCTGGTGGGTCTTGCCGCGCGGGTTCTTCACGGCCTGCGCCTCGTCCAGGAACACGGCCCCCCAGGCCTGCGCCTCGAAGTCGCCTCGGTCGATCCGGACGATGGCGTAGGACGTCACCACGAGATCCGCCTCCGCGATGGCCTGCGCCAGGTCGGTGCGGCGCCGGGCCGCCGTCTCGGTCAAGGCCACGACGCGCAGGTCGGGCGCGAACCGCGCCACCTCGTGACACCAGGCGTGCAACACGCTGGTCGGCGCGACCACCAGCGCTGGGGCCTGCAGGGCGCCGGTCTCCTTGGCCCGCAGAATCGCCGCCAGCGCCTGGACGGTCTTGCCGAGCCCCATGTCGTCGGCGAGGATCCCGCCGAGGCCGTGGTCCCACAGGAAGCTGAGCCAGCGGAACCCGTCGAGCTGATAGGGACGAAGCACCGCGCGCAGCCCCAGGGGCGGGTCGATCGGCTCGCGCGCCGTCGCGTCCAGCAGGCCACCCACCGCCGCCGCCCAGGACTCGCACTGCCGGGTGTGCGTCGCGAGGTCCTCGAACTCCTCCCACAGACCCGCCTGCCAGCGGCTGATCCGAAGGCCCGATTCGTCGTGATCGACCAGCGACCGGGCCTCCTCGATGAGGCGCCGCAACTGCTCGAGCTCGGGCCGGTCGAGGTCGAACCACGTCCCGGACTCCAGGAGGAGGTGCGGCTCGCCGGTGGCGAGCGCGGAGAACAGCGGCCGGAACGGCACGCTCTCGCCGTCGATCTCCACGGCGACGTCGAGGTCGAACCAGTCCGTGGCCCCCGGCGTGCTCTCAGCGAGGCCCACGATGACGGTCGGGGCGGTGGTGGCGCGCCGGTAGTCGGCCGGTTCCCCGACCACCACGACGTCGACGTCCGGGTCGTCCTGGAGCTGCGGAAGCACGTGCGTGGTGAAAGCGGCGGTCGCGAACCCGCGAAGGAGTCCTGAGCTGACCGGGTGAGGCCCCCCGTCCGCTGCTGGGCCGATGGCCGCTCGCCCGCCGATCGCCGTGGGCACGTGGCCGCCCAGAAGCCCCGCGACGCGGCGCACCAGGTCGGCCTCCGCGGCGGCGTCGCGCAGCGCCTCCTGCCCGTGCAGGGGGAACCGCTGCTGCGCTGGGGGTGTCCCGTAGGTGATCCCCCACTCCAGGGTCAACGAGTGATCCGCACCGTACGTGGCCTCCACCCACATGCGCGGGTGAGGCAGCTCGGGGAGGGGGCAGCTGTCGTCGCTGGAGATGACGGGGCATCGCCGCGCCACCGCCGGGTAGAAGGTCGTGAGGAACTGGTCGACGTCGTCCGCTGGCACGCGGATCGGACCGGCCGACCGCAGCGACCCCAGGTCGACCTCGGGCGATTCCACCGCCGCCAGCACGATGGGTCCGTGCCCGCGCCCGTCCCCCGCGGGGTGCTCGCTCCCTGTCGCGCGGGTCATCAGCACGCGGGGTGGGGTGCCCAGCAGCGCCGACTGCGCGGGGTCGCACCGGCGTCCCTCGTGCCGCACGGCCACCTCGACCTCCAGGTCGCCGACCGGCCCGACGTCTCGGCCCGTGCGCAGCTCGATCACGCGACCCCCGTCCCGCTGCCGCCGAACGTCGATGACGAGCTCCGCCGCCACGCCCGACAGCTCGATGCGCTCGCCCGTCGCTGCGGCCACCAGCCCGAAACCTGCCCGCGCGGCGTCGCGCAGCAGGGCCACCGGCGCGGACCCCAGCTCGGTGAGACGTATCGATCGGTTCCCGTCTGCGTAGCCCACGCCGGAGTGGCCGTATCTCGACGATGCCGCCCTCGCCGCCTGGGCCGTCGCGACGATCGCGCGCACCGCCCGGCGTGCCCGCTCCGGATCCACCAGCGCGGCCGTCGCCGCGTGCACATCGGTCCACGAGATGCCCGTGCGAATCCACCGACCCGATGCACCCCGCTGGACCGGCCGCAGCGTGACCGCGTCCGCGTGGCGGGGCACGCCCCCGCCGTCCCACTCCACGAGCAGGGCGACCGGCGAGGTCGACGTGCCGACGTGGCGGGATTCGACCGAGTCCGCCACCGGTTGCAGCAGCTGGCGCCAGTCCCGGTCGGACGGGCCCGCGGCTGGCGCCCCGCGCCCTTCGTCATGCGTGGGGCGCTGGAGGGCCGCCGAGGGCACCAACCCACCGGCCACCGCGAGCACGGCCACCGCGTGCTTGCAGCCCAGGCCCACGGGACACGTGCACGACGAGCCCCAGTGGGCCCGGCCGCCCGAGCGTCTGCCCTGGATCAGGACGTGGTACGGAGAGCGCGCCCGCCCCCGCACCACCCCGAACAGCACGCTCTCATCGCCCGCCGTGTGCACGGACGCGACCTGACCGGCTCGCGCGTAGTCCACGCCGCGCTCGAGCGTCCTCCGATCGACCGT
>JBDIAS010000108.1:0-11026 GCA_039812465.1 Austwickia sp. | reverse complement strand
GGGTGCGGGACGTGACGGTCACGCAGTCCCGCACGGGGGAGTCCGACGAGCGCGGTGATCGGACATGAGCGGCGAGGCTGGGTCGGGCGAGGCTGCGGGGACGGCCGCCAACCCCACCGGCGGACGTCTCGCTCAGACCGAGCGTCGCGGCGGGGGGCGGGGCTTCGGCCACGGGCCGGGCGGCAGCGGGGAGAAGGCGCTCAGCTTCCGTGCCTCGGGGCTGCGGCTGCTGGGGCTTCTGCGGCCTGTCCGGGGGCTGGTCGCGATCGCGGTGCTCCTGACCGTCGCGTCCGTGGGCCTCTCGGTGCTCGGGCCCAAGGTGTTGGGGCGGGCCACCGACCTGATCTTCGCCGGGGCGATCGGCAAGAACCTGCCGCCCGGGACGACGAAGGAGCAGGTCGTGACGGGCCTGCGCGCCGACGGCCAGCACACCTTCGCGGACATGCTCGCGGCGATGGACGTCGTCCCGGGTCGGGGCATTGAGTTCGATCGGATCGCGCAGGTCCTGTTGATCGTGCTCGCGCTGTACGTCGGCTCCGCAGCGCTGATGTGGATCGCGGCGCGCGTCGTCAACGTGCTGTCCGTGACCACGATGCGGCGGCTGCGCGCGCAGGTGGAGGAGAAGGTCCACGCGCTGCCGCTCAGCTACTTCGACGCGCAGCCGCGCGGCGAGCTGCTCTCCCGGGTCACCAACGACATCGACAACCTCGGTGTGAGCCTGCAGCAGACGTTCGGTCAGCTCCTCAACTCCCTGGTCACGGTGGTCGGGATTCTGATCATGATGCTGTATGTCTCGCCGCTGCTGACCGTCATATCACTGGTGGCGATCCCCCTGTCGGTCGTCGCCACGGCGGTGATCGCCAAGCGCAGCCAGCGGCATTTCGTGGCCCAATGGGCTCGCACGGGCGAGTTCAACGGGAAGATCGAGGAGGCCTTCACGGGGCACGAGCTGGTGACGGTGTTCGGGCGGCGCCACGAGGTGGTCGAGGACGCCCGGGAGACCAACGAGCGGCTGCGGGACGCGACGTTCTCCGCCCAGTTCATCAGCGGGATCATGATGCCGGTGATGTTCCTGATCGGGAACATCAGCTACGCGTTGGTCGCGGTCGTCGGCGGTCTGCGGGTGGCCACGGGCGCGATCTCGCTCGGGGACGTGCAGGCGTTCATCCAGTACTCCCGCCAGTTCACCCAGCCGCTCACCCAGGTCGCGTCGATGGCGAACCTGCTGCAGTCCGGCGTCGCGTCGGCCGAGCGGGTTTTCGAGCTGCTCGACGCGCCGGAGCAGTCGGCCGATCCGGCCTCTGACGGGGGCACCGGCCCGGCCCGCGGGCGCATCGAGTTCGAGGACGTCGTGTTCAGCTACCGCGCCGATCAGCCGCTGATCGAGGGGCTGTCGCTCGTGGCGGAGCCGGGGCAGACGGTCGCCATCGTGGGGCCGACGGGGGCGGGTAAGACGACGCTGGTCAACCTGATCATGCGGTTCTACGAGCTCGACGGGGGCCGGGTCACCCTCGACGGGGTGGACATCGCCTCGATGCCGCGGCGCGCGCTGCGCAGCCAGGTCGGGATGGTGCTGCAGGACACGTGGCTGTTCCAGGGCACGATCCGGGACAACATCGCCTACGGCCGGCCCGACGCCAGCGACGCGGACATCCAGGCGGCGGCGGAGGCCACCTACGTCGACCGGTTCGTGGCGCACCTGCCCGAGGGCTACGACACCGTCCTGGACGACGAGGGTTCCAACGTGTCGGCCGGCGAGAAGCAGCTGATCACGATCGCGCGGGCATTCTTGTCACAGCCGAGCCTGCTGATCCTGGACGAGGCCACTTCGTCGGTGGACACCCGGACCGAGCTGCTCCTGCAGCAGGCGATGGCCGCGCTGCGCGCCGATCGTACGAGCTTCGTGATCGCGCACCGGCTCTCCACCATCCGCGACGCCGACCTGATCCTCGTGATGGAGCAGGGTGCGATCGTGGAGCAGGGGACGCACGCGGAGCTGCTGGCCGCGGACGGAGCGTACGCCGCCCTCTACCGTGCCCAGTTCGCCGCGGCGGCGATCGACGTCGACAGCGACCCGGACCTGGCCACCGCGGGACCGGCCGACGTCGACCCGACCGGTCTGGGCGAGCCCGCGCCAGCGCCCCTCTGACGGGTCGCCTCTCTGACGGGTCGCCTCTCTCTGACGGTGGCGTCTCTCCGGCGGTGGCGCCTCTCCGGCGGTGAGGCCCGTCCGCTGGCGGTGATCGTCTCGCTGGCGCAGCCGCCTGAACGGCGGGTCAGCGCAGGAAATCAGCGCACGAAATCCGTTGCTCGGAGGACGATCTCGCGGCCTGTGACGCGGAGGGTGACCTGCTGCCCGCTCTCCGCGGTGCGGTAGTCGCCGTCGGCGGGGTCGGCCAGCAGCGTCAGCCGGGGGGTCGCGTGGCGGTCCACGATCAGGTAGTTCGGGATCGCCGCGGATGCGTAGTCGTGGCGCTTGCGCCCCAGATCTTCCGCGCGGGTCGAGGCGGAGAGGTTTTCGACCACGAGGACGACGGCCGCGGGGTCAAGAGGATTGCGGTCGAGGTCGGCTCCTGGCGTGGCCACCGCGAGGTCGGGGAGGCGAACGGTGAGGGGGACTTGACAGATCAGCAGCCCGGGCGACTGGAGGAACTCCCAGTCGTCACCGAGGACGCGCCACAGCGTGATGGTCAGTCGCGTCGCTGCCGAGAGATTGAAGGGGTGTTCGCCAGGCACCATGAGCGGTTGTCCGTCGACGAACTCGTAGTTCTCCTCACGCTGCGCCCAGTCGTTCGCCCATTCCTCCAGGGTGACGAGGTGGTCGAGCGTGACGAGGCGGTCGGCGGTGCTCAGCGGGATCGCGGGGCTCATGACGGTTCCTCCTCCCGGTAGTCCGTCAGTATGCGGGCTGCGTCAGAGTCGGCGTCAACCCTGGGGACGACCACGAACCTACGAGTTCCGAGGGCTGCCGTCCGCGCCCCGTGAGGCGGGCTGTGGATCAGGGCTGGTACGAGCGGGGCTGTGAACAACCACCGGAGGCGCGCGCGGCGGGCCCCCACGTGGACGCAACCATCGCCGGGCCCCACGCGGAACCCGGCGACGGTGCGCTGCAGCGGTCGGCTACTCGCTGAGGATCTTCATGGCCTCCGAGGCCGGCATCGTGCGCCGATCGCCCAACGCCTCGCGCAACTTGGCCCAGGCGGCGCTGTTCGCCGCGGGCACCGCCTCGGCTGCCGGCGTTGCCGCTGGTGCGGGTTCTGCCGCGGGGGCCGCGGGCTCCGGTACGGGTGCGGGCTCGGCCGCCTCCGTGGGAGCAGGCGCTGCGGCCTCGGGCTCCGGGACGGGTGCGGGCTGCGCGGGTTCCGCCGGGGCCGGCGCTTCGTCCGCCACCGGCGGGGCGTCCGGGGCAGGTGCCTCGGCAGCCGGTGCCTCGTCGACGACCGGCGGGGCCTCCGCGGCAGGTGCCTCGGCGGTCTCCTGCGCGGGTGCCTCGGCGGCGGGCGGTTCCGCCGCAGGCGCCGGCGCCGCGGGCGCGGAGGCTGCGGGGACGGTGCCCAGGATCGCCATCGCCTCCGACGCGGGCATGGTGCGCCGCTCGCCGAGGGCCTCCTTCACCTGCGCCCAGGCGGCGGCGCCAGCCGCGCTGACCGCGGGAGCGGCGGGCGCGGGGGGAGCCGCGGGCGCGGGTGCCTTCGCCGCGGGCTCTTCGCTCGGCGCTGTCGTGTCGGCCTGTGCCGCGGGTGCCGTCTCCTCGACCGGCGCTTCGGTCTTTGGCTCCTGGGTCTCTGGCGCCTGGGCTGCGGCCTCGGGCTCTGCCTCAGGGGCGGCCGGCCCCGCAGCGGCGGGAGGAACCTCGGGCTCGGCCGCCGGTGCGGCTGCGGGTGCCTGCGCGGGTGCGGCAGCCTGCGCCCCGAGGAGTTCCATCGCCTCGGAGGCGGGCATGGTGCGCCGCTCGCCGAGGGCCTCCTTCAGCGCGGCCCACGCGGCGGCACCGGCCAGGGTCGCCGTGGCGGGGGCCGTGGCGGCTGCAGGCGTTGCGGCGGCAGGGGCAGCCTCAGGCTCGGGCACAGCGGTCTTAGCCTCGGGTGCAACCGCCTCAGGCTCCGGTGTCGCCTCCGCCGTCGGCTCCGTGGCGGGGATCTCCTGCTCAGGCGCTTCGGCAGGTGCGGGGGCATCGGCGGTCGCGGCCGATGCGGCCACCGCGGTGCCGCCCATGAGCGCCAGCGCCTCGGAGGCCGACATCCGGCCCTTGGGGATGGTCCCCGTGGGCTTCTCGGCCGCCTGGGGCTTCTCCACCTCAGGCGCGGCCTCGGCCGGTGCCGGGGCATCGGCAGCCGGGGCCTCGACTGCGGGGGCCTCGGCCGGTGCCGGGGCTTCGGCAGCGGGGGCTTCGGCGGTGGCGGGCTCTGCGGCCGCCTCCCGCGCAGCAGGCTGCGCTGCCGCCGTGTCCACCTCGGCCGTCTCGACCTCGACCTCGGGTTCGGCGACCGACTTCTCGGCTGCGACGATCTCGACCTCGGGTTCGGCGGCTGGCTCCTCGACGGTCTCGACCTGATCGCCGGAACCGAGAGGCGCCTGGGCAGCCTCTTCCTCGGCCTGACGTACGACCGTCTCTGGGTCTGCGACCGGAGCCGCGCCGGCGACGTTCGCCCCCGCGGGGTCGGCCTTCGTCTCACCTGCGCGCCGGGACGCCTCGACCTCGTCGGCGAACTCGCCCGCCGCGGCGGGGGCCGACGGGCCGGGGGCCGTCTCGACCTCACGTTCGACCGGGGCCAACACGGAGGCCAGCAGCATCTGCGCGACGTCGACGACCTCAACCTCGGCGCGCGCGGTCCCGGCCTCCTTCTGGGCGTTCAGCCCGTCGGAGAGCATGACCCGGCAGAACGGGCAGCCCACGGCCACCCGGTCGGCGCCGGTGGCCACGGCCTCGGCCGTGCGGTTTTCGTTGACTCGCTGGCCGATGTGCTCCTCCATCCACATGCGGGCGCCGCCGGCGCCGCAGCAGAAGGACTTCTCCTTGGAGCGGGCCATCTCCGCGTACTTCACGCCCGGCAGCGCGCCGATCAGCTCGCGCGGCGGGCTGTAGACGTGGTTGTGGCGGCCCAGGTAGCAGGGATCGTGGAACGTGGCCGACTTCCCGGTCGAGGCCGCGCCAGCGGAGCTTGCCACCTCAGGGCGCGACACCGGCACGAGCTTGCGCTCTCGGACGAGGCGGTTCAGGAGCTGGGTGTGGTGGATGACCTCGTACGAGCCACCGAACTGCGGGTACTCGTTGCGCAGCGTGTTCAGGCAGTGGGGGCAGGTGACGACGATCTTGCGGGCCTGGGCCTCGTTGAGGACCTCGATGTTCTGGGCCGCCATCGCCTGGAACAGGATCTCGTTGCCCGCCCGGCGGGCGGAGTCGCCCGTGCAGGACTCGCCCTCGCCGAGCACCGCGAACGACACGCCCGCGGTGTGCAGCAGCTCGGCCACGGCGCGGGTGGTCTTCTTGGCGCGGTCCTCGAAGGCACCCGCGCATCCGACCCAGAACAGGTAGTCGACGTCGGCGAGCGACTCGACGTCGGCGCCGACCACGGGGACCTCGAACGGCAGCCCCTTGGCCCAGTCCAGGCGCATCTTGTTGGCCATGCCCCACGGGTTGCCCTTGCCCTCCATGTTCTTGAAGAGCCCGCCCAGCTCGGTGGGGAACGCGGACTCGATGAGCACTTGATGCCGGCGCATGTCGATGATCGAGTCCACGTGCTCGATGTCGACGGGGCACTGCTCGACGCAGGCGCCGCAGGTGGTGCAGGACCAGAGCACGTCGGCGTCGATGATGGCGTCCGGGCCAAAGGCGTCGTACGCGCCGATCGGGTAGTCCACTTCATATCCGGTGTTGCCGATCAGCGGGACGTCCACGAGCCGCTTGACGTGCTTCGGCTGGTCGTGCCGCTCGTCCTCGGTGGCCAGGAGCCACGGGGCCTTGGCGTGCGCGTGGTGGCTCAGGGTCATCACGAGCAGCTTCGGCGACAGCGGCTTGTCGGTGTTCCAGGCGGGACACTGGCTCTGGCAGCGGCCGCACTCGGTGCAGGTCGTGAAGTCGAGCAGGGACTTCCAGGAGAAGTCCTCGAGCCGGCCGGCGCCGAGGCGCGGCTCCTCCTCGTCGTCGCCCTCGCCCAGGTTCTCGAGGTCTTCGAGGGTTATCGGCTTGCCGGAGGGCGCACGCATGGGGCGCAGGTTGCCCAGGGCGGTGCGGCCGGAGGCCTCGCGCTTGAACCAGATGTTGAAGAAGGCCAGGAACCGGTGCCAGGCCACGCCCATCGTGGGCTGGAGGGAGATCGTGATCATCCACGCGAAGGAGATCAGGATCTTCAGCATCGCGAAGATGTAGATGGCCTCGTACACCATCGGCATCGACAGGTAGCCCCACACGTCCGCGCCCCAGAAGGTGAGCGGGAAGTGGTGCCACAGCACGGTGCCCGGTTCGTTCTCGGCGACCATGCGCGCTTCGAGCGTGCGCAGGAGCAGGATGCAGATCGTGACGCCCAGGATGGTGGCTTCCACGTAGTAGGCCTGCCACCAGACGGAGCCGAAGAACCGGCTGCGGCGTCCATGGATGCCGGCCGACGAGCGGGGGTGGTTGCGCTGCCGGATCACGATGAGCACCAGGATCCCGATAAGACCTCCGAAGGCGAAGATCTCGACGAGCCACTCGAACGGGATGAAGTGGCCGATGATCGGCAGCCGGAACTCGGGCCAGATGAGCTGGAAGAAGGCGTTGACCAGCGTCGCGAAGAGCAGGAAGAAGCTCAGGGCGGTGAACCAGTGCGCGAGCGAGACGATCGGCAGCCGGGCCATGCGCGTGTGTCCCAGGAACTCCTTGATCACCGTCCAGGTCCGGGTCCACGGCTGGTTCGTCCGGGAGGGATCGGCCGAGCCCATGCGGAAGACCGTCACGAACCTGCGGACCTGGCGGAACAGCAAGATCCACCCGAGCGAGGGGATCGTGAAGCACAGGAAGATCGCGGTCATCTGCAGCGCCGACATAGGGCGAATGTTACGTAGGAAACGGGCTGGTCACCCCCGGTTTGCCTTGTGAGATGGGTCAACGGAGGCCGGCGCAACGTACGTGACCAGCCGTTCTCCGCCGACACGCGGCTACCGACGGGTACGACGGAATCCTCGGATCGTCTCAGTCAGCGGCTCCTCCGAGCGCGTTCGACACCTTCCGCCCATAATCGGGGATTGGAATACCCATAACAGAACGGTTGCTGTGCCGGGCGAGTGACGAGCCCGTACCCGTACCTTCCGCGGCGTCGCCGCGGGCGGCGCGCGGACCGGAGCCGACGTCCTGACCAGAGCCGATATGCCTCAACGACTTCCGAAAGAGATGCACCGTATGCCGATCTATGACGATGTGACCGCGCTCATCGGTCGTACGCCGCTCGTCCGCATCAACCGGATCATCGAGTCCGACGCGACCGTGGCGGCCAAGCTCGAGTCCTTCAACCCCGCCAACTCCGTGAAGGACCGCATCGGCGTGTCCATCATCGACGCGGCCGAGGCGAGCGGGGAGCTCAGGCCGGGCGGCACGATCGTCGAGGGCACCAGCGGCAACACCGGCATCGCTCTCGCGATGGTCGGCGCGGCCCGTGGCTACAAGGTCGTCCTGTCGATGCCCGAGACGATGAGCAAGGAGCGCCGGGCGCTCCTGCGCGCGTACGGGGCAGAGCTGATCCTGACGCCGGGCTCCGAGGGGATGCGCGGCGCCGTGGCCAAGGCCGAGGAGCTCGCTCAGGGTGAGAACGCGGTGCTGGCGCGCCAGTTCGCCAACCCGGCCAACGTCGACATCCACCGCAAGACCACCGCCGAGGAGATCTGGAACGACACCGACGGCAAGATTGACATCTTCATCGGCGGCGTCGGCACGGCGGGCACGATCAGCGGCGTCGGCCAGGTCCTCAAGCAGCGCAAGCCCGAGGTCCAGATCATCGCCGTCGAGCCCGCGGAGTCCCCGATCCTGTCCGGGGGCAAGCCGGGCCCGCACAAGATCCAGGGCCTGGGCGCCAACTTCATCCCGGAGATCTACGACGGTTCCGTGGTGGACGAGGTCCTGACCGTCGACGCGGCCACCTCGGTGGAGTGGGCCCGCAAGGCCGCGACCGAGGAGGGCCTGCTGGTGGGCATCTCGTCCGGCGCCGCGCTCGCTGTCGCGTCGCAGGTCGCCGCACGCCCGGAGAGCGCGGGCAAGACGATCGTCGTGCTGCTGCCGGACTTCGGTGAGCGCTACATCTCCACGATCCTGTTCGAGGGGCTCACCGACGAGTGATTCGGCACCCCGCACGCCGAAGGGGCCGGTCCCAGTGGGCCGGCCCCTTCGTGCGTCTGAGCGTCCGACTGCCTCGGACGGCGGCGCTACTTGGCGCTCGTCTCGCCTCCCGTCGCCTCTTCGGCGGTGCGAGCGATCAGCTCCTCGTGGTGCTCCACGCTCTCGGCGCGCTCGTTGGAGTCGTCGTTGATGGCCTGCGCCTGGGCCGCGGGGTCGTCGCTGCCAGCCGCGATCTCTTCGGGCAGGAGCTCGGCGCGGGGGCGGCTGAGGGGGGCGTTGTCGTCGTTGGACATGGAACTCACCCTTCGGGTTAGAGGTGACGAGCGGTGCTGGGAGCTGGGCGTGCTCGAGGATGCCACCTCGGTCACTTTCGCCGTGGCGGCGCCGGCCGCCTCGGCGAGCTTCGCCTGGATCTCCGGGGCGACCTCCCTGGCCGTCTCTGCCACGCGGGACGAGGCCGAGGACACCGTGGACTGGACGCGGGGATCATGCCAGAGCTGGTCCGCTTGCGACTTGATCTGTTCGTACCGTCCCCGTCCGGCCCGGGCCCCCAGGACATACCCTGCGGCGATGCCGACCAGGAGAGTGAGGCGACCTCGCATGTCGCTTCCTTCCTCCTCACGCCACGCGACGCCTGAAATGAGGCGTCTGGCGTCACCCTAAACGGTGCTCTGACCCGCGGCATCCCAAACGCGGAAGGATAGCGCGACCGCGACGGTGGCCGGGGGGATCGCGGACGGCGCGGTACTCTGGTCCGTCGACCCGCCTCGCCGCCTGCACGGTCGGCGTTGTCGATCGCGGAAGGTGACCATGGCCCGGTACTGCCCCGAATGCGGCTCTCAGTTCGCGCCGCAGGCCAAGTTCTGCGTCTCCTGCGGCTCTCCCGTACCCACGCTCCGAGCGGCCGAAACCGCGGACGACCCGACCGTTCCGGCGCCACTCGTACCGGACGAAGCTCCTCACGCACCCGCGTCCGCGCCTGCCCCCGCGGGCGTGTCCGAGGGCGATCCGACGCACCGGGTGACCCGGTCCCGACCGATCACCCAGCCACTCGACCCGGGCCTGATGGCCTGGCCGGATGAGACGGACCGCCACCGGCCGGCGGGAGTCGGGGGAGGGGCGGGATTCGGCGCAGGCGGGTTTGGCGCAGGCGGGTTTGGCGCAGGTGGGGCAGGTGCTGGTGGGTCCGGTGCCGGTGGAGCTGGCGCGGGTGGGGCCACGCCAGCCGGTCTTCCTCCGCAGGGGGGCGGCCGTTCGCGCCGTGTGGCCCTCGTGTGGCCGGCCGTGGCGGTGGCTCTACTTCTGGTGATCGCGGCTGTCGCGTTCACCGCGCTATCCCGTGGCGGGGACCGGGATTCCCAGGCATCGCCGACGTCCGCCGAGAGCGGGAACACCGCCAGCACGCGTGAGACGACCACGAGTGGTACGGGGCCGTCCGAGCAAGGGGCCAAGGCTGCCTCAGACGCGATCCACTCGGCGCTCGGTCGCGGCCAGGGATCGCGCGAGACGCTGGTACGCGGCATCTCGACCTTCTGCGGCGGCGATCAGGCGGCTGGCCGCCAGCAGATTCGGGAGGCGTTGGAGGGTCGCCTCGCGCAGCTGGCGAAGCTGAACGAGGCAGGGGACGATCCTTTCCGCGATGTACGGGGTGGACTCGACGCCCGGGACAAGCTGCGCGCCGCACTGCAGGCCTCGGCGGACGCGGACGAGATCTACCTGCGCCTGGCCCAGGAGGGTGCGCTGTGTTCTCGTACGCAGGCCCCGGAACTAGTCGGCGCCAACCGGAGCGCGACGACGGCCAAGGACTCGTTCCTGGCCACGTGGAACCCGATCGCGCGTTCTGCGGGGGTCGCGCCGCTGACCAGCGACGACATCTGAGGGCGCGGGTGGGCGACGCGTGAGCCGGGAAGGCGGGCGACGCCCGAGCCGCGCAGGCAGGCGACACCGGAGCCGCGCGGGTGGATGGCGCGTGAGCCGTTCACAAGCCTGATCTGGGCGGTGGGCGGGTCGCCGTAGAATGCTCCCCGAGGTCCGGCCTCGTTGGACCTCGGGGAGGGCTCGCATAGTGGCCTAGTGCGGCGGTCTTGAAAACCGCTATGTCGGCAACGGCATCGTGGGTTCGAATCCCACGCCCTCCGCTCACTTGACCAGCGGGTTAGCGCTCTGACCTGCGGTGACGCGCCCGTTCGCCCTCGCCGTGGACGGCCGGAGCTGTCCGGCCGTCCACGACGGCAACCGAAGATCTACGGTGCTCGCGTCCTATTCGTGTTCTGGTTCCTGCGGCTGCGTTCGTCAGCGTCCCGTCTCCGGGCAACGGCCGGCGGGCAGGGCGATCGCGTGTTGCCCTATGGCCACCGCCAGCACATCCAGGTCGGCCACCGCGGCGTTGTAGCCCCCCGGGTTCGCCGAGAGCAACGCCACCGCCACCCCCGTACCGTCTGAACGCGTCAGCACCCCCAACTGCCGGGCCACGTACCCGTTCTCGCCCGGACCCCAGCCGCCCTTGAACGCCATCTGCGCGAAACCCGCCGCCAGGCCCGGCCGCCCGAGCCCCCAGCGCTGGCCCTCCGCGATGTGGCCCATGTCGGCCAGCGTCGCCGAGGCCTCCTCGCGGCAGGGCAGTGACGCCGCGTAGCGGGCGGAGTCGGTCACGCGCCAGGGGGTCTGGCCGTACGGGGTGTACGGGGGCCGCGTCGGCGCATAGCGGACCAGGGTCGC